>NZ_CP139301.1:0-338736 GCF_034092395.1 Prochlorococcus sp. MIT 1307 | reverse complement strand
TCTAGCTATTTGGGATACACTCTCTATATCTGATGAAGCACCTTGAGTAACTTCACTTTGACCAAAAACTAAAATCTCGGCAGCTCTGCCACCAAGTGCTACAACTAATTTTGCATATAAATAACCTCTTGATATTAAGCCAGAATCAAGTATTTCTTCATCAGGCCTAAATCTAGTAAATCCTCCAATTCCTGCACCTCTAGGTAGAAGAGTAACTTTGTCAAGCTTATCTGCTAAGGGTGTTAATACTGCTACTAAGGCATGACCAATTTCATGATAAGCAATTAATTTTTTCTTAGAAGAATCTTGAAGAGCAGAGGTTGACAATCCCATAGTAATTCGCTCTAATGCTTTGTCTATATGTTTATCATTAATATCTTTATGTTCCTCTCTAGCCGCAACTATAGCAGATTCATTTAATAAATTCTCAAGATCAGCACCTGAAAAACCAGGTGTTTTTAAGGCTATCTTGTTTAAGCAAACATTACTAGCTAAAGGCTTACTTCTTGCATGGACAGCTAATATATCTAGCCTCCCATTTTTGTCAGGTAGTAAAACTTCAATTCTTCTATCAAATCTTCCAGGGCGCATTAAGGCCGAATCGAGAACATCAGGCCGATTAGTTGCTGCTAAAAGAATAACACCAGAATTTTCTGTAAATCCATCCATTTCTGTCAACAATTGATTAAGAGTTTGCTCTCTTTCATCGTTTCCCCCACCAATACCTGCCCCTCTTTGTCTGCCAACTGCATCAATCTCATCGATAAAAATAATACAAGGTGACTTTTGCTTTGCCTTATTAAATAGATCTCTGACCCTACTAGCTCCTACACCCACAAATAATTCAACAAATTCCGATGCAGCTATAGAAAAAAACGGAACATTAGCTTCACCAGCTATAGCTTTTGCTAATAATGTTTTACCCGTACCAGGTGGGCCTACTAGGAGAATTCCTTTCGGTATTTGTGCACCTAACTTTATTAATTTTTCTGGCCTTTTTAGGAATGTTACTACTTCCAATAATTCTTCTTTAGCCTCTGAAATACCAGCAACATCCTCAAATCGAATATTTAGGTCTTCCTGAGATTTCATTCTTGGCTGACTACGTCCAAAACCAATTGTTCGATTCGCTATTTTTGCTGATCGTTTAATAAGAATAGAAAGCCCTACTATGAAAATCATCACTATTGCAAAATTCCCAGCAAATGATGCTATAGCTTGCTCCCCTCGTATGTCTTTTACGGTTAATTGCGTATCTGATGACTTTGCTGTCTGAAGAATTAATTGATCGTTTTGAAGTATAGGAACTTTAGCTGAACTGCCATCTTTATATACAACTATGACTTCTCTTCTGGCAGGAACCATTGTAAGCGATTCAATTATACCCGCTTCTATATCGCTAAGAAGCTTGCTATAGCTAGGTTTGAAGGTTGATCTTAAGGTCACTAAATTTGCTGCCAAAGAATGGTTTACGAATTTCGAGAGACAAACCTTTTAACTGGCTTTGGTTAGCGTTTTCAAGTAAAGATGCTAACTCTACAAAGCTTTGAGAAGAGTTATCTAGTACTAAGCCTAACGATTTGACGCAAGGCATGACAAACATGGAATATGGATAGGAATAAACATTGTTCGAATGGCAGTCCCTAAGAAGAAGACCTCAAAAAGCAAACGTAACCAAAGGCATGCCATATGGAAGGCAAAGGCAGCTACAGCAGCAGAACGTGCTTTGTCACTTGGTAAGTCTGTCTTAAGTGGTCGAGCCCAAGGCTTCGTATACCCTATGGATGAAGGCGATGAAGATGATGACTAAATTATTTGACTTCCAGCTTCAGAGTCAATAATACTTAACTAGTGAGGCTTAATTAACATACATCAGGATTAATAAGATATTGATGTTGATATTTGATAATATTGATTTAGTAAAATTAAGATATTAAAACTATGAACCTAGTTTAAATGCTTCTAAAACTACTGAATATATAGTACCAACCCTTATATTATCTAAAGCAAGCCAAAATATTGGCCATGGTGTTCTCTTGATACGACTTCTTACTCTTATCAATGCTTCTATTAAGATTATCATTATAAGAACTACTAGTGGCCTTTGTCCATACTCCTCAAGAAAATATACAGTTATATGACTACCTAAATAATATCCCAATAATAAGCTAATTAAACCTACACATCGCCTTCTCCATGGGCCTATAAATGATGTTGATATAAATAGGCCAATCTTGTTTAGAAATTTTTGAAACCGTGTATTTTGCAAATTTGATTCGCTACCTAAGAAATTAAATTTTCAATATATTCTGGTGTAACTCTTTGATTAATGCAACATGGGCCATGAAAAACTGTACAATTTATTTTCGGATCTCCTAGATGGTTTAAAACAGCAACTGCTTTTTTCATTTTAGATGTGAACAGCTGGTTCCATGGAGATAATGTAAGAACACAGGGCAATGACGCTTGATTTGCTGACATGAGACCCTGTACAGAATCTTCTATAGCAATACAATTTTCTGCTTTAGCTCCACTATCATTTATAGCTTTTATATAGGCATCTGGATGCGGCTTGTGGTTTAAGACATCTTCGTTTGTTGTTAGCCCATCAAACGGGCTATTGTTTTCAAATGAAACTCTTATAAGAGCTTGTACAGCCCTCTTACCGCTAGTTGTAACTATCCATTGATTGACTTCCAGTCTTTGAAGCTCTTCTACTAAATTTTTAACTCCTATCCTTAGGGGAACTTTGCCAGTATTTATAGCTTGCTCATAATATGACTGTTTTATATTATGTAGAAGTTTAATTATGTCGTCATCTAATCTTATACCTTTTAATTTACTATAATATTTTAACCTACTTTTACCACCCTGAATTTGTAGTAATCTTTTGTAAGTTGGAACATCCCAGTGCCAATTTAGTTTTAGTTTTTCAAAGGCTTGATTAAATGCAATCCTATGCCCTTGCATTTCTGTATCAGCCAAAGTACCATCTACATCCCAGAAAATTGTTTTAAGTTTTCTCATAAGGATTTAATTTATAATGAAAAGATGCACTATTGTTAAAACATATAAGAACAGTATGGCTTGTTCATTTTCAAATATAGGATACCAAGCCTGGACACTTCCCAGACCATTGCCTGAAGGTGTTTTTTCAGAATTAGACCTTCCAGAATTTTTAAAAGCAATTCTAGTCAGACGTGGGTTTGATGATATTAGCAAAGTACAAGATATTTTAAATCCGCATCCTTTACCAAATCCCATGGATCAATATCCAGAACTTTATTTGGCAAAGGAAAGAATTGAGTCAGCTATAAAAAATAAGGAGAAAATAGCCATTTGTGGAGATTATGATGCAGATGGTATGACTAGCACAGCCTTACTATTAAAAGTATTTCTTAAAACTCATTGCCAAGCTATAGCTGCCATACCTAGCCGTATAGATGATGGATATGGCCTTAATATTAGAATGATAGAGGAATTACACTCTAAAGGAATTACCTTAATTATTACCGTAGATAATGGTGTAAATGCCTTTGAAGCTATTCATCTAGCAAATGACTTAAATATAGATATTATACTTACTGATCATCATCAAATAACAAATGGCGTACCTTCTGTACTAGCTTTAATCCATCCTAGTACAACACCATTAGATTCGCCTTATAAGAATTTAGCAGGAGTTGGTTTAGCATATATATTGGCCTCTAGTATAGATAACTCTCTTATTGAATCATCTATTCAGGATGATCTAATCGATCTTTTTTGTATTGGTACAATCGCTGATATGGCTCCTTTAACAGGCTCCAATAGATATATTTTAAAACACGGACTAAAAAATATACATAGAACTAATTGTCTAGGTTTAAAAGCTCTTTATAAGTTATGTGGAATTAAAAATCATGTTATTGAATCTGAGACCATCAGTTTTCAAATAGCACCTAGAATTAATGCTGTTGGTCGTATTGGAGATCCTGAACTTATTCTAGATCTTTTTCTTGAGGATGATGTTTTAAAAGCTATGGAAATGGCAAAGAAATGTGATGATATTAATAAACAGCGTAGAGAATTGAGTAATGGTGTGGAGTTAGAGGCTACAGCACTTATAGAAGCAGAAGAGGGGGCATTATCTCCTTTTATTTTAATTGCACAATCACATTGGCATCAAGGAATAGTAGGAATAGTAGCCTCACGTCTTGTTGAAAAATATAATAGGCCTACAGCTCTTCTTGCAAGAAATAAAGATGGAAATTTCAGAGCTTCTGTTAGGGCCCCTCGTGGTTTTAATGTAAGTAATGCCCTAGAAGAAACCTCATCCTTTCTCGAAAGTTTTGGAGGTCATCCAGCTGCTGGAGGTTTTACTGTAAGACCAGAAAATATTTCAAGGTTGCATGAACAATTTAATATTATTGCAGATAAATGGTATAAAAGCACAGGTAAGTTTCTCAGTTGTACACCTGATGCAAATATAAAACTTTCAGATATAAATATCGAGTTGTGGGAACATATAAAAAAACTAGAGCCATTCGGCGTTGGTCATACTAAACCTTTATTCTGGTCGAGAAAATGTGAAGTTATTAATTTTCAAGAGTTACGAGGAGGTCATCTTAAGCTTCTAATATCACAGGATAAATTTCAACTAGAATCTATTTATTGGCGAGCTCCAAAGAATATCAAATTGCCTCAGTATATTGATATTGCATATCATATTTCTATTAACGAATGGCAGGGTAAGAAATCTTTTCAACTAGAGATTCGATCTATTAGAGAATTCAATGAAATTATTTCTATTAAACGAAAGGATCGAATCTATAAATGCTTTATAAGACACAATAAGGAAGTCGTTTTATCTAATGAGACAAATGAAGAACTTGTTTTTTTGTTAAATTCGCCATATGATTTGATTACTAATAAGGATTTAATAGGCAACTCGTATGTTAAGTCCTTAATTGAAGAAGCAAAGGTAGCTCTAGGAATAGTTAGTTAATCATTGTTATATAACTAGATAATTGTATTATTTAATTATTATAAGTTCTCGAAAAGGGTTTAAATTACCCCTAATTAAATTATATTAAAAAATCCCATGACTATAATTCCATCCTCTAGGCATGGGTCGTCCTTCAATTAAAAGAGTTTAAATCAGCTTACCTTCTATAGAAGATGAGAGCGATTATTGCTGGTCCTGCAAGGACGACAGCTGCAAGTGGTATGAGGTTGCCCATGTTTGTGTGTTTGAGACGACGTAGAATCGAATTAGGTTTGATTACCTGTATTACACAATAAGAGAAAGACCGTCCTAAAGTCCATTCTTAAGCCAACGCTGTGACGCGTTGTCACAGCTTTAAATGATCCGAACATCCATGCTCCACTGGAAATGCATCAACAATTGCGGTGCTTGTTGTCGATTGTCACCGGAGGAAAGGCTAGAAGCACTTAGATTTCTTGATCAAGAGCAAACAAAAAAATATTTTTCTCTTGTAGATAAAAATGGATGGTGTGTCAACTATAATGTGGATTCATGCAACTGTAATATTTATGATGAAAGGCCCGACTTTTGCAGAGTATCTAATATTTCTAATATTTTTAATATAGAGCAAAATCAAGTCGAATTATTCGCAATTAATTGCTGTCGAGATCAAATTAATCATATATATGGCAAAGATAGTGCCGTTTTAAAAAGATTTGAAACAGAAATTAGAAAAAAATAAGAGGTACTTTACAATGAATAAGAAATTGATACAAGAACCAAAAACCAATGAACAAAAAGGGTTTACACGTGTCTTTATAACAACATTTACTACTGTTTTCTTGGCGGAATTAGGTGACAAAACGCAGATAGCTACATTATTATTAACGGCTCAGTCAGGTAAGCCATTAATAGTATTTATTGGAGCAGCCTTGGCATTGATATGCTCTAGCGTAGTTGGTGTTCTACTAGGTAGATGGTTATCAAGAGTTATGCCTGCTGAACGATTTAACTATATTGCTGGTTTGTTAATGGTTGGTATTGGCCTATTAATTTCTTCTCAGTCCATTGTGTCTATATATCAAAACCTTCGTTATTCCTAAATGTTTACTCTTTTCCTAACGACTTTCACAACTGTCTTCTTGGCTGAACTAGGAGATAAAACTCAATTAGCAACTGTTGCCATCAGTGGTTCCTCTAATAGGCCTCTAGCAGTCCTTTTAGGCTCATCATGCGCACTTGTTCTTGCTAGCTTCTTTGGTGTAGTAGCTGGAAGTTCTATTGCAGCAATGATTCCAAGTGATATTTTAAAAACACTTGCCGCTTTAGGATTCCTACTAATAGGTGCCAAGTTGCTCTGGCCCCTTACAAAAAAAACCGAGGATCATCTTTAAATACCACCAGAGAAATATTTTTTCAACGGTGAGAGTAAAGGATCCCTACCACTGCAGACTTCCTAATAGAACAACTTACTAATTAAATTCCTAATTATTAGCCCACTTCTAATCTTCTTATTATGTTCTCGTCAGCAAAACTTCTGGAACAACTAAGTGTAGAGAAAGCACAGGAGCAGAAGAAAATTGAGAAAATTTTAAAATTATCAAAAAAGAATGATCGGCAAAAGTTAGAGATAGCCGTTCAAGCCTTTACTAAGCTTGGTATTATCCAAAAGTCAGATGAAGGACTCTTAAGAGTAGCTAACAGTTCATTTTTGGAGGCCCGCCTGCGGTGTAGTAGTAAGGGATATTGTTTCGCGGTGAGGGAAGATGGAGCTGGAGAAGACATTTATATAAGAGATCAATTTCTAAATCAAGCGTGGAACGGAGATAGAGTTTTAGTTACTATTTCTAGAGAAGCTGTAAGAAGAAGATCTCCAGAAGGTATAGTTCATTGCATTTTAGAAAGGTCTACATCAAATTTACTTTCTATTCTTGAATTAGAAGAAGGTAATTTAATTGCAACACCTCTTGATGATAGAATATTATCAACTATTCAATTAAAGGAGTCTGATATAACTTTTTATGAAGAAAGTAATAAGGAAAATCTAGTTGAAGTTGAAATAGATAAATATCCTATTGCTCAATACGATCCAGTCGGACATGTTGTAAGGCCACTTCCATTAGATGGTGGTTCTAAGGGCGACATTGATATCCTGCTTACAAAGAATGGATTACAAAATGAGACATTGTCCCCTAGGAGTACTATCAAAAATCCTACCGATAAGAATAGAAGAGATTTAACATCACAACCTTCATTATTACTTAGGAGTTGGGGTGGAAATGATTCTCCACCGCTACCCGCTTTATATGTAGAACCCAATGCAGGAGGAGTTAAATTATGGGTACATATTCCTTCAATAGCAGAAAGAGTTAGCTTAGGTAATAATCTTGATCATTGGCTATTTACAAGGTCAGAGGCACATTGCCTTGGAGAGATATGGAATCCATTATTAAGCAAAAATTTAACAAAGGCTTGTAAATTTGAACCAGGGATCAATAATAAAGCAATAACAATAGAATTAGATATCACAGCTCAAGGAGAAATAAATGATTGGGAATTTTACCTTAGTGAAATAAGGCCAGTAGCAATTATAAATAAACTTCATTTAGAAAGTTTACAATCTAGAAAACCTAAATCTAGAGCTACTCCAGTAGCATTAAAATCAATTAAAGATCATTTAGTACAACTTCAAACAACTATTTTTTGTGCCAAGTTAATTTTAAATGATGAAAAGAATCGTGGACTTATAGAATTAGATTTGCCTTCTCCAGAAATTGGGAATCTAGAGGAATTATCTAACCAAAATCCTGAGTCAGAAATTGAACAGTGGAAATTACCATTTAATGAATGTGACCCTCAATCTGTCTTAGCCCCTATACTCAGAGCAGCCAATAGAGCTTGGTATAACCATATTGTTGCTTTAAAATTACCTGGAATTACAATTCAGTCAGACAATGTAGATACAGGGACATTAACTGATGTAGCAAAATCAGCAATTGCATTGGATTTAAAACTTGAGCTAGACGAAGAGGGAATTCCATCAGCCTCTGAACTCTCTAAAGCATTTGTAAATAATAAATCAAGAAGAGTTCTAGATAAGTTATTGTCCCATGCCTTACCTATGCCAGTATTAGTGGCATTTAATCCAACATTTAAGGATATAACTGATTCAATTGTACCTGATGGTAAAAGTAACAATCCCTTAATTACGAGAGACATTCAAGCACCAATATGTTGCCCTGGTCTGCATTACTATGATATTATTAATCAACATATATTAATTAATTTATTAAAGGAAGGTAAAGCACGCCCAACAAATAGAATAAAAACTTCAGTAAAACTAGGTAGGAAAAATTGTCAAAATGAAATTAACTGGCCAATATTAAACGAAACATTAGTTTCATTGCACAATAATATTACCTCAGAAAAGATTATTAATTATTTAAATATTCAACATAAAAAGGCAAAAACTCTACGAAATGGACTTATTTCCATGTCTCAGGCTAGATCAGCTGAACCCTTTATAGGTGAGATGAAAGAAGCTGTGATTAGTGGTGTTCAAAGCTACGGATTTTTTGCAGAAATAAAACCAACAATGGCTGAAGGCCTTGTTCATGTAAGTTCTCTGAACGATGATTGGTATGAATATAGATCTCGTCAAAGTCGCTTAGTAGGTCGAAAAAGTAAAAAAATATATCAACTAGGAGATGTACTTAATGTTAAGGTTATAAAGATAGATATTTTAAGAAATCAAATAGATCTGGAGGCCTACGAAACAGAAGGAGAAGATCCAGATAACAATCTTGAGCCTAATTCAATAATTTCAGATGATAAATCGATCAGCGAAACTATTATTGAGGATTAGAGATGAAACCCCTAGTAGTAGCAGTGACAGGCGCATCTGCGATGCCTTTAGCAGAAAGAGCCCTACAATTGCTATTAAAAAAAGGCTTTAGTATAAATTTAATACTGAGCAAAGGAGCCTACGAAGTCTTTTTATCTGAAAATAATTTAAAAGTACCTCTTGAACCAATAACTCAAAGAAATTTTTGGGAGGAACGCCTAAAAATTAATGCAAAAAATCTAAATTGTTATAGATGGAGTGATCACTCTGCAAATATAGCAAGCGGCAGCTTTAAAACTTTAGGAATGATTGTAATTCCCTGTTCAATGGGTACCTTAGGAAGAATAGCTGCTGGATTTTCTAACAATCTTATTGAAAGAACCGCTGATGTTCATCTTAAGGAAAGACGGCCATTAATACTTGTACCAAGGGAATCACCTTTGAGCTTAATTCACCTTAAAAATATGACAAATGTCTCAGAAGCCGGGGCTATTATTTGCCCCCCTGTCCCGGCCTGGTATACAAGTCCAAAAAACTTAGAAGAAATGATTGATTTTATTGTTATTAGGATATTTGATTTGCTAGGAGAAGACCTAGCTCCTTTAAAGCGTTGGTCAGCTCCAAATAAATGAAATTAAGAAAACAAATACTTTTAATATTATGCACTATTCCACTTATATCTATAGTTACTATTTCTGCATTTAACTTAAATAAGAATGTTCGTATAAAAATACTAACCTGGACATCGCCAACAATAAGTCTTGGTATAGTTATGACATTAGCAAGTTCATCAAGTGCTCTAATATCATTAGCAGCTGCACTTACAAGTAATTCAAAGCCCTTATCGCTAAAAAGAGCAGTTAAATATTCTCCTTCATCTCATAACATTAATAATAAAAATCAACCTTTAGAAAATGATTTTATCCAATTTGAAGAGGAATTCTCACCCAGAGATGATCTTGACTATCAACCTGAGCGTGATATACGTGATCCAATTCCAACCATCTCTGTTCCATTTAAGATTCTCAATAAAAGAACCTACAAAGAAGAATATAAAAATTCTTACTCAACACATAATGAATTTGATATAGATGAGACTATTGAGGAGGAGGAAGCTTTTGAAGAAATAGGCCTAAATAAAAACCAATATAATGATGAATGGGGCATAGGACTTGAAGAAGATTGGTAGAGTTTTTCTATAATTAAATTATTAGAATATAAAAAAGAGAACAAAATTCTATGATTCATTCTGTGAGATAGTATATAGATATACTCAATACCACAATCCTCCACTCATAACGCAAAATGGGATCATCTAACATAGAGGAAATAAATACCTCTTCTAAACCGCCAAAACCACTAAAACCAGAAGATAAGCCCTTTGAAGAATTTATCACGCATGATTTTATACCCGGATTAAATAATGCCCTTACTAAGATTGGATTCCCTCCTGATAATTTACTTTTAAAAGAAGCTGATAGGCCAGTAACCGGAGGAATGTGTTGGATAGTTTCAGGTCAATTACCTAAAGGAAGGCGTTTCTGGTTATGCTTTAGTAGTAATAAAATCACATCTAGTAAAGTAGTTGCTCTTGCAGAAGAAGGGGCGGAGCCAACTGTACTCGAATCATTCTTAATAGATGAACGAAAAATTACTCTTGCATTATTAATTTCTAGGCTTTTACAACGATTAAATGGACAAAAGTGGCTAGGTGCTAATTAAATATTATTCTTAATAATTAAATGAAAAATTTCGTTGATTATTTCTTAATATCTAAAATAGACATACCTATTGAGTTAGGTCGGTGTTCAATTAGTTACCGATTAACATAATTATATTGAAATTGTCATATCTAGCTTACTGGCATATTAGAATAGAATATAGCATTGCTCCACTAAATCAAGCTGATTCCCTGCCCTTTATCACCTCTAAGTATTTGAGCACTAACATCCAACCGATATCGAAGAATCTTCCTTCGGATGAATTTAATTTGTCTTGGAGGAATTCTCTGGAAAGTTTGCTTTGGATAGGTAAGTCCTCTGGAGCAGATCTAATAGAGATTTTTCTTGAAAATACAGATAATATAAGTATTCTTGCAGAACAAGATACCATTACTAGTGTCAGCCCTTCATTTGGGAAAGGAGCAGGCATTAGGGTTTTTCGGAATAATAGAGATGGATTTGTTAGTACAAATGATTTATCTGAAAATGGGTTAAAGGAAGCTTTAACCCAAGCTTTAGGGATGCTTGGTCTAGATGCATCTAATATTAATAATCATAAGTTTCAAGAATTATCAAATTTCAGGGATTATGGAGCTAATAAAACTAAATGGTTAGTAGGGTGCCCAAATTTAGAAGAAACTAGTAATACTTTATTATTAGCAAATAACCAACTTAAAACATATGGTAAGCATGTAGAAGTCCGCCGGTCATCTTATTCAAGATCATGGCAGGAGGTTTTGATTGCGACCAGTGATGGAACATTTGCAAAAGATATTCGCCTACACCAGTCTATTGGTTTAAATCTTCTTGTTTCTGATAAAGATCACCGATCAAGTATTGGAAGAAGATATGGTAGTTCTTCAACCCCTGATGAATTACGCAATTGGGATTCAGAGAAATCAGCTCAAGATCTTTGTGAGAGTGCAGAAAAAATGCTTTATGCAGATTATGTAAAGGCGGGGCAAAAGCCTGTAGTTTTAGCAAACAAATTTGGTGGAGTTATTTTTCATGAGGCTTGCGGACATTTGCTAGAAACTACACAAATCGAACGTGGAACTAGTCCCTTTGCGGATCAAATAAACCAAAAAATAGCCAATGAAGCTGTAACAGCAATTGACGAAGGTAATACGATAGGAGCTTTTGGATCCTTGTCTATAGATGATGAAGGAATGGAGCCCCAGCGTACAGTTTTGATAGAACAAGGAATACTTAAAGGTTTCTTATGCGACCGAGCAGGAGAAATGAGAACTGGCCACCCTCGAACTGGTAGTGGGAGGCGACAAAATCATACTTTTGCCTCAGCAAGCCGAATGCGAAATACTTATATAAAAGATGGAATATATAGCCCTGGCCAATTAATAGAAAGTGTAGATGATGGTTTATATTGCAAGTCAATGGGCGGAGGAAGTGTTGGGCCTACAGGGCAATTCAACTTTTCTGTAGAAGAGGGGTACCTTATTAAAAATGGAAAATTAGACCAACCAGTAAAAGGAGCGACACTAATTGGAGAAGCAAAGGAAATCATGCCACGAATATCTATGTGTGCAAATGATCTTGATCTAGCAGCTGGTTTCTGCGGGTCTATAAGTGGAAATATTTATGTAACTGTTGGGCAACCACATATCAAAGTAGATTCAATTACGATAGGAGGTCGTTAACCATGAATCAATCACTTAATAACACAAGTAATTTAATTAATTCTAATAGGCTTATAGATCAACTGAATAATCTAACTCAAGATAAATCGATTAAACAATGGGACTTAGGAGCTACCACTAGTAAAGATTTATCCGTACAAGTTGATAAAGGTGAACCAAAGCAATTAAAAGCATCACAGAGAAGTACTGTAACAATTCGAGTTTGGAACATGCTAGGACTCGTAGGTACTACGAGCACTTCAGATCTTAGTGAGATAGGCCTTCGTAAAGCTTTTCAGGGTGCATATCAAGCTAGTCAATTTGGCAACCCCAATGAGATACCAAACTTCTCACCCTTATGTAAGGCACCTTTGCCTGAACTTGTTAAGCCTGTTAAAGATTTTGTTGGAATAAAAAATTTACTAGAATTGCTAAGGGATGCTGAATCAAAGCTATTAAATATACACAAAGCAATTCAGACTGTTCCTTATAATGGAATAGGTGAGACATTATTTGAAAGAGTATATATTAATAGCGAAGGAGCAATGAGGCATATTAAGTCAAGTCAAGCTAGTCTATATCTATATGCTAGAGCTCAAGAAAAATCTAATAAGCCTCGAAGTTCAGGCGCTATAAGGTTAAGCTATAGTGTTGATGATCTTGAAATAGATTCTTGTATTAATGAAGCGGCATCACGTACGATTGATCATTTAAATTACAAGCCTATTGATACAGGTAAATATTTAATTTGCTTTAAGCCTGAAGCTATCCTTGATTTAATTGGAGCTTTTAGTAATATGTTTAATGCTAGATCAGTAATTGATGGAACTAGTTTATCTCATAAAGAATCATTAGGAAAACAAATCGCTGTACCCTCCCTATCTATATACGATAATGCATTACATCCATCCAATTATAGCTCATCTAGTTTTGATGGTGAAGGTACTCCAACTAGAAATTTATGTTTAATAAATGGAGGTACTTTAGAGAATTTCATTCATTCTGAAACTACAGCTAGGATATTTGGTGTTGAACCTACAGGTCATGCTGGTATAGGGTCAAAAGTATCAGTGGGATTAGATTGGCTTGTCATTGGAAGTAGTAATGAGAAGGACTTATTAAATTCTGAATTAAACAATAAGAGCTATCAAGGAAAATATATTATGATAGAAGGACTAAATGCACTACATTCTGGTATAAAGGCTAGTCAAGGTTCATTTTCACTACCGTTTGATGGTTGGTTAGTTAATAGAGGCGAAAGAACTTCTATAGAAGCAGCCACAGTGGCAGGCGATATAAAAGAAGTCTTAAATAAAATTATCCAAATAGAAGAGCAACAAGAGATAACACATCAAGGAGTTTCACCTCATATATGGGTTGATGGATTAACAATAACCGGAGAAGAATGAAAATTATTTTTTGGGGAACACCAAATTATGCAGCAGAAAGCCTATATTCTCTTATCCAATCTGAACATAAAGTTATTGCTGTAGTTACTCAACCTGATAAAAGACGAAATAGAGGTTCTAGAACTACTGCTTCACCAGTTAAACAGAAGGCTATGGAGAATAATATAAAGGTTTTTTCACCATACAACATAAAAAAACAACAAAATATTCAAGAAGAAATAGCCAACTTAAAAGCAGATATATATATTGTTGTAGCATTTGGACAAATCTTACCAATTGAAGTATTGAATCAACCACGCTTTGGTTGCTGGAATAGTCATGCATCTTTGCTGCCAAGATGGCGTGGAGCAGGTCCAATTCAATGGAGTTTAATTTCAGGAGACAAATCAACTGGTGTAGCAATTATGTTTATGGAGGAAGGTTTAGATACAGGCCCTGTCTTATTTCAATCAGAGATAAATATTGGTTTACTAGATAATGCTCAAGTTCTCACCAATAAACTTAGTAAACTTTCAAGTAATCTTTTACTTAAGACCCTTAATATTATAGAAAATAATACTAAATCTGAACCATATGGAATTCCAAAATTATTAGACCTTACCTTACAAGAGGATATACAAATTAAGCCTACCTATGCAAGATTATTAAGTAAGTCAGACTCACTTATAAATTGGAACACTAGCGCACTTGATATACATCGATTAGTTATGGGGGTATTTCCTAATTCATATACCTTCGTTCAAAGTAAGAGGCTAAAGATAATGGCGACGATACCACTATTAAACATAGCTAAAGATTACTTTTCAAAATTCGTGGATCCCTTAATGATTAACACATTACCTAAAGATTCTAAACCAGGCTCTATAATTTATTTATATAAAGATGTTGGACTTATAGTTTCAACTGCTGAATCATACTTGCTTATAACAGAGGCACAACTGGAAGGGAAAAAGCCTGTTAGAGGAAATAGTCTAATCCAACAATTAGGGCTAAATGTTGGAGAATCATTTAACTAATCATAGTTAGATTGATAATTACGTTTTGAGAAACCCCATATGAACAATAATATCATGCTAAGAAATACAAACCATTCAGGAATAACAAGTGAGGGGCTTAATAATATTATGAGTAATTTTAAACCAATTAAGCCTACTGCTATATAACCAGCAAGTTCAAGCCTTATAAACTCATCAAGCCATTTTATGAATAGTCCTGATGTAAATCTTAGGGCAATTACACCTATAATAGCTCCAGAAATAACAAGAAGAAACTGATCACTTATAGCAACAGCTGCAGCTACACTATCAATTGAAAATGCCAAATCTGTTAAAGCAAGCAAAAATATAGTTTTAATTAGGGATATGTTATTATTTTGTTCTTCTATGGCTTTATGATTATCTAGGCTAGAAAATCTTTCTCTAAATTTATTAAAGCAAAGTCCTAATAAATATATACTTGCTATAAGTTTAATTGGCCAAAGCCTTAAAACAACCTGTGCCATAAGTATCAATATCACTCTTAGCACGAGTGATAGTAGTATTCCAATATTCAGTGCTATTTTTTGTGTCTCTTTGCTTTTTAACCTTCTTGTAATTGATGCAAGAGCTATTGCATTATCTGCCGATAATATTAGTTCTAGAGAGATTATTACTGGCAACAAAGGAGCTAATTCAACCCATTGGTCTATGCCGTCCAATAATGGTGTTAGAGATCTTAGAGCTGCTGAGTCCATAGGATCATGTCAAATAAAAACACATCGCTATAAATTGTTCGGTTGGTCAAAAAAATGTCTGATAATTAAGGTTACAAAGGGATACTAAAAGTGTTGTGATTAGGATCCAGTCAGAACTTTGCCACACAGAAGAGCATAAGACCATAGTCAGAGCCATAGCGTGGGATGGAGAATGTCCTCTTGGTAGTGCATTGGGAGAAGGTTCAACTACTTATATAGCAGAAGATAATGCTATTAAAAGGATTTTTAAACGTATCAAATTAGGAAATAAGTTAGAAGAATATTATTTAGAATTAACTATAGAACAAGAAATTCATCCAAATAAAGACACTATAAAGAATAATGATGGTGAAAATAATAACCCTACAGTCAATAAAGACGAAAAAAATATTATTTTTAATAACGGGAAAAATGTAGATAATTTTTTAACAACAACAAAAGAAGTTGAAGGTGAACCAGAAGAATGGAGTAAGGAACTAACTGATATTGACATGGAACTATCAAGATTAAAATGGGATAGAAACCAGGAAAATAAATTTATTAAGGAGAAATTTGGTTTTATCGATAGAGCCAGAATTACAAATTATCATGATCTTGTACAATATCTAAATGCTTTACGTGATACTAATCAAAGCAATATAAATGATGAAACACCAAAACCAAAAGCTCATTTAGCACTTTTAGAAGAGTCTGATAGCTTAATAAAACAATTGAAATGGAACACATCTATGGCCAGAGAATTTTTGTCAGTCAATATGAATGTAACAAGCAGGCAGCACTTAAATAATGAACAATTAGAACATTTCAATTTGCTTCTAAGATCTAAAGTCTCTAATCATGAGACAATGTAGGCATTCAATTATAAAGACCACATCTCACAAGCAACATACTATCCTCATTGATAGGCAAATAAAAATGGAGCGATACTAAACATGCCTCTTGAATCAGTAATGTTACAACTTCAGAAATCAATCATTACTGAGGAATTAATAGAGCGTACAAGTAGATCTAATAGATTGCTACTAAGTGGAGCAAGTAGGGCTGTTAGAGCTCTAATCAGTTCAGCTATAGCTAAATCCAAATCTAAACCATTATTGGTAATAGTTCCTACTCTAGAAGAGGCCTCAAGATGGTTCTCTTTACTACAGTTGATAGGCTGGAAAACTAATCACATATATCCAACAAGTGAAGGTTCACCATATGAATCAAATGAAACATCATCTGAAATAATCTGGGGTCAACTTCAAGTATTAAGTGATCTTCACTCTAGTTATAAAAATTCCTCACTTGCTATTGTAGCAACAGAAAGAAGTCTTCAACCTCACCTTCCACCTTCAAAAGAGCTTTTATCTTGTTTCTTAACTATAAAAAAGGGCGATGAAATTGATCTAGAAAATCTATCTTTAGAACTTTCAAAATTAGGTTATAATCGTTTAAATACAATTGACCAAGAGGGATCATGGGCACGAAGAGGAGACATAATAGATGTTTACCCAGTTAGTAATGAACTTCCAGTAAGGTTAGAATTATTTGGAGAAGAAGTTGATAAGTTAAGAGAGTTTGACCCTATTACACAAAAGTCATTGCAAGAAATTAATGATATTTGTTTAACTCCAACTAACTTTAACACTTTAATTGCTGATCAACTTAGAAAAGAATTTCCTTGCGAACTTGAGCAATTATTAGACGATGAAATTTTAGAAGAGATACTAGAAGGTAATTCACCAAAAGGTTTGCGAAAGGTTATGGGCTTAGCATGGGATGAACCATCTTCATTACTTGACTACATCTCAACGGAAACTTGTATAGTAGTAGATGAAAAAGATCAATGTATAGCACATGGTAACCAGTGGCTAAGTTATACAAGGGATTCCTTTAATGAGTTAATTTCTTCAAAGATAAATAAATCAATTGACTCTAAAGTCAAATATTCTGGAAGAATGCATAGGGATATCAATTCGAATTTTGAACTTATAAATAAATTTTCAGGATTTGACTTAAGTGAACTTAATGAATCGGTTGGGCATACTAATTCCTTCGATTTATCCAATAGAAGTATATCTTTTGTTCCTAATCAGTTTTCTAAAATATCTGAACAGATTAAGAAATTCACGAAAGAAAAATATCTTGTTTGGATCCTATCAGCACAACCTAGTAGGACAGTCACTCTGCTAGAAGAACATGATTGTACTGTTCAATATATACCAAATAACAAGGATCAGCAGGCAATTTCTCGACTTCTAGAGCAAAGGACACCTGTAGCATTAAAGATTTCATCTAATAGTGATATTGAGGGATTAGTAATGCCTGCATGGAAAATAGTAATATTAACCGACAAAGAATTTTTTGGTCAGCAAAGTATTCTTTCTACTGGTTACATAAGAAGAAGACGGGCGGCTGAAAGTATAGCTGTAAATCCTAATAAAATGAAAGCTGGAGATTATGTAGTGCATAGAAATCATGGAATAGGTCAATTTCTTAAATTAGAAAAACATGCAATTTCTGGAGAAATAAGAGATTATTTAGTAGTACAGTACTCTGATGGAACTCTTAGTGTTGCAGCTGACCAACTAGGAAGTCTTGGTAGATATCGAGCAACTGATGGGAAGAAGCCAAAAATTAATAAAATGGGAGGAAGTGCTTGGTTAAAAGTTAAAGAGCGAGCAAAGAAACATCTAAAAAAAGTTGCATTTGACCTGGTTAAACTGTATGCAGAAAGAAGTAAGGCAGAAGGTTTTGCCTTTCCAAAGGATGGTCCTTGGCAAACAGAATTAGAAGACTCATTCCCATATGAGCCCACTACAGATCAAAAGAAAGCAGTTTTTGAAGTGAAAAAGGATATGGAACGAAAGCAGCCAATGGATAGACTAGTCTGCGGAGATGTTGGTTTTGGCAAAACAGAAGTCGCTGTACGTGCAATATTTAAGGCTATTACTGCTGGGAAGCAAGTAGCACTGCTTGCCCCAACAACAGTTTTAGCACAGCAACATTGGAGAACCATATCCGAACGATTTGCTCCCTATCCAATAAAAGTATCACTTCTAAATCGATTCAGATCGAACGCAGAGAAGAAGGTTATTATTAGTGAGCTAAATGATGGAAAAATAGATGCATTAATAGGAACTCATCAAGTTTTATCAACAAAGATAAAATTCAAAGGATTGGGCCTTCTAGTAATAGACGAAGAGCAAAGGTTTGGAGTAAATCAAAAGGAAAAGATAAAAAATTTAAAAAAGGATGTAGATGTTCTTACACTTTCAGCAACTCCAATACCACGTACTCTTTATATGAGTCTTTCCGGTATTAGAGAAATGAGTTTAATAACAACACCGCCACCACTCAGAAGGCCAATTAAGACTCATCTCTCTCCATATAATGATGAAGCTATACGTAGTGCTATTTGTCAGGAATTAGACCGAGGCGGGCAGATATTTTATGTAGTACCTAGGGTTGAAGGTATAAACGACGTTGCAGAAAGACTAAAGAAAATGGTACCTAAATTAAATCTTCTAGTGGCCCATGGACAGATGGATGAAGGAGAATTAGAAAATTCTATGGTTGCTTTCAATTCTGGAGAAGCTGATCTTATGTTATGTACAACAATTATCGAAAGTGGATTAGATATTCCACGTGTTAATACAATATTAATAGAGGATGGTCATAAGTTTGGTTTGTCTCAATTATATCAATTAAGAGGTCGTGTAGGACGCAGTGGTATCCAAGCACATGCTTGGATTTTCTATCCATCCAGCTCTGCATTAAATGATTCATCTCGTCAAAGACTAAGAGCTATACAAGAATTTGCTGAATTGGGAAGTGGATATCAATTAGCAATGAGAGATATGGAAATTCGGGGTGTAGGAAACCTACTTGGAGTAGAGCAAAGCGGTCAAATGGAAGTCATAGGTTTCGATCTCTACATGGAACTCTTACAAGAAGCACTAAGTGAGATACAAGGTCAAGATATACCTATTGTGGAGGAAACGCAAATAGATTTGACCTTAACCGCATTCATTCCTTCAGACTGGATCGTAAATAACGATGAAAAGATAGCAGCATACAGACTGGCTACTGAATGCAATAGTTCTGAATCACTAGTTGAATTGGCTACAACATGGTCAGATCGTTATGGTCAATTACCTGGACCAGTAGAAACCTTATTAGATTTAATGAAATTAAAGTTACTAACAAAGAAAACAGGTTTTTCCAGAGTAAAACAAGAAAATAATAACCTCGTATTAGAAACTACTATGCAGGAACCTGCGTTTATGTTATTACGTAAAGGGCTACCTAAACATTTACAAACTAGGCTGATATACCAAAATACAGGTTCTAATCAATCAAGGGTAGTTGCTCGAGGCCTAGGTATATTAACCGTAGATAAACAACTAGATCAATTGGTAGAATGGATAACATTAATGAACGATCAAATACCAGACTCAAGTGGATTTAACAAGCAACAGAAAATTAATAACATAAGAGAAAGGGATGACGATGTTATAAGCTTATAAAAAATAAAATCAGTATCTAATCACATAAAAAATTTATGTGATAAAGTTTAAACTTAAGAATCTTTAATTAAATTAAAATCTATTTAAGCTTTGAAATATTATTTAATTGGAAATAAGTATAAATTTGAAATTTTAATTCTTATTGTATTCATCTAATAAATTAGATAAACGATTACGAAAATCTCCTTTGGACATTCCTCCTTTTAAGTCACCTAATATTGTATAATTACTATCAGGATTATTAACAATAATGTAAGTAGGCCAACCCATACCCTCCTTGTTGGGGTATTTTTCTAATAGTATCTTTCTATATTTCCTATAATTTTCAGTATCTTGAAGCATAACATTGATAAATAGACATCCAAGTTCTTCACTAACAAGGGAATCGTAATGACTCATACGATGACATGTGCCACAATCTTCTGAGCTAAACTTGACAATAGTCAGAGGCATAATTAATTAGATCCATGTATATACTAATAATATTGCTAATTGAGGTTATTTTTCATTAATTTAGTTCATGGTATTATTTTGAAAGATATCTTAAGGTTAAGGAACAGTAAATCACATCAAATGTCACATTAGTATGGTATATATTAGTAATATAAAAAGCCTAATATTATTTGTTGTATTTTCATTACTCATCTGAATCCTTGTATATCCCTATAGCAGCACCTCCAAATATAAAAATGCAACCAATGGCGGGGAGTAAAAGAATACTTTTATCCCTTAAAGGGATAAAAGTTAAAAATTGGATAAAACCATAGGTTGCTAGTAGAAAAAATCCTAGTGATAAGAAATTAATAATATAAGCTCTATAAGGTAAGATAATACTATTTAGGTTAAATAACTTTAAAAAATTTTGTATCCCTGCAACCAAAGTAATGAATGTTGAAATAAAGGATATACTTAGTACGATCCAAAAAGGTGAATAATATATATAGAGAAGAGTTAATCCATAAAGAGAAAATAAGAATGCAATCCAGGCAGATGATGTTGAGTAATGATTGTTTTGATTCTTATCGATTCGTAAGAGTCTTTTTGTTGTTTTCATCTTAGTTTAATCTAGGTATTATCTGATTTTTTAAAATGATAACAAAAAATTTGGAAGTAAGCATAAGTTAAAAAATAAAGTTTAAATAATAAAATAAATGTACTTTACATATATGCAATTTTGAATTACTTAAATTTCTATTTTTACAATTACTTATGTCTAAAGAAGAATATTATCAATTTGAAAATTCGTATTATGCCTCCTATTAGCAATATCAAGCCCATTAGAATTCCTATTAAAATTGAAATTGTTACAATCAAAATCTTGAGCAAATCAAATGAGTCTACCAATATTGTAATTATCCTATGCCAGGAGTTTGAAATTATTGTAAGCCATTCATCTCTATTTGGGATTTGATTAAATGCATTTAAGATATAGCCTCCAATTAATAGCATTAATAATGCTTCTATAAACTGTCTCGATAACGAGATCTTTTTATTCGATTTATTTTTTCTAAAAACTTTTCTATTTTCAGAGCTTTTTCTTGTAATTTTATATGGCGTCATAAAGAAGGAAAGTTGGCAGTAAATGAATTGATTGAGTATAACAATAAGTTAATTTACTTTAGCAGATTAAATAGTTATTTCAACTATAATCATGCTATAGAAATAATTTAACAATAGACGGGGGGTTCTACTATTGGCTTTTATCTGTTTATCAATTCATTTCTAACATTATTTTTTGATTCGTTTTTATAAAAAATTTCAGGAGTTTGAATATTGGAAAGAATAAAAGCCACAAATAATAGTGAGCTAAGTCCAAGTATAGGTGTTAGAACTATATTTATTAGGGGTTTTCTTTCAACTTTCTCCCTATATCTAAGTGTTTCATATTTAGGGATATTCCATTTGATTTTTACTCGCTGATCATTAATAAGGTCATCAAGACATCTTATTAAATCTGCTAGAGAGGCATCATCTAAACTAATCTTTAATGGTTTTATACCCTCCTTACTACTTCTAAGAAGAATTAGATGACCTTCGTCAGTAGGGGCTATGGTAACAGGGCTATTAGGGCCGCCAAATTCTTTTCTTATCCCGGATATAGAATATCGTGCATATAAGAGAACTACAGACATAAGTGATTCGAGATGTTCTCTTTTTCCTTCAAGAATACTAGTTACTCCAATTAATTGAAGCTGCCATGTTGATAGTATTCCTATATTATCTGAATTTTGACTAAGTGAAATATCAGGTAATCCTTCAATAATTAAACGAGCAGAATTATGATCATATCGGTAATTTAGTTTAAACATAATATAAATTAAAAATTAGTGTCGAGTAGGCTAATTTGTAGTCTTTCTACAGCAGAAGGGCCAACACAGAAAGCTAATGTTAATATTAATCTTCTTACCGCTAGATCTGATGATTTAAGCTCTAGCAGTTTCTGGACAGCTCCGCGTCTTCTATTTAGACGTTCTTCTATTAAATCTTTGAGACGTTCTATAAATACATCCCACCTCTTTTTATTTTCTATTTCTGGTTCATTTGAAGAAATTAGTTGTCTCAGGTTAGGATAAAGTCTTTCAGACATTGTACATATTAGTAAAATCAAGGCATTAGTCTCTGTAGAGCTTAGAGTACCTCTTCTTGTAGCCTTCCTTAAGGGGTTATGACAACGACGTTTCCATATTTCTACTTGATTAGGGAACAGTGTACTTAGACCAATTTTATTACTTGTCCAAAGCATACCCTGACTACCATTTAGATCTAGAGCTTCAATTACCAGTAAAAGCAAGTCTAGACGCTCTAAGGCACGTCTTCCAAGTACTTTATTCTTCAATGTCGGTTCAGTGCTTTTCAAAAAAGGTTGTTGAATGAATTGTGAGCTTGAATTAATTGGTGTAATTTCGTTAGATTCATACATGTGATAATGCAGCCTTATGGGCTTTCAAGCAATAGGTCATGGCTTTTTTAATGATGTGCACACAATTGTTTACTCTTAAACTTTTATAATTATAAATATACTTGATAACATAAGATATTTATTTACTATAATAATTTCTGTCACAAAATTATTATAGTGGGATGAATTAGGTCTGTAAGTATAAGATTGACTTCTATAACTAAGTAAATGTAATAAATTAAATTAGAATAATAAAATCAATTAAATGAGTGTATCGTATAATTTAATCATTCTCTCTTTGCCAATCGATAACTTCTTGGTATTGCAATATGCTTAACAAGCCAAAACTCCATAGCATTATAGGCAATGGTGCCTGTTCAATTTCTGCCTGGCGTAAACCTAAGTCTATTGCTTTTTGACTTAAACCAACTTTTTGTAATAAGTGATTTATTAGTTTGTCGGAAAATGGTTGTTGCTTGTGTGTAGTAATTACCATATTTATATAATTAAAACTTAGATTCCTGAATTAGAGAAAAAAGTCTTTGTAGGTCCGTAGGTCATGATTTTTAGTGTAACCTTTTTTATTATAGGTATACTATCAACTAATTTCAAAACTAAGTAGCGTAATTTAATTACAAGAGGATTTCTTGTTGAAAATACTCTAACCAATAAATCTGTAATGATTAAAACTGAAACAATATCGAAAAACCTATTGACGCTGTATTGATGTTGTATTTTAGATAAATTTCTACTTTGTTTATTAAAGTTCTTTAATAGATTCGACAATTCTTCTACATCTCTTAAACAGAGATTTAAGCCTTGACCTCCAACCGGATGGCATGAATGAGCACACTCACCAACCAAAAAACCTTTTCCTTTATAAAATTGTTTAGCAATAGATAATTTCACTGGAAATACACAAGGTTTCTCTACGAGAACGTCTGGTTCTAAATTATAAGGCAAAATAGAAGCAAGAGAATCTAAAAACCTTGATTCATTTTGTTCTACTCTTGTTAAACATAAATCAAATGGTGCTGTCCAAATGACTTGATATATGTCATTTCCCATTGGCAGGATAGCCAGTGGGCCTTCTGATCTGAATATTTCATAGGCTGTCTTCATATCACTTCCTCTAAAAAGTATTTTTGCAGTAATGCAACCTTGCTTATATAAAGTCCCAAATAAATCTATTCCCCAATTATTCCTTGTCATTGAGTTTGTTCCATCAGCTGCTATGATTAATTCAGATGAATCATATTGATAATTTAGTGAATGACCAAAATGTGTATTAATTTGTTTAAGATTATCTATCTCCGTAAATAATGTATTCATTAAATTTTCATGTTCTATTATCCATCCAATACTATTATCATTGTGTTCATCATAATCAAGATCAGTTGGATTGAATAATATTTCTTTTTCATTTTCGTCGTCAAAAATTAATAGTTTATCGAATGATATTAGATAAGGTTCTAGTTTATCCCATATATTGATTTGTTTAAGTAGAATTCTTGTTGATTGTGATAAAGCATATGCTCTACTCTTTGATGCAATCTCATGTTTTAGTTTCGGATCGTATAAATTAATTGTAGAGCCTGAACATGCTAAGGCTAAAGCTAATGTGGCTCCTGTAGGACCAGAGCCTAATATTGTTATAATTGAAGTTTTGATCATATTAATCAACTAAATCCTAATTAGACATAATATACCTTTCCCTATTCTAACTCTTAAAACATTGCTCATATGAACCTTACATAGAATTGATGTAATAGTATAATTTTATTTAGATAAAAGATAAAGATGATATATAATTAAGTTAATTTAACTTAAACGGAATTTGCACAATTCCTCAAAGGCAGGACGTAGTAAATATGGGTATTCTCCTACCCATAATCTCTGAGAAGGTAGCCAAGCGTCAGTTATTGCAGAAATACTTTTAAAATCTCTACTTTGACTTAATACAATACATCTGATACTAGTTCCTCTTCTAATCGATTGATGAACTTTTTCCATTGGAAAATATACTTGTCCCAAATACCCTTCTTCATCTCCTATTTCTAAAAATAACCAAGTTCTCCGATTTTCTACAATCTCAAGTTTGCCAATTTTATTTGCTTGTTCCTGACGATTTTCTATTTTTTCTCTTGTGAAGATATCTTCTACACGACCGTCAAATAAAGCTGCAAAAGGATATTTACGAAGTTCTGCATTTTTATTTCCTGCCTCAACTATTGGTCCCCATAATATAAATAGTAAAAATACTACTCCTACTACTAACCATAGAGAATAAAATTGACTTGCGACCTGACTTTGACTTATCAACAAGGTTATAACTCCACCAATCGATGAAATCAGGATACGTTGGAGAATCTTCCTAGGGTTGCCTAATGCCTCACGAAATTGATTGCCTGTAGCGACTGCTGGTATAAGTTTCTGAAGCTCGCCCGATCGTAAAGGTAATAACATTTAGCTGAATTTAAAGAATCCTCTCAAGTCCGTAAACTAAGGTTTGAAGTTTACGGACTTTTCTAATGGTAAGTAAAACTCCAGGCATATAGGCAGACCTATCAATCGTGTCATGCCTAAGTGTATAGGACTCACCACTTGAACCAAACATGACTTCTTGATGGGCTACTAGACCAGGTAGACGAACAGAATGAAGCCTTAACCCACTCTCGCGTAAACCACCTCTGCAGCCTTTTAGTGATTCATGTTCATCGACCTTATTCTGATTAAATGTTTTGCCTAGTTCTTCTAAGATTTCTGCTGTTTTGATGCAGGTCCCACTAGGAGCATCAGCCTTGAAATTATGGTGCAGTTCTGTAAGCTCTGCATAGTCATAAAAGGATGCCGCTACGGCTGCTGCTTGTTGAAGTAAGACCATACCAACTGAGAAGTTAGGTATAACAGCGGTTCCTACGGAAGCCTTATTAGCAAAATCACTCAGATCATTAATTTGTTCTGTTGTTAGGCCGGTTGTACCGATAACTGGATGCACTCCGTAGGCTATAGCTGCTCTTGTGTGCTCATAGACAACTGAAGGGTGTGTGAAGTCAACTAGTACGACGCCGGAATTGGGGCCATCATTTTTTACCTCTTGACTCTTACTGCAAAGACATCCTTCAAGATCAGACGTTAAGCAAACTCCTAAAGCATCTAAACCTATCTCTAAACCTACATCTGTCCCCTCCTTGGCTTGGTCTACTTCTACAGCACCAACCAAGTCACAATCTCTTGCAGCATTGATTGCTTTAATTACCTCAATACCCATTCGGCCAAGAGCCCCAGCAACAATGACAGGAATTGGCTTGGCGTCATTAGACATAATTTTTTGAGCTTTTAAGACAAGGGTTATATAACCCTCCTTGTAACACGCGATGATCAATATTCGCGGTTAAGGCCTGCAGAACCTTAGGCTTGTACGAAATATTTAAGACTCGTTATGTTTACGCAGGTTAGCTCCGCCAGTCGCAGAGTTTCCCCTGCAGAGAATCATCAACATAGCTCTGTGATGAAGGTCGTTTATGTAGTACTTGAACCTCAGTACCAGAATTCTCTAACAGAAGCTGCAAATTCTCTAAACTCCTTAAATGGTCCTATAGGAGTTGAATTAAACGGATATTTAATTGAAGAATTAAGATCAACAGAGAATTTTGAAAATTTTAAGTCAGACATTGAGGTCGCAGATGTATTTATAGCTTCGCTCATTTTTATAGAAGATTTGGCACAAAAAGTTGTTGAGGTAGTAGAACCACACCGTGAAAGATTAAAAGCTTCGGTTGTATTTCCTTCAATGCCTGAAGTCATGAGGCTTAACAAGCTTGGAAGCTTTTCTATGGCTCAGCTTGGTCAAACAAAAAGCTTGATTGGCGACTTTATGAAAAAAAGGAAGGAAGCTGGAGGATCAGGCTTCCAAGACTCAATGCTTAAGCTTCTTAATACTCTCCCTGCAATTCTTAAATACCTTCCAGTAGATAAAGCCCAGGATGCTCGAAGTTTCATGCTTAGTTTCCAATATTGGCTTGGAGGTACTCCTGAAAATCTTCGAAATTTTCTCTTGATGCTAGGAGACAAATATGTTTTCCCAGGTGTAAATGATAATCATGAATCAAATATAGATATTGCTGAACCAGAAGTTTTTCCAGACCTAGGAATTTGGCATCCTCTTTCTTCAAAAATGTTTGAGGATATTAAGGAGTACCTCAATTGGAATGAAAGTAGAACTGATTTATCTGAAAAGGCTAAAAAGGGTCCAGTAATTGGTTTAGTACTTCAAAGAAGTCATATTGTCACTGGCGATGAGGCTCACTATGTTGCAATTATTCAAGAGCTCGAATATAGAGGCGCAAGAGTAATACCAATATTTTGTGGAGGCCTAGATTTTTCTAAACCAGTAAATGCTTTTTTCTATGACCCACTAGTAAAAGACAATCCACATGTTGATGGTGTTGTATCACTAACTGGATTTGCTTTGGTGGGGGGTCCAGCCAGACAAGATCATCCAAAGGCCATCGAGTCCTTAAAAAAATTAAATAGGCCTTATATGGTTGCCTTACCACTTGTTTTCCAAACAACTCAAGAATGGGAGGGTAGTGACTTAGGCCTTCATCCAGTGCAAGTGGCTTTGCAAATAGCAATACCAGAACTAGATGGAGCTATTGAACCAATAGTTTTATCTGGTCGAGATGATGCAACAGGGAAAGCACATACATTGCAAGACAGGGTAGATGCAATTGCCGAAAGAGCAATTCGCTGGTCCTCACTAAGAATTAAACCAAGAGCTGAAAAGAAACTAGCAATAACAGTATTTAGTTTCCCTCCTGATAAAGGAAATGTTGGAACAGCTGCCTATTTAGATGTATTTGGTTCAATTCATAGAGTCCTTCAAGAAATGAAAGGAAAAGGCTATCAAATAAATGATTTACCTAAAGATCCAAAATCATTAATGGAAAGTCTTATTAATGATCCAGAGGCTTTAGAGGGTTCTCCAGAGCTTTCTATAGCTCATAGAATGACTGTGGAAGAATATGAACGCTTTACAACTTATTCAGATAGATTAGAAGAAAACTGGGGGAAACCGCCAGGAAATCTAAACAGTGATGGGCAACATCTCTTAATTTATGGTCGACATTTTGGCAATGTATTTGTAGGAGTACAACCAACATTTGGTTATGAAGGTGATCCTATGCGACTTCTCTATTCGCGTAGTGCTAGCCCTCATCATGGATTTGCAGCCTATTACACATATATAGAAAAAGTTTGGAAGGCGGATGCAGTTCTCCATTTTGGAACGCACGGTTCACTCGAGTTTATGCCTGGAAAGCAAATGGGAATGAGTGAAACATGTTATCCAGATTCGTTAATTGGTGGACTACCTAATCTTTATTATTATGCGGCAAATAATCCATCAGAAGCCACAATCGCAAAAAGGCGTGGATATGCTTCAACCATAAGTTACTTAACTCCCCCAGCAGAAAATGCAGGGCTTTATAAGGGACTAAAAGAACTTAGTGAACTAGTTGGTTCATATCAACAATTACGAGAAAGTGGCAGAGGTGTACAAATCGTAAATGCAATTATAGAAACAGCTCGTAAATGTAACTTAGATCAGGATGTTAACTTACCAAATGAAGATGCATCTTTACTAGATTTAGATAATCGGGATTCTGTAGTTGGTTCTGTATATAGCCAATTAATGGAAATAGAGAGTCGGTTGCTTCCTTGTGGCTTACACACAATTGGTAAGCCACCTACAGCTGAAGAGGCTATTGCGACTATAGTTAGTATTTCATCTCTTGAAAGAGAAGAAGATGGCTTACGCTCATTACCAGGTCTTTTAGCAGAATCAATTAATAGAAATATCGAAGATATTTATAAAGGTAATAACACTGGAGACTTGAAAGATGTTGAACTAAATAGAAGTATTACTGAAACAACCCGAGAAGCAGTTAGTGCTTTAGTTCTTTCTCTTACTGGAACAGATGGAAGAGTCAATATGCGCAAGAATATCATTACTAGAATTGTTGATTTTCTCAAAAAGCTTGGATTTAAATTTCAAGAGCCCTGGATGAAAGCTTGTACTAGAAGAGGGTTTAAAAATGTAGATTCCTTATCTTTAGACAAATTATTTGAATATTTGAGATTTTGCCTTGATCAGATATGTGCAGATAAGGAAATGGAGAGCCTTTTAAAGGCATTAGATGGAGATTATGTACTACCAGGACCTGGTGGGGACCCAATAAGAAACCCCGGAGTACTACCAAGTGGAAAAAATATACACGCACTAGACCCACAATCCATTCCGACAACAGCAGCTGTAGCTGCAGCGAAAGGAGTTGTAGACAAATTAATAGAACGCCAAAGAGAAGAACAAGGTGACTGGCCTGAGACAATAGCCTGTGTACTTTGGGGTACAGACAACATTAAAACTTATGGAGAATCACTTGCACAAATACTATGGTTCGTAGGTGTTAGACCAAAATCAGACTCCGTAGGAAGAGTTAACAAATTAGAACTAATCACATTAGAGGAATTAGGCAGGCCACGAATAGATGTAGTTGTAAATTGTTCAGGTGTATTTAGAGATTTATTTATTAATCAAATGGCACTTATTGATCAAGCAGTAAAATTAGCAGCCGAAGCAGATGAACCTGTA
This sequence comes from Prochlorococcus sp. MIT 1307, assembly GCF_034092395.1. Taxonomy (NCBI): domain Bacteria; kingdom Bacillati; phylum Cyanobacteriota; class Cyanophyceae; order Synechococcales; family Prochlorococcaceae; genus Prochlorococcus; species Prochlorococcus sp. MIT 1307. The sequence continues at coordinate 309,362 of NZ_CP139301.1, read as the reverse complement.
GAAAGTAATTTTGTTAGAAAACACGCTTTAGAACAAGCACAAAAAGAAGGAACAAGTATTAGAGAAGCAGCATGCAGAGTCTTTTCAAATGCTAGTGGAAGTTATAGTTCTAATGTTAATCTGGCAGTTGAAAATTCAACTTGGGAAGAAGAAGGCGAGTTGCAAGAAATGTACTTATCTAGAAAAACATACGCATTTAATGCAGATAATCCAGGAGAGATGAATCAAAAACGACAGGTTTTTGAATCTGTAATGAAAACTGCTGATGTTACCTTCCAAAATCTAGATTCATCAGAAATTTCATTAACAGATGTCAGTCATTACTTTGATTCTGATCCAACAAATTTGATCAAGAATCTAAGAGATGATGGAAAGACACCAAGTAGTTATATAGCTGATACGACTACAGCGAATGCTCAAGTTCGATCCCTAAGTGAAACAATTAGACTTGATTCAAGAACAAAGCTTTTAAACCCAAAATGGTACGAAGGAATGCTTAATTCAGGTTATGAAGGGGTTAGAGAGGTTTCAAATAGGCTTAATTACACCTTAGGTTGGAGTGCCACAAGCGGACAAGTAGATAATTTCGTTTACGAGGAGTCAAACGAAACATTTATCAATGATCCCGAGATGAGGAAACGTCTTATGGAAATGAACCCACATAGTTTCAGAAGAATTGTTGGTACATTACTGGAGGTAAATGGAAGAGGTTACTGGGATACATCTGAAGAGAATATAGAGCAATTAAAGGAGTTGTATCAAGAGGTTGAAGATAGAATAGAAGGGGTAAGTAATCCCGATATGGAAAACTAATATTTACTTATTTTAGTGGTTTAAATATTTCTTTAGCCATTCTTATGGTCTGTTTAATAGGAAAAACATCATGAACACGTATTAGAGCAACATTTGCCTGAACACATCTAGAAGCTATCGCTGCTGAGCCCCATATCCTTTTTTCATAATTGCTTTCACTAAGGACCTTTCCAATAAAACGTTTTCTTGAAGGGCCTAGAAGAACAGGAAACCCATTTGAACAAATAGATTCTAATTCTCTAATTATAGTTAAATTTTGAATAGTATTTTTTGCAAAACCAAGTCCAGGATCCCATATTATTTGTTCTGATGAAACACCAGCCTTAATTGCCTCTTCAGAAGATCTTAGCAACTCTAGGCAAACATCATTAGTAATATCCCTATAATTAGTTAATTTATCCATAGTGTAACTATTACCTCTACTATGAGTTATTATGAATGGACAATTTGTTTCCGCAACCAGGCTGAACATATTAGGATCACGCCTCCCCCCGCTAATATCATTAACCCAATTAGCTCCAAAATCTAATGCTTTTTCAGCAACTTTTGAATTAAAAGTATCAACAGATATTAGAACTTCGGGGTTGGATTTACGAATAGCTAATATAGCTGGTTTTAATCGCCTTAACTCTTCTTGAATACCTACTTCTTCTGATTTTGGTCTAGTGCTTTGGGCTCCTATATCTATTATATTTGCTCCATCAGAAATTAGTTGAGAAGCCCGCCGATTAGCTAATTCAGGGTCCAGATATAGGCCTCCATCACTGAATGAATCAGGAGTTACATTCAAGACCCCCATCAAACATGTTTCCTCTCTCCAACCCTTCGGCCAGAGATTATTAGATATTTTGGTAATTGACAATTCTCGCAAAGCTTTCTGGTTCAAGTGAAGCCCCTCCAACTAATACACCGTCTATATCACTCATAGCCATTAATTCGTCAATATTTCCTGGTTTTACTGAACCTCCATATTGAATAATCAAATTTGAGGAATTAACCCAATTGCGAATTAAACCACAAATTCTATTTGCTTCTTTTGCTTCACATGTCTTTCCTGTTCCAATAGCCCATATTGGCTCATATGCAACTACTAATTTTTCTGGGTCTGTATCTTCTAGACCTTGTTCAATTTGTCTTCGTATAACTCTTTCTGCTTCCCCTCTTTCTCTCTGTTCGTCAGTTTCACCTACACAGACAATTGGAATCAAGTCATGAGATTGAGCAGACTTAGCTCTCTTATTAATTTGTTCATCACTTTCACTAAAATATTTGCGAGGCTCACTATGACCAACAATTGTATATTTCGTTTGAAACTCTGTAAGCATTGTAGGAGATATTTCCGCTGTATAAGCTCCCTTATCCTCCCAATGTACATTCTGGCTAGAAATTTCAACTGCTGTACCTGAAACAGTTTCAGCCAGGGTCGATAAGGCGGTAAATGGTGGTGCTATAACCAGATGTCGATCATTAGGTGTTGCTTCTACAAGAGGGAGAAATCTATTCATGTAATCCTTTGTCTGAGCACAGGTCATGTGCATTTTCCAATTTCCAGCAATAACAGGCTTACGCACGCGTTCCACCTCTACTAATCGTTACTTGCCAACCTACGGCCTAGAGCATCAGTTTCATTAAAAATCAACTTAATATTGCCAAGGGTTACCTGATCACCATGGCACAGTTTCCTACCTCGCCTAAGTTCTACTGAACCATTAACGGACACCTGGCCGGTGTTAATAACATGTTTAGCTTCGCCACCTGTCGAAACTAAACCCTCCCATTTCAAGAATTGATCAAGCTTCATTGAAAGCAGGGATGATTTTCCAACACTGTTAGTTTGAGCGAATGTTTTCTCAATCCGAAGCTGGCTTTAGAAGACTGCTTCCACTTCTCAAACCTCACAAACGAAACCTTTTGTTGGGAGGATGCTCCATGGTGGTCTATGTAGCCTGTTGGCCAATTTTAGCAAGGCTTGCTGGTGAACTAATACCTAACATAGGAGAAGGTAACCTTATCAATGTATCTAAAGTAATTACAATTGCACTGCTAGTTTTTCTAATTCAAAAATTAGCCCAATTTGCACAAGATACCTTTTTAGCTCAACCAGCACTCAAAATCAGCCAAGAACTGAGAAGTCAAATATTTAGCAGATTGCAAAAAGTAGAATTAGGTTCCTTAGAAAAACTTTCATCAGGAGATATTGCATATAGATTGACAGAAGATGCAGATAGGGTTGGAGAGGTTATATATAAAACAATACAAGATACTGTACCTTGTTTTTTACAGTTAATTGCAGTATTTAGTTATATGATAATCCTAGACTGGCAACTTTCAACTGCCACTCTCTTTCTTGCGCCACTTGTCACAATTCTAGTAAGTGTATTTGGAAATAAAGTAATGAATGCAGCAGAGAAAAGTCAGAAGCAAGTTAGTGAATTAGCAGGACTTCTTGGAGAAGCAATCCAAGGAATACCATTAGTTAGAGCTTTTGCCGCAGAAATATGGATGCAAAGTAAATTTAATAAACAAATCGAATTACACCGATTAGCAAAATATAAAACCATGAGGTTGCTAGCACTACAACATCCAGTTGTTGGATTTATAGAGGCAAGTGGCATATTAGCTGTTTTCGCAATAGGAGCAGCTCGAATACAAAGTGGAGGGATGAACTCACAAGGCTTCAGTAGTTTTATCGCTGCCCTTCTAATGTTAATTGACCCTATTAGCCATTTAACAACTAACTTTAATGAGTTTCAACAAGGTCAGGCTTCATTAAAGCGTCTTAGAGAAATCGAGAATGAGCAATGTGAAGAAGAAGATTGTAATGAGCCAGTAATTTTAGAAAATGTTAAAGGAGAATTAATTTTAAAGGGGGTATGCTTTTCATATATTCCTAATAAGTCAATATTAAAAAATATTAGTTTAACTATAAATCCAGGCCAAGTAGTAGCCTTAGTTGGCCCATCAGGCGCCGGAAAAAGTACTATTTTTTCTCTCCTACTAAGATTTTTAAGACCTAATAATGGACAAATATTCCTAGATGGTCATGACATTTATAACCTTAAATCTGAAGACATAAGAAGATCTTTGGCATTAGTGCCACAAAGAGCATCAGTATTTACAGGAAGTATTTCAGATGCAATATCATTTGGTCGCAAGACGTCCATGGAGAAAATCATAGCTGCAGCAAAAATTGCCAATGCACATGAATTCATTATGGAATTATCAGATGGATATCAAACAATATTGGAAGAAAGAGGTACTAATATTTCAGGCGGGCAGTTACAAAGAATTGCTATAGCTAGAGCAGTTTTAGGTAATCCTGCTGTAATGCTACTTGATGAAGCAACCAGTGCATTAGATGCAGAAGCTGAAGAGTCAGTACAGTTAGGCCTAAATCGAGCAATGAAGGGTCGAACTGTTCTGGTAATTGCACATAGATTATCAACAGTCCAGGAAGCTGATCAAATAATTGTTTTAGATAAAGGTATTATCTGTGATAAGGGTAGTCATGATGAGCTTATTGCTAGAGATGGAAGATATAAAGAACTTTGCACTAAGCAGCTAATAAGGCAATAAAGCCCTAGAAATAATTTACAGATTTGGATTTAAGAATTTTAGCTTTTTTTCAACTCTATTCAACTAATATAAAACGGAAAAATTTTTTTTAAGAAATGTCAGATACAGCACCCAAACCGAATGAACCCATTCTGACTTTCGAAGGTAAACGTTATGACCTAAATGCTCTGCCCGACGAACTAAAGGAACTTGTTAGGGGAATGCAGGTTGCTGACGCACAATTACGAATGCATGAAGATACTTTAAAGGTTTTAGCTGTTGGTCGGCAATCAATGGCCGCCCAATTAAATCAAAAATTAAAGGGCATTGCGCCAATGCCCTGATAATTTTTATTATTTATTTCTATCCATTAAATTGATAGTTTCTAGACAATTTAAATACTGTTCCTGAAAGAAGAATAAGAGCTATCAGGTTTGGAATTGCCATAAGACCATTTAATGTATCTGCAACTGCCCAAACAACACCTCTGTTTCCTGCAACTGAACCAATAACAACAAAAGCTACCCAAACAAAACGAAATGGGAGAATAGCTTTCACTCCAAAAAGATATTCTGCACATCTTTCCCCATAAAGGCTCCAACCTAAAACTGTTGTAAAAGCGAAGACAACTAAGCCAACAAGGACTACCCATCCTGTTCCTTCTATTCCGCTATTAAAAGCGGCAATTGAAAGGTCAGAACCCGATGCACCTGTTTGGTAAGCCCCTGTAGTAATAATAACCAAAGCTGTCATTGTACAAATAATTAATGTATCTATAAAAGTTCCAAGCATCGCAATGGTCCCTTGTCTTACTGGATCGCTTGTTCTTGCAGAAGCATGTGCAATTGGAGCACTACCTAAACCAGCTTCGTTAGAAAATATTCCTCTTTTAAAACCCATAAGAACAACCTGTGCAAAAGTACCTCCAGCAGCTGCTTTACCTGTAAATGCATTTGCAAATATTGTTGCAAATGCATCAGGAATAGAAGAGATGTTATTAAGAAGAATTATCAAGCAAGCAATTATATAAAGTAAAGCCATCGTTGGAACAATTGCAGATGCTGCTTTAGCAATACGCTTTACACCGCCAATAATGACAGCAAAAACCAACACCCCTAGCAAAGCTCCCGTTACAAGCCTTGGAATTCCAACAATTGCTAGTGCACTAGAAACTTCAAAGCACTGAACTCCATTACCAATTCCGAAGCCTGCCAGCATTCCAAAAAGAGCAAATAATCCACCTAACCAAGTCCATTTAGGTCCAAGTCCATTTTTTATGTAATACATAGGACCGCCAACATGATTCCCAAGGGAATCAACTTCTCGATAATGAACAGCTAAGACAGCTTCGGCATATTTGGTTGCTATGCCAAAAAGGGCAATTAACCACATCCAAAATATTGCTCCAGGCCCACCAACAGCAATTGCAGCAGCTACACCTGCTATGTTTCCAGTTCCAATTGTTGCTGAAAGGGAAGTCATTAATGCCTGAAAAGGGCTAATTTCTCCTTTTTCTAATTTTGTTGTTTTGGACCTAAGAAGAATATTTATGGCATATGGGATACGAATAATTGGCATAAAGCCAAGTCCCAGTGTGAATAAAACTCCTGTAATTGCAATAAGAGTAACTGTAGGCCAACCCCAGGCAAAATTATTAATAGGTGTATTGATGAGATTAATTGCCTGTTCAATCGTTCCAGGGGTCTGAGCAAAATTTTGAAGGTGTTGACTGATTAAAGAGAGATTAATCACTTAGAATTAAAATTTTGACAATAGTCTCACAGATTGACTAGGTTTGCAACTAGATATAAAATCTTATTTAATTCTGAAAAAAATTTTACATCTACTCTGATTTTGATTTATCTAACTAAACAACAAATGAAAAACTAATTGGGAATATTAAAATCTAATTTAAGTTTAAATCTTATATATTGATAATTCATTGAATAATAATAAGTTTAATTTAAGCAATATATTAATTTTTCTAAGTAATAAATATCCTTAGATAGTCTTAAATTTATTTATGTATATCTTGAAGTGCTGAAATAGAGAGTTCTTGTTTTTGTAGTGATGAAATAGCTTCAACTGCTGCCCGAGCACCTGCCAAAGTAGTAAGTATTGGCACTCTATAATCTAAGGCTGCTCGTCGAAGGTATTTATCATCATGTGCTGCTTGACGGCCAATAGGTGTATTAATTACCAGCTGGATCTGACCAGATCGTATTAGATCTTCAATGTTAGGTCTTCCTTCATGAACCTTTAATACCTTTTCTACTTTTATATCAAATTGACTGAGAGCACTTGCAGTCCCGGACGTTGCAACCAGACCGAAGCCTAATTGAACAAGGCTTTTTGCAACAGGAACTAACGCTGGTTTATCACGATCATGAGTCGATAGAAAAACAATACCAGTAGTTGGCAAGGCCTCGCCTGCCGCTAGTTCTGATTTGGCATAAGCCATACCAAAAGTTGGGGCAGATCCCATAACTTCGCCAGTGGACCTCATTTCTGGGCCAAGTACGCTGTCTGCTCCAGGAAATCTTCTAAATGGTAATACTGCTTCTTTCACAGTTTGTATTGGTGGGATAGGTTCTTTTGTTAAACCAATACTTGTTAGTGTTTTTCCGCTCATCAAACTTGTTGCAATACGCGCTAAAGGGACCCCTGTAGCTTTAGAAACGAATGGAACTGTTCTAGAAGCTCGTGGGTTTGCTTCAATAATAAATACCTGTTCAGTGCCAACGTTGTTCCTTTGTACAGCAAACTGAAGATTAATTAGTCCAGTAACTTTCAATTCTAATGCTAATGCTTTTGTCCAACTTCTTATTGTCTTTAAAGCATTCTGCCCAAGAGAGACTGTAGGCAAACAACATGCCGAATCTCCAGAATGTATTCCAGCAGGTTCAATATGCTCCATAACCCCACCTATCACAACATTACCCTCAGAGTCACAAAGAGCATCTACATCTACTTCAATAGCATTTTCTAGATATTGATCAATTAAGACAGGATGATCTGGTTCTACATTGACGGCTTCTGATATATATCTATTTAACTCATTTTCATCAAAAATTATTTCCATTGCTCTACCACCAAGAACATAAGAAGGACGAACTACAACTGGATAACCAATATTGTTAGCAATATTTCTAGCTTCCTCAACAGTTCTTGCAATACCGTTCTTTGGCTGACGAATATCTAGTTTTCTTAAAATCTGTTCAAATAGTTCACGGTTTTCTGCTTGGTCAATTGAAGTTGGCGATGTTCCCCATATTCTTGTCTTAGATTCAGATATTTTTGATTCCTTCAACCACTTAAGCAAAGGTAGCGATAGTTTCAGTGGTGTTTGCCCTCCAAATTGAACAATTACTCCATCTGGCTGTTCCTCTTCAATAACATTAAGAACATCTTCTAATGTTAAAGGTTCAAAATACAATCTATCACTAGTATCATAGTCAGTAGATACAGTTTCAGGGTTACTATTAATCATTATTGTGGAGAAATTACTCTTTTGCGCCTCAAATGAAGCGTGACAACAACAATAATCAAACTCTATACCTTGTCCTATCCTATTTGGTCCTCCACCAAGTATTAAAACCTTTTTTTTGCTTTCTACTTTGACCTCATTTTGAATATCTAACGGTTCAATTTTTTGATCATTTGTGATTCTCTTTATAGTCCTTTCATAAGTGGAGTAATGGTAAGGAGTATTAGACGCAAATTCGGCTGCGCAAGTATCTACAGTTTTATATAAGGGCATGATTAAATAATCCTCTCTTAGCCTTCTCACATCAAATTGATTTGATTTAGTAGCCCAAGCGATTTGAGCATCTGAAAAACCAAGCTGTTTTAGTTGTAATAAGCTATCATAATTTAAATCACTCAATTTTTTATTAGAAAGGTATTTCTTTTGCACATTTATTAAATTTCTCAACTTAGATATAAACCACGGATCGATATGACTAAGTGAATGTATATCTTCATTACTTCTTCCTTGTAACATAGCAACTCTAATTGCCATAATTCTTTCTGGAGAAGGAGATCGTAAAAGTAAGTCAATTTCCTGCTGGGACAATAATTTATCAGGTCGGTCACATCCCCATCCGGAATGTCCTGTTTCAAGTGATCTAATAGCTTTTTGGAATGATTCTTCAAAACATCTTCCAATTGCCATTGCCTCTCCTACAGATTTCATTGATGTATTCAATATAGAAGAACTACCCTTAAACTTTTCAAATGCAAACCTTGGAATTTTAGTCACAACATAGTCAATTGTAGGCTCAAAACAGGCTGGTGTTTTTCCAGTTATATCATTAATAATTTCGTCCAATGTATATCCTACAGCTAACAATGCTGCAATTTTTGCTATTGGAAATCCAGTTGCTTTACTTGCTAACGCAGATGATCTACTAACCCGAGGATTCATCTCTATAACTACTACAGATCCATCACTTGGATTGACTGCAAATTGAATATTACTACCACCAGTATCTACACCAATCTCTCTAATGATTTTTATTGAACAATCTCTTAACTGCTGATATTCCTTATCAGTTAATGTTTGAGAAGGTGCAACTGTAATTGAATCTCCAGTATGCACACCCATAGGGTCAAAATTCTCAATACTGCATATAATTACAACATTATCTGCCTTATCCCTCATAACCTCAAGTTCAAACTCTTTCCAACCTAATAAAGATTTTTCAATGAGTATTTGATTAACTGGGCTAGCCTCCAGGCCTGCCTTACATATTGCATTAAATTCCTCAATGTTATATGCAATACCACCTCCACTTCCTCCCAGAGTAAAGGCTGGGCGAATGATTCTAGGAAAGCTAGCTATTTCATTACCAACTTGACAAGCTTCTTCTATAGAAGATGCAATGCCAGAAGGGCAAACATTAACTCCAATACGTTCCATAGATTGCTTAAAAAGCAATCTATCTTCAGCTTTTCTAATTGCTAAAAGATCTGCACCTATTAATTCGACCTCATATTTTTTTAGAATTCCGCTTTCTGCAAGATCAACAGCAATATTGAGGGATGTCTGCCCCCCCATTGTTGGAAGTAAGGCTTGAGGTCGTTCTAATTCAATTATTCGAGTGACTATATCTGTAGTTAATGGCTCGACATAAGTTCGATCTGCCATCTCTGGATCAGTCATTATTGAGGCTGGATTGGAGTTCACAAGTACAACCTCATAGCCCTCAGCTCTGAGAGCTTTACAAGCCTGTGTTCCGGAATAATCGAATTCACAAGCCTGTCCGATCACTATTGGACCAGAACCAAGCAGGAGAATTCGACGTAGATCAGTACGCCGGGGCATAAGCTTTAAAAATTAATTCCACTTGGTACAAGCTTCACAAGTAGTTGAATGCAGAGTACTAAGTAAAGTATGAAACTACATCACAGTTGCCACTAACTTGGTTAGGCAGGAGATTTTTATACCATGAGCGAACTTCAGCGCCTAAAAGGGCTGCTGCCTCCAGAAAATCAAAGCTGGGTGTTCGTGGAGGCAGCAGCAGCCGTAGATCCACCTTTAATAACCCTCGAAGAGATTGGGCGTGATGAAGTTGAAATTCAAATTGACTTAGATCAGTGGGATGACTTTGCTCAAGATCATCGGAACATGCTTTTTTGGCATGAAGTTGGCCGTATTCAAAATGACACCATTCCAAGAGATGGCTGGGAAATGGCAGCACTTGCTATTGGGCTAGGTGGAGCTATTGGGGAATTGTGGGTCCAAGATGGGTTGTTGCTCCTGATGGCACTCGGTCTATCAGGCTTTGCTGGATATCGCTTATATCTAAAGAATAATTCAGAAAAAAGATTGCAGGATGCAATATCCGCCGATGAAAGGGCTATAGATTTGGCATGCCGCTTTGGTTATAGCGTTCCTAATGCATATAAAAGTTTAGGAGGAGCTTTGAAGGAAATGGTCGAAAAAACAAGGAAAAAGAAAAAAAGATCTTTTTACGAAGATAGATTAGAAGCTCTTCGTAAAAGTGCTGAAAAAGCGAGAGCAGAAATGGCTCAACAAGAAGGTTCACGTCAATCAGTAACAAGCGAAAATGTATATGGATAGTAATCAGCTTGCTGAATTAGCTGCAGAAGCATGTGATGACAAAAAGGCTAAAGACATCCAATTAATACGTATAGCAGAAGTATCTATTCTGTCTGATTGGATAATAATCACAGAAGGTCTAACAGATGTTAATGTAAGGGCAATTATTCAATCAGTTGAAGATAAATTAAAAGTAAAAGCCAATAGAGTGCCAATTAGACGTGAAGGTATTAATGAAGGCAAATGGGCACTCCTAGACTATGGTGACCTAATTATTAATGTGTTTCAGCCACACGAACGTCAATATTACGAATTAGAATCCTTTTGGAGCAATGGTGAAAAACATTCATATCTAACATCTGAGAAGACATAATTTATAACATGTCCCAAGAAAATATATATTGTCCTGTACCAAGAGCACAAATACCCATAGAAGAATTTGTGGAAATGTCTAAATCATGGTTTTTTTCCTGGCCTATCAATAATGACTCACACTTTAATAGGAAGCTATTCATAAGTTGGATGCTTGTGTTACCTATTAATCTGATTCTAGGAACCGGTAGTTTACAATTAAGAAGCGATATACCTAAGCTTCTAGCACTTAGTAGCCTGGCAAGCCTTGTTTTTCCTTTAATTCTTCTAATTAGACTATGGTTAAGCTGGCAATATATCCTAAAAAGACTTTATTCTGAAAAAATAGAATATGAAAAGTCTGGTTGGTATGATGGAGCTAAATGGGATAAGCCCATAGAGTGGAGACAAAGAGATCTACTTATTGCACGTCATGATGTAATGCCAATCATCCACGAAATCAATCAATCAATTATAGTAATAATATCAATCATTGTTAGTGGATTAATGATTTACTATCTATATAATAAATTGCTATGAATATCCCAAATAGTTTGGCCAGTTATGAGCGTTTAAGATCAGCACCTTTAACAGTAAATCTTAATCGAGGTTCTAGTGTGGAATCTACTCATAGGGTACACGCTGTGGTATCTGATGAGAAAGGGAGAGTTTTACTAAATGCCGGTCAAGCTGATTATTTGACATTTATAAGGTCAGCATTAAAACCTTTTCAAGCCTTGCCTTTTATAAATAGTGGAACAGCAGAAAAAATAGCATGTAGAGATAAAGGAATTGCAATATGTTGTAGTTCACATAATGGCAGTACTAAACATGCCAGAGAAGCATTCAAAATCCTATGGAGTTCAGATTTAAATGTTGATTTATTGCAATGCCCTATACCAAAAGGTTGTAGAAGTCCCCTTGAACATAATTGCTCAGGAAAACATTCCGCATTCTTAGCTACCTGCAAAAAAATGAAATGGCCACTAGATAATTATCTAGATGGAAAACATCCCCTTCAATTAGAAATATTTAGGCGAGTTAGTGAACTTTTAGGACAACCATATGAAGAATTTATAGCTGCTAGAGATGACTGTGGAGCGCCAACGATACTTCTAAATCTTTCACAAATGTCTGTACTTTATGCTCATTTAAGTAAATCAAGTCATGCAGATTTAGAACAAATAAGTAGATCAATGGTTTCACATCCAGAATTAATTTCTGGTGATGGATTATTTGATACGGAATTAATGCGTCGTTCACATTTGCAAATAATAAGTAAAGGTGGCGCGGAAGGAATTCAATGCATGGCAAAGGTAGGCGATGGACTGGGAATTGCGATTAAGGTTGAAGATGGGTCAAAGCGAGCCAAGCATGCAGTGGCTCTTCATATACTTCGTCAACTTGACTGGATAACACCTTCAGCCCTGCAGGAGCTTGAAGAACAGATCCTCTTGCTATCACCAGGAGTCCAACTGGAAGTTAAAGGACAACTTAAATTTCAGCAAAATTGAATATTTATAGTGTTCTTAACTTTGAGGTTGTATGCTTGTAGTGCTTCGCGGGGTAGAGCAGTCTGGTAGCTCGTCGGGCTCATAACCCGAAGGTCGGGAGTTCAAATCTCCCCCCCGCCACCAATTACAACTAGGGGCTTATGCCCCTTTTTTTTTGTCTATAACTAGTCTGAAGAGTATGCCAGCGATTTACAAACTTGTTTCAGCGTGTTTCTAGCGTATTCAGCAAATATCAACTTCAGGGGGAGTCCCAGGGGGAGTTTCATGCTTCGGGCTAGCGTCCCGAAGGTCATATATAAATAAGCCAATTAAAACAATTAGTTGGTTAATATGGCCTTTGTGTATACAAAACCTACTTAAAGTATCCTGAGTTAAATATTTTGCATTAGTCGAATATAACGTTTATTGTTATTCATAAATTCTGTTCTTAGGTGTTATTTGTTCTGTATATTGGAGTTTAAAAATATCTCAATTGTGCGAAATTCAGCGGATAAGAATCAAGGGGAGTGCCAAGGGGAGCTCTAGAGCCAAGGACTGTATTAGCAAGGGTTCTGTGCTTAATTCCGTCTAGCTATAAACCCGAAGGTCGTGGGTTCTAATCTCTCCCCCGCACCCACATAATTATTGGAGCACTGATCCTTAGAAGATTTGGCAAAATCCAGAAATAATACCAATACATAAGAAAAAGTAATGCTCTTCTTACATTCTCAAGTGAATATAACTCTATTCAAAAAGAAACTTTAAAATTTTAAGTTTCTCAAATAATCTACAATGATATAATTTTTAGAAACTAATAGGACTATATATGACTATATAAATAAGAATTTTCGGACTCATAGAAAAACTAAATGAATCAAGAATGAGGCAATAAGAAATATAGTACTAGAAAAGAGTAAATCCACCTATTGCTTGAGAAGTATTCTTACGGGAAAGTTGGCAAAAGATATCTAGCAATGAACCTATTACCTAAATTGGTACAGGCTACTCCTCATGGAGGCACGATACATGAATACCCATTAACTGGGGGCAAAAGATCCTTTCAAAGATATTTGGGCTGTTATCTTGGCACCTGTAAATTCTGTGAAAATCTAGAAGATGCCTCTGAATATTTAGAAATGATTGAGTCTTCAATTTGAATCCTTTGACAAAAGAGAAGAAGCCAAATTATATAAAAAAGACCTTCTAATCGATTCTGTGTCTTTAGAAATAATATTATGATCACTTAACAATTGAGAAGCACCTTTTAAACCTACTGCTTTAAGTACAAAATCCCGATCCTCATCCAACCAAACCTTAAAATCATCATCAACTACTTCAACATGAAATTGAAGTCCATAAGCATGAGATCCTATTCTAAACATCTGTTCCTTACATACTGAACTAGTTGCTAGCAATGTGGCATTATCAGGCAGTAAGATTCGATCTTTGTGCCAATGTAATGCATAAAATGAACTATTTATTGAGCCAAGAAATTCCTGCTTTATAATTTCAGTGACAAACTCTAATTTTGACCAACCAACCTCATATATCGGAATATTATTAATGTCAGTTAAATAAGTAATAGTACCTCCAGCCATATGAGCAAGTAGTTGAGCTCCTAAACATATGCCTATAAATGGAATATTATTTTTGAGTACATAATCTATTAGCTTCAGTTCCTCATTTAACCATTTATAGTTTGGATTACTTAGCTCAGATATCCCCATTGGTCCGCCTAGAATTAAAACTATATCCCCTCTATCAGGAAGAGGGGAAGAATCACCCTCATAAAAACGAATAATTGAGATTTGTAGTGATAATCTGTCAGCAATTTCATAAAAGATACCTGGACCTTCTCTCTCAATGTTTTGAATAACTATGAGTTTATTCAAAATATATAATTAGCTAATATGAATATATTATCAGATAAATTGAAAAATATAATGCTTATCCTATTCATAACACGTTAGTATTTCAACTTGATGCCGAAGTATAAAAGCCTAATGCGTATTTCCAAAACCATTTAGTTAATAAAAGGAAACTAATTGAAAAGAAAGTAGAAATCATAATTACATCTACCGAAATAAGGTTTAGCATAGCTTCTGCAGGTACAGTTGTAAGAAAAGCTATAGGGATAATAAAAGTAAATATCCGTCGTAAGGATTCTGGATAAGCAGTAATAGGAAAGCGGCCAGCCACTAATGTAGAACGTAGTACCTCATTTGCATTCCATACTCGAACAAACCATATACTAGTAGTTGCGATACAAAACCACAAACTATAAAGAATACAAAGACTAGATAATAAAGTTATAGTAGAAACAGTAATTACATTATAATTTAAAGTTACTCCATTTGAATATAGTCCTATTGCTATTAATATAATGCCTGAGATTATAGATGGGAGACCCCACGGTGAAAACACTCTTAAAGAAACCCAAATTTGACTGTCAATAGGTTTTATTAGTATGTAGTCTAAAGTTCCATTCTGTACATGATTAACAATTCGACTTAAGTTAGGTTGTAAAAAAGTGGTGGTAAATCCATCTAATAATGTATACGTTCCTAAGACAACCAAGGATGCTGACCAACTCCATCCGCCTAGATTAGTATCAGGGCCATAAAATAAAGATAAAGTAAAAAGGCTACCAGCGAGATTACCTCCAACAGACAATATTTCTATGATAATATTTAATCTATATTCTAGTTCGCTATAAATACTAGTAGACCAAAAACAAATTATTAGTCTAATGTAATAGAAATTTATTGTAAACATATACTATTTAACTTCCCATTGCAGAATAGTTTCTTAGACCTGCATTCCACAATATATTACCAATGATATAAAATAATAATCCCCAAAGATACAATACAGAAAAAGAAATGAACATATCCATTTTCTGACCAGCCAATATTTTAGCAGGAAAAGAAAGTATATAAGGAAAAGGCGTAAAGTATGCTATTTTTCTGATCAAGGTAGGAAATGATTCTAATGGTGCTACTAAACCTGATAAGAATAAATAGGGAACCAAAAGCAGTCTTTCTAATGCACTTGCGCGATCAGTCCAGAAACATATCATTGCGAATACCCAATGTAAAAGAAAGCGAACTGTAAAAGCAGAGAAAACAGCAATAAAAAATAAGATGATAGATGAAATACTTGGGAGCCATAGAGAATCAGGTAATAATAGGAATACTATAGATGTTAAGACCAATACAATCGGAAATCTACTTATTTGTTCTGCTATATGAGAGAAATAATATCTCCAAAATGGATTTATGGGTTGAAGTAAATAAGGTGAAAGTCGACCCTCAATATTATCTTCTTCAAAAGAAAACATTACCCAAACGGCAGTAAATTGTCTAACAACAAATGCGGAAATAAAGTATTTACTTATCCAATCTCCATCTAATCCAATGTTTGAAGAAATTCCTGCATCCTTCCATATACCAAGCATGATTAAAGGTAAAATTCCTGAAATTGCCCATAGAATAATTTCGACTCGATATTCAAGCATTAGTGCATACTGAGAAACCAACAAGGATCTAGCTACACTAAGGAAACCCTTAAAATATTTTAAAACATTGAAAATATTCACTGGTCTATTAACCCTGTTTTTAGAAGCCTACCAATTAATTGCTCAATTGGTGGTTCTGAAACCTCTAGGTCATTAATTGGAAAATTTTTAAGTATCTCAACAAGCTCATCAGCAAATTTCTCTTTAGGTATAAGGAGTTTAATTACATTATCTTTATGGAATATTATTCTTCCATATTGATAAAATTGTTCTATATTTATCGATTTTTTCAGTTCAATCTGCAGGCAGCGAGAGGGAGATAGTTTCTCTGTTAGTTTGACAAGTGATCCATCGAAGAAAAGATGACCTTGGTTTATCAAAAGTACACGTTTGCACAAAGAAGTAATATCTCCCATGTAATGACTTGTAATCAATATAGTTGCTCCATATTTCTGATTATATGTAGAAAGAAATTCTCTTACCTTTAACTGCGAATTTATATCTAAGCCCAATGTAGGTTCATCAAGAAATAAAACTGAAGGTCTATGAATAAGAGCAGCTAGTAGTTCAGCTTTCATTCGTTCACCTAATGACAATTTTCTTACAGGTCTAGATAATTCACTATCTAGGTCGAGCATTGAAGCCAATTCCTCAATCCGACTATTAGCTTCCTTATTACGAATTCCATAAACGGCAGCATTAACTCGTAATGAGTCCAAAGGGGGTAAATCCCAAATCAACTGCTGTTTCTGACCCATTACTAGGGTTATTTGTCGGAGATAATTTTTTTTCCTCAAAAAGGGGACATGGCCTGCTACCAAGATTTCTCCACTAGTGGGATGAATTAAACCACAGAGCATTTTTAAGGTGGTAGTCTTACCTGCACCATTAGATCCAAGAAAACCAACTATTTCACCTTGCTCAATATCAAAGCAAATATTATTTACAGCAGTTATTTCACGTATTCTCCTTTTAAAGAAATGATCAATTGTTCCCTTTATACCTGGCTTCTTATCTGCTATTTTATATTTTTTTGATAGAGAGCGAACGGTAATTAGTGACATGAAGATCGTTTTTTAATTGAAGCAAGTAAAAAAGTGACCCTAATTTGTATTAAATGTATAAATAATACTTAGACAGCAAAATAATCCCTAGCATCCGAAGCCTCGTTCTGTCAGCAGTAAATCAAGTTGATAATAATTTGTCATAGAACGGAGTCTATTGCAGCGCAAGGGTTTATAGACACAAACAATTGTTGCTACAGAACTTACAAATTCACGTCGATTAGCACGAATATTCTCCCTATAGCGTAGAGTGCAAGATGGTTATAAAGATTCTTTTTCTGCATTAATGTTGGAAAGTAGCCATGAGCCAAGAGGAATTAAAACAATTTAATTCACTTAACCTGGCGGACAGTACCCCAATGAATCAATCAATAGATAGCAAGTCAGAAAGCTTATTATCAGAAAAAACTGCCATACAACCCTCTAATCAACTGGAGAGTGGTCTATTAGGTTGGTATGCAACATGTTCCAGTCGAGCAGTAAAAAGAGATGAATTATACCTATTTTCAATGTATAATGAACCACTGATTTTATATAGGGATAAAGATTTAAATGTAAAATGTATTAAGGATATGTGTCCACATAGGGGTGCATCATTTACAGGTGGACAAATAAAGGAAGGAGAATTAATTTGTCCATACCATGGAGCAAGGTTCTCCTCAAAAGGTGAGTGTACGAATTTAGATAGGATTACTTGTTCACATATTGTTGATACTAATTACGATAATTACGCAAAAAAAATACATCTATCACAATATCCTTGTATAGAGAAGAATGGCTATATATATATTTATTATACTGGAAAAGCCAAAACAAATCTTTCAGACTTTGAGATAAATTACCCACTAGAGAACTCCTTAGCAGAATCATATGGTTTTAAGATTTCTGAATATGAGTATGAAGAGGTAACAGTAGATTTCAAAGCGGATTGGGCCAGAATTATTGAAAATCACCTAGATATCCTCCATATATTTTGGGTTCATGGAGATACTATTCCTGATAAAGATGTGAGTAGAAATATTATAACAAGTTTCAATCAGGCAATAACCAGGGAAGCTAGACAAATCCAAAGTAAATATAATCACAAAGACAAATCTAAGGGGGAATTTATAACTATAAAGTTTATTCCTCCTGGAAGAGTAATTATTTACAAAGGGGAAGAAGAGAGCTCTCGTTATGTTCAAGTCTTAGACCATATACCACTTGCAGAAAACCGTGCCCGTGTAATTGTAAGGCATTATAGAAGATTCATGAAGAATAAGTTACTGACCAATCTTATACTGTTTAAAAATCTTCAACATCGCGTATTCTACAAGGTCTTTTCGGAAGATTATATGATTCTAAAAACACAATCATTTAATCAGCAAATGGGTTATATAGAAAAAGATAATGTTAAATTACTAGGAGAAGATAAGATGGTTCAATATTACTGGGATTGGCTGCAAAATGCACTAATAAAGGATCGGCCCTGGGAGCTGCATCCGACAAATGCTCACACTAATACTGTCCACAAGGATATGGAAATGTTATATCCACCAGAAAACCCAAAACTAGCAAAAAGTAATCAAAGGGCTATAGCCATGAAACTTGTTATCAGACTAATTGTTCCATTAGGGCTTTTACTACTTATTTTATAATTTATAAAATAAGAACTATTTTAGTTATTTTGGGCTATTCTTAATTAGAAAGTATAAAGCAATGAACCAAAATCAGAATAGACCTGCATGGATGAACTGGGCATTCCTAGGAATCTTTTTGTGGTCGAGTTGGCAACTATATGAATTCTGGAGTTTTAAATTAGGTTAACCTTCATCAATACTTAATATTCTTAAGATGTGATAACAAAAGGTTCTTATCAAGAGGACTTATGTAGAATCTTGATACGAATTAAATATAATAATAATTAAATTCATTATTATTTCAAGTCTGTGTTTTCAGTAGATAAATATTAGAGAACAAACATTATTGTATAATCAATCATGTCAAATTGTTCTAATTTGTCTTCACTTATTTGCATTTTTGAATTAGGACAGTAATAACTTCTTTTCGATCCATGGCAGTAGGAATCTACTTTGCAACCACAACTGGTAAAACAGAAGATATAGCTGAGCGGCTTCACAGTTTTCTTCCTTCTGCAGAGGCACCAAAAGATTTAGCTGACGTTTCAGACCTATTAGAATTTACATCCTATGAGGGAATTATATGCGGGATTCCGACATGGAACACTGGTGCAGACAGCGAAAGGTCGGGTACAGCATGGGATTCAATGCTAGAAGAAATTGGAGAGCTTAATTTAAACGGAACAAAAGTAGCCCTATTTGGTTTGGGGGATTCATCTACCTACACCGAAAACTTTTGTGATGCAATGGAAGAGCTCCATTCTTATTTTGTTAAGTCTGGCGCTGAAATGGTTGGATACGTAAGTAAATCAAACTACACATTCGAGGAGTCTAAAAGTTTAATTGGAGATTTATTTTGTGGTCTTCCATTGGATGAGGATAGCGAGTCTGATATGACAGATGAAAGACTAGAAAACTGGTGCAACCAATTAAAAAAAGAAATTCCTAGTTTGTAAATGTTATTCTTAAGCTAAATACTCACAAATTTATCTATCTCAATATAATGACTAGTATTGTTACACCTAAAACTATATAAAGGTAAGGGAGATTAGAACTAAATCCTGATTGCCTTTTTCTGCTGCTGGTTCTATTGCTATTACCTAGGGGTAATCCACAATTCCTACAAATTAAGCGTCCAGCTAATGCCCTATCTGCCCTAAATTCCTTACTACCACAACTATTACAACGATATGGCGACATAATGATGCTTTATCTCTATACATAATATTTGATCTCCTTTCAACCTAAGAGTTATAGAAAAGTAATTTTTAATATAAAAACACTATTTAAGTACAAAACTCAATGGTTAAAAGTTATTGAACTTTGATATATTGTTCTAAATAAGATATTGGCTTCGACATATTATGTGAATATGAAAGTAGAGCATTAGAGCGATGAATGTGAATGAATTTATTACCCTCATCCAACATAAATGTACCACCTCTCTGACTCAAATACTCATTATTAATCATATATTGACTCCAATTAAAAAGTACTTCAGTCATATTACCTAATCTTAATGTTGCCATTTCAAAAGGCCTTAGGAAACCTTTTCCACCAGCGCCTTCAAATAATTTACCTTTAAAGTCCGGAAGAATACCAGTCGAAATTATGTCATCGGGTTTAAAAATTGGCTGTGCATTTTTATCTCCAACATATCCTCTTAATACCTCGTTTAAAGTACCAGGTGAATTAATTCCAGCACACATTAGTAATAAATTAATTATAGGACTATAAATTGACATTCTACAAGTATTTAAGCCAAGTTTTTGATGGATATCTATATGATCAACAACAGTTATGTAGTTATGTGGTAATTTTGTAAATTCGCAAAATTTCTTTTTACCTTCCTCACTACCAATTCCAATAACTAATAATTTGATGTTTGCCTTTTCTAAGCAGGGCAAATATCTAACCAACATTTGAATATATTCTATACTATCAAAATCTCCTAACAATCCTAATATTATTACAAGACGTTTGCAACCTTTCTCCATGCCAGGTAATGATAACAAAAACTCCTTTTGATCTTGCTTAGATGCATCTTGATCTTTAAGATGATTCAATTTTGGTGTTTCAGAAAGAGTATATAAATTCTAATCAGATATAGGTCAATTTGCGAAACGCCTATATAAGAAATTTCTTTTGACTTATCCTTAAAAAGGATTAATATTTAAAATTAAAGCTCTGAGAAAAGATGCAGGAACTAACTAGAGCTATTAATAATCATCTCTCTTGTGAGTTTCAAGCCAGTCACACATATCTAGCTATGTCAATTTGGCTTAGAGAGAGAGACCTAGCCGGCTTCTCTACATATATGCAAACAAAGAGTCAGGAGGAAAGAGGCCACGCGGATCGATTAATTGCATACCTCGTGGATTGCGACGAGCAGGTTGAACTACCTAGCGTTGACGCACCACAAAGAAGTTGGACAACCGCTCAAACTCTTTTTGATAATGTTTATGAAATGGAGCAAGCTGTTACGGCTTCAATTAACAGAATTTATTCAATAGCAGAAAAGGCAGGAGAAAGAAGTGCTACAGCAATGCTTGACTGGTTTGTCGCAGAACAGTTGCAAGAAGAAGCTGAAGCCCGTTTTGTACGAAAAAGGTTAAGGCTTGCAGGTGAAAACAGCGCAGCATTGCTACTTCTCGATCAACAGTTTTTAGACGGGACTGCTCTAACCACGGTTAAAGGTGGACCAGGGCCTAACTGAAAAATAAATAAAATATAAACAAAATAAAAATTTTTTGATCTCAAATAAAATTAGAGAAACCCTATATTTTCAATCCACGACAACTATTTAATAGTTCTTTTATTAAGCCATGTGAAGAGATTATCCATAATTGCTCACTAGAAAATATCTTAGTTTCGCCCTTTTAATTTTTTCTCGTGCAGACCTACGGGAACCCCAACGTTACCTACGCGTGGTACGCGGGTAACTCTGGAGTTACAAACCGCTCTGGCCGATTTATTGCATCGCATATTGGTCATACAGGATTAATTTGCTTCGGTGCTGGCGCTAACACCCTTTTTGAACTAGCTCGCTACAACCCCTCACTTCCAATGGGAGATCAGGGTTTAGTAATGCTTCCTCATCTAGCTACTTATGGACTGGGTGGTTGTGAGAACGGAGTACTAACAGAGCCTTACACAATCACTGTTGTTGCAGTCTTCCACCTCATTTTCTCAGCTGTCTATGCTGGTGGTGCAATGCTCCACTCCTTTAGATATAAGGAAAAGCTAGAAGACTACCCAGCAGGTTCAAGGCCTAACAAATTTGCTTTTGATTGGACTGATCCTAATAGGCTCACATCAATTCTTGGTCATCATCTTTGCTTCCTTGCATTGGGATGTGTTCAATTTGTTGAATGGGCTAAATACAATGGAATCTATGACCCTGCTATAGGTTCAGTTCGTAAGGTTCAATACAATCTTGACCTTGGTGCTATCTGGAACCACCAGATTGACTGGCTATCAATTAGTAGCCTTGAAGACATCATGGGAGGACATGCATTCCTAGCATTCTTTATGGCTGCAGGAGCTGCCTTCCACATCTTCACCAGTAATTTCGGTGAATACACTGAATTCAAAGGTAAAGGTCTTCTTGGAGCAGAATGGGTGCTTTCCACCTCTCTTGCTGGTGCAGCGTATACAGCATTTGTAGCTGCTTTCTGGGTTTCAACTAACACAACCATCTATCCAACTGAGCTATATGGTGAAGTACTCAAGTTGAAACTTGAAATTGCTCCTTACTTCCTAGATACCCAGACACTTGCTGGTGACGCACATACAGGACGTGCATGGTTGGCTAACTTCCATTACTACGTTGGCTTCTTCTACCTCCAGGGCCACCTCTGGCATGGTCTAAGAGCTATGGGCTTCGACTTCAAGCGTATTGGTAAGTACTTTGACAACCTAGAAACCAGCCAAATCTCAGCTGGCTAAAAAGTAACTCCTTAAACAAGAGATTCTTTTTACATCTAACTAAGTCAAAGAAAAAAGCCCTGCAAAATTGCAGGGCTTTTTTAATATTCAATTAAGCTGGGTTTTCCAATTTTAAAGAATATATTCTCAGCAAAGAAAGTGATGCCTTAATAATAAAATCATTTTTATTAAAGAAATTTTTCTACAATTCAAGTCTTTAAATCATAACTTGATAGAAATTTCACTTAAATATCACAGAGAACTGTGATAAAAATCACACCAAAACATACCAAATCTCTCAACCGTCTCAACAAAGCTATTGCTATTGAGAATCGCTTGCAAAAAAGGCCCTCATCGTTATAAGGTTGAGATTCATTCTCAGCAAGAAAGATTCAAAACCGTAAATGAGCTTCCGATTTCTGCCAGATGAACCTGTAGCGCCGGTAAGAATGCCAACAGGTCAATCAGTACTTATCCCTAGAGATGGTAATTCCTGCCTTGAAGTACTTGAGGGAATAGCACGTGTTTACTGTCCCTGCGAAGAAACTGAAGGAATGACACTTGCTTTCCTACAATCAGGAGATCAACTGCGGACTGAAAGGCTCTGTAGTGAAGGAGTTTGTGTAGAAGCACTTACTCCACTTATTTTTCGTAATGATACAAAGGCAAGTGAAGGCGAGGGCTTTGATGCAGTAAACGAGTGGACACTTCAACTTCTTCGTATACGTCACTTAGGCAGCGCAGAATTACGCTTACAAGCTTTATTTGCACTTCTAGTAAACAGATTAGGAAGAAGATGCGGTGACTGGTGCCAACTTCCTTTCAGACTTACACACGAGAGAATTGGAGAACTTATAGGATCAACAAGAGTAACTTCAACTAGATTGATTTCTAGACTTAGATCAGAAGAGCTATTAAGTGTTCCAACTGGAGAACATATTTTAAAAGTAGCTCCAACATTAATTGAATCTGCATCTTTTGCTGTTTAAATCATATGCTTGCGTTAAAAGAATCAGATACTCTAATAGGCAATCTTTCAAAGGAGGTTGAACTTCTACGAATCAGGTGTAAAAGTATTGTTAGCTCTATTATCAATAGTCACGATGAGGCCTTATTAATTCGACTAAAAAAAGAATTAGATTCATTGGAGAATAGAAGACAAGAAATTATCAGGATAGCTTCTAATATTCAAAAAGGAAATATATCTGACAATCTCTCAATTGAATTTTTAATAGAATTATGTAATAGGTAAAGTGAATACTCAATTGCTAATAAATAAATTACTAAACGAATTTCTAATAAGTCAGGAGTTAAATATTCAATTCTCCATCTATTATTAAAAGTGCAGATGGTTGATTCTTAGTAAATCTAACTCTTCCCAATAAATGAGCAAATTCATCTTCAGAGGACGTTTGGCCTTCAATTATTGGATCTAAAAATACATTAGTGCGAACGTCAGAATCTCTTTCTGCAATTGCATATAATTGGTGCAACGAAGTAGTAACGTCTGCCTCCATCTGAAAGGAAGCTGCAAACACTTCTTCTATATCACTCCAACTCTGAATGGGGGCTTTTAGTTTTTCTAAAAGAACTGATTGGCCTCTTGCAATAAGATAATCGGCAAATATCGATGCATGAGCCTGCTCATTTTCAGATTCTTTCTTGAAAAAACTTGAGAATCCTTTTAATTCCCTTTCAGCAAACCAAAGGGAGTTAGCAAAATATTGTGCGCTTGCGCTTCTCTCCATTGTTAAATGTTGAAGCAGCCCTTCAACTAGTTCAGATTGCATGGCCTCAGCCATTGCCCTACCAGCTGGACCAGTTTTGATTTTCAAAGAATTACTGGGTGTTACTGTCATGTTGATTTGGAGTAAATAGTCCTATGAACTAAAGTTAAGGCAATGGCCTAATGATGTAATAAATGATACAAGGATTTTATTAAAAACAAAGCTCAATGCTTAAGAAGAGTAATACAGCATATAATGAGAATCAAACTCAGTAGCGAATTCGCAAAAACCTAAAAAAATGCCTAATTCAATTGGGAGTTTTTCAGGAAAACAAATTGCTGGAATGAATGTATTGACAACAAATAAAAAAAAGACTTGTAAAAAAAGAAAGTGTTCTAAGTGGAAAGGAGGAAAATGTATCTGTAATGGCAAGTAACAATTAGTTAATTACTTGTAGCGGGCAATTAACAGCACCTGGGAATAAAAGGCCATGTTTATTAGTTTTGTACCTAATATTGCATCTATCACCCACCTTAGGTGTAGCACTTAGTTCATAATGAATCCTATATTTGTGTGACCCAAGAGCTACTCGAAGTGACCAATATTGTCCTTGAAACTCTGATCCTTCAATAACAGCCTTACCATCTAAGTTAGGTATAATCTCTAAGCATTTATCATCAAGCATTAGCTCATAAGGTAAAACCAATTGATCCTTAATAGGATTTATGATTGTTCCAAATGGTGTATGAATATTTGTTCCTTGTACATCAATAGGAATAACATTTCTCTGGAGTACAAATCTTGCAACGAATGAGGTTGCAGGTTTATGTACCAAATCAGGAGGACTGGTGCATTGATGTAAGTTTCCATCACACATAACAGCTACACGGTCACAAATCGCTAATGCCTCATCAGGGTCATGTGTAACCAAAATTGCACTAGCCGAACAAGTTTTGAGTACATGGGTAAGCTCAGAACGTAATTTCAACCGTACGTCTACATCTAAATTAGAAAATGGCTCATCTAAAACAACTATTGACGTACCCGGAGCTAGAGCTCTTGCAAGTGCCAAGCGCTGTCTTTGCCCACCAGATAGTTCATGAGGATATCTAAAACGGAGATTAGACAAGCCAAGTAAATCTAATAACCATTCGACCCTTTTTTTGTCTTGACCACGTTTCAATCCAAAGCAGGCGTTTTGCCATGTATCTAGGTGAGGGAATAGTGCATAATCTTGAAAAACCATACCTATGCCTCTTTTTTCAGGAGGAACTAAATATTTATTAGTAGCTACAATATTATTATTAATTAGGATCCTTCCTTTAGTAGGCTTTTCAAAACCAGCGACTAGCCTTAGCAAAGTAGTCTTACCACATCCTGATGGACCTAGGAGTCCAATCAATTCTCCATAACCCAGTGATAGATCTACAGAATTAACAGCCAAATGTAAATTGCTAGAATTTGTATACT
Source organism: Prochlorococcus sp. MIT 1307 (assembly GCF_034092395.1). Lineage (NCBI taxonomy): Bacteria > Bacillati > Cyanobacteriota > Cyanophyceae > Synechococcales > Prochlorococcaceae > Prochlorococcus > Prochlorococcus sp. MIT 1307. The sequence continues at coordinate 283,762 of NZ_CP139301.1, read as the reverse complement.
GAAAGCATAAATTTTCAATTTTTAAAGCTGTATTATTCATATTATTCACAATATTAAATAGGTCTAGAAAGAAAACTATTAGTAATGATAAAATTCCTTGTGAACGTATCAATTAAAAGTAAATTCGCATCTCCTAACTTAGTGATTTGCCTGGTGAAGTTTAATCTAACTGCACCTACTAACTCGGCGATACGTTCGTGTCTAGTAGCTAAAGGAAGTAAATAGTGATCGCATTGCTTTAAAGCAAAACGTCTAATTGAATATCTCAAAACAGATTGGATACGGTCATATGAAGTCACTAGATGTCGAATATTATATTTATCAATAAACAAGTGAATCATTAAATCATTATATGTCTGAAAATTTTCAGTGAAAGACAAAGCAAAATGACATCTATTAGGAGCTTCAAAAAGAAGGCTCTCACAAGCGGGTAATCGAATCCAAACGATCTTTTTAATATCGCTAAAGCCGAGTTTTATGTCCTTACGTAAGGTTGACAAATAACTTGATATCCTTGCTAATCCTTTCGGAAAGGAAAACTTTAAGCATAGTCTTATTGAAGATGCAGTAGCTAAAAGGCTTGTCTGCCCTTCACTCAGATCTACCTCGTTTAATAATTCCAGTTTTTTCTCAACCGTAGTTTTGTTTAAATTTTGGAATATAATAGGAAATAAATGCTCGACTAAATTATGAGTGTTATAAATCAAATATATTGGGATATGAATTGAGGTGCTAAAAGTAAAACCCTCTAGCCAAAGGGTTTTTGAGAGAATGATTGATGTAATATTCTTCATATAAGCATTTTAGAATCAAATGCCAATGCTTTATATATTTATACCGCCTAACACTGGCCTTGGTGCTATCAATATGTGATATTTAGCACATATTGTTGTATCTTTGGTCACAAAGTTGTTGCATTTTTTCTTTAGTCATGGATTCAGCTCTACTAAAAATTTTTTTTAATATCAAATTAAAGCATCAGCCTTATTATTAAGCCAAATAACACAAGGGTTTAAAACTTTGATTCCTTGAATTAATCACTAACATGCAACTATTTTCATCAAAATCAATATTAAATAAATTTCGAGTAAATATATTAAAATTAATATTAGTTGTAATAATATTAATAGGCTTATTGTGTGTAATTAATTTAATTGGGGTAGAGGACATAAAAGGCAACATAGAGAGTTTAGGATTATTAGCACCATTAGCAATATTTATACTTAGATTTACAAGTGTTATTATCCCAGCCTTGCCAAGTACAGCCTATTCACTCTTAGCAGGAGGTATATTTGGATTTAAGCAAGGTATAGTTATCATCTGTTTATCAGATTTATTTTCTTGCTCTATAAGTTTTTTTATTTCAAGATATTATGGGCGAGAGATAGCTAAGAAACTAATAGGTAATCGATTTATGGATAAGGTTGAAAAGATCAGTAGAAAGCATTTGGAGAATAATTTTTTTCTTATGACTGGTTTTTTAATGACAGGCTTATTTGATTTTGTAAGTTATGCTATTGGACTAACTAAAACACCATGGAGAAAATTTGCACCGGCTCTTATAATAAGTATATTACTCTCCAATCCTCCTGTAGTAGCTTTAGGTGCAGGATTGCTACAAGGTAGTAAAGTTATCTTAGTCATCGCTTTATTTTGTATCTTTTTATTAGCATTAATATCTTCCAAATTACGAAGAACTAACGCTCTCTAAATAAAATGAATTTAAAGAAACGAATTACTACTATTCAAAGGAGGCTAAATGAGCATTATCCAAATCCACCGATACCACTTGATCATGTAAATAGTTTTACATTGCTTGTTGCTGTTGTACTGAGTGCCCAGGCTACAGACAAAAAAGTTAATGAGTTGACACCTGCGTTGTTCCAACAAGCCTCATCACCAGAAGAAATGTATGAATTAGGTGAGTCAAAAATATATCAAAAAATAAAACAATTAGGTTTATCTAAACAAAAGGCTAAATATCTAGTTGGCTTATCAAAAATGTTAATAGAAAAATTTTCTAATCAAATACCAAATAACTATAAAGATTTAGAATCTTTGCCTGGAGTGGGTCATAAAACTGCAAGTGTAGTAATGGCTCAGGCCTTTAACATTCCAACCTTCCCAGTCGATACACATATTCATAGACTTGCTCAAAGGTGGGGGCTATCAAATGGCAAGAATGTTAAACAGACAGAAGAAGATCTAAAAAAACTCTTTCCTAAATCCAATTGGAATAAACTTCATCTGCAAATTATATTTTATGGGCGTGAACACTGTACAGCTAGAGGTTGCAATGGTTTGGTTTGTGATCTATGTAAGGAACTTTATCCCAGAAGAACTAAATCTGTCCATTATTCAAAAGCATAGATAATTAATAAATAATAATCAATTTAAGTACAAACCGAATTTAATCTGGGTTTTATTCGAATTTCCATTAATCATTTATTTTTGTATAAATAATTTATGTATTCATTTCAGTTAATTGTTTAAGAAACACTCCCTTTATCATAAAATCAGATGAGATCATAGAAAGTGAAACATTAAAAGTGCGAAATTCCTATTTACTCATTTCTAAATTGTGCTTTAATCACAATAAACTTATATACTCAACACTTACTCTCAGATTTCGCTAGAAAATATAATACATAAAAAGGGTTCACAATGAAAATTGCGATTAGTGGAGCTTCAGGAAAAACTGGCTATCGAGTAGCCGAGGAGGCCTTAAACCAAGGTAACGATGTAAGGTTATTAGTTAGAGAAAATTCCAAACTCCCACAAAATCTTCTATCAAAGAAAAAGTATACAATTTCTCTTTCTAATCCAACAAGTTTGGATAATTCACTAAGAGGTTGTGATGCTCTTATTATTGCTACAGGAGCAAAACCATCTATTGATTTAACAGGCCCAGCAAGAATTGATGCTATAGGCGTCAAAAAGCAAATAGAGAGTTGCAAGCGTGTAAATGTTAAAAGAGTAATCCTTGTCAGTTCTTTATGTTCAGGAAGAATATTTCACCCTCTTAACTTATTCGGCTTAATTCTTGTATGGAAGCGTCTTGGCGAAAGAGTGCTTGAGGAAAGTTCATTAGATTGGACTGTAATTAGACCAGGTGGACTTAATGAAAGAGAAGATGATTTAAAAGATGAAAATGTTAAATTTACAGGTCCAGATCAACAAGAAGACGCGTATATACCTCGAAGACTTGTCGCCAAGTGTTGTATTGAAGCATTAGTTACATCTAATTCGATTGGTAAAATAATTGAAATAACAAGTAATACAGAGCAAAAAGCACTAACAATGGAAGAAGCTATAGAAAGCTTTACAGTAGCTGCAGGTAGTTAGGAAATTGAACAACTTATGAACACAAACCCGAGAATAGATGCATTGCAACTAATGCTGACAGATCTACGTACACGTAATGAGCCTATTAGGCATAAGGCCGCCTTTCGAGGTTGTCAACCTGAATTTCAAACACTAGTATCAAAATTAATTGAACAACTCGAGATGGAGCTCTTAAAAGAAAAGCAACAATTACGTCAAAATAAATAAGCCTAAAACACATTTATACCTAAAAAATAATATCATAATTTACTCTTTATATTAACCAAGTTCTAGGCAGGCAAGGCCGTAAACATCATTCATTGAAATAGGTGGTTGCTCACCTTTATACATCCGCAGTGTCTCTGATAAGACTTGGAAACCAAGTTTTTGGAGTAAAGGATTAGCCTTTGAATTAAGTCCAGGGGTATCTATTAAAATCACACCTTTATGTCTCATTATTAAAAGTCTTAGGAGCTTTTCCGCAAGGTTGGGAGTGTCAGCCAAGAGTGGACCTATTCGCCAACCTTCCCCATCAGAAAGGAGACAAGGACGTATTCGACCAAAGCCATGACAAAAGCCATTGGGATCTACAAGAGCCAAAACTGTTCCGGCTGGATGTTTAAGCCAATCTTTTAGAAAATGTGGGCGAGGGCTAGGTTCCCTCTTAGCATCGTATGTCTGAACCACTATTGATGGTATTTGGTCATCTTGGAGGATCCTTAAACCATCAACAGAATCTGCAAATTGCATTCCATTAGTTGATGTTAAATCACCGTCACCTATCCATTGCCAACGTGTTGTGGTCGAAGAAGGTTTGAATCCCCAAGATTCGTAATCTTTAATTCTGTCGAGTGCTGCCTCTAAGCCAATACAAGGTAAATCATTTAAATGACTAAGAGCGTGTTTCCAAAGTTCTAGTCCAAAACCATTTCCTCTTTGGTGAGGTACTACGAGAAAAAGTCCTATAAACCCATAAGAAGCGTTATATCTGACGCCTGCTATGCAACCAATTGAATTTTTACCCAGAGTTCCAATCCACAGGCCCTGTCGATCAGTATGGCGATAAATGCTTACATCACCGGCTCCAGGTGCAAAACCTTCAGTTCTAGACCATTGAGTAACAAGAGGTATGTCAGACCTTTGTAATGGTCGAATTTTTAGGTGAGAAGACTTTAGAGGATGAGCTTTGTTGATTTTAAAATCTGCGCTTAAATATATTTTATTTTGTCGCAGCAAAATATGTTAGTTATATACACGATGTTAAATAACTGCGAATATCACAATCAATATTTAGCCTACTATTGATAGTCCTGAAGAATGCATAGAGAGAAATATCTTATCAAGTCTACTATATTCTAATTATCTTGATCGATGTTTCCTATTTGGGCACGGTAAAGGTTAGGAGCCAACCACAAAAACAATATCCACCATAAGACTATAATAATAGATAATAATAATGTTATCCATTTTATTGCAGGCCAAATTAAGCTAATAATAATAACTAAAATACCAGTAAGTATTATCGACCATGGTTGACACCAAAACGGTTTTTCTGACCATAAGTTTAACTCATCTGTATCCTTAGAGGTTAAGCTCACTTTAAATCTATTAATTTACCGGTTTTTTGTAATTCTGATAAGGATTCATAACCACCTAATAGAACACCATCAATAAATATTTGTGGAAAGGTAGAAAGACCACTTCTCTTTTTTAAAAGATTAAAGTCCTCATCTTCAGTAATTGTATTGACAGAATGAGGAATACCGTTGGATTGCAATATGCGAATAGCTCTATTGGACCATGGACAACCTGGAATTACAAAAACCTCAAGTTTATGAATAGGATTCGAATGTAGTGATGAGTTAATATCTTTATCTGATTGTTTTCTTTCTAAGAAGCCAACTAATATATCTGCACCTTTAAGAACCTCACTACCATTCTCAAGGTGTCCACCCCATACCTGACAGTTACCGTCTGAAATACTGAGATGAAGGTGAACACTATTGGGAGAAAAAGTACCATTAAGAGTTATAATTTCTAGATTTCCCTCCAATATTGTTGGATTAGTGCGACCTGGGCATTGAAAACATGCTCGCGATAGATTTCCAACAATACTCAAGACAAAGCCAGACATTCGTTGGGAAGTAGCTAATTCCTCGATTGATAAACGAAGGTCGCTGCCAGGAGGTAGATTGAAGGGCAGCGTTTGCATAAAAAAAATTCGGTATAAAGCAACAATAAGGGATCAAGGCATGATATTGCTAGTTGAATAAATAAAAAGGCTCAATAAAACAAGAAAAAGGCTATAAAGGTTAAAGTCATTGAATAGAGGCATTCTTCCTAGTTTTGCTCAATGCATAAAATCGAGCTTATAAGCCTTAGAGGTTGCGAATTGAAAATTGGTAAGTACCCCACTTTTTATTACAACGCGAAAGGAGGTGGTGGAATAGGCATATGTGAACGCAAAAATGATAATAGTTCGTATGACATCTCATTTAATCCTAGAACTTTTTCTATCCCTTCAATCAATTCAGATACTACAAAGTTATTAGGATTGCCACTATTTCCAGGGCTAGAAATAAAGATTCACCCTATTTTTCTGAAAGGGGTTTTTGATAAAACAAATAACCAAATATCTCTTCAATTTGATGCAAGATTTAAGTTCACAATATTTTCTATAATTCATGCTCCAGATCTTATAGTTAAAACTTTACTTATCAGCCATAAAGTAAAAAGTAAAGAACATGAAGCATCAGGATATCCACTTAAAAAAAATGGGAATGTTAAACTAGTAGGGATTTCGATAGTTCCCCGTACAGGAAACATACTTTTAGATACTTTTCTTTTTTTACCAAGTGAGGCATTGGCAATACTTAATTGTAGGTTAATTGGCTTATGAATTTATAAAGGAGTGCAAATATATTTTCATTGATTTCCAGAAAGATATGACTTGGACTTAATCATTCATGTATGACTAGAGCATAACTTAGTTCTGGTCGATTTTTCGGACTATATATGTCATTGCTAATAATGAACCAAGTAATACAAGAAGCAAGAAAATTGTCATGCCGAGGAAAAATAACTTATATTCATAATAGTAAGCTATTTATAAATATATGCAATTATAAAGAATGTAAAACAAACACCTTCCTTTTTTCCTCTTAATACAATAAAGGTGGTAAATCAAATTATGCTAAGAAAGCTAGCCAACTACTTAACCTATTTTCGACTTATAGCGGGTCTTCCAGTGATATTCGCTTTAAGTAAGGGGTATGAGTCGTTAGCATGGCTTTTAATCTTTCTTGCAGGTTTAAGTGATTTTGCTGATGGATACCTAGCAAGAAAAGCCGGAGGAGGAACTGTATTAGGCGCACGCCTCGATCCTCTTGCAGACAAGATTCTTTTATCAGCTCCATTGCTTTGGTTAAACATGAAAGAGGTAATACCTTTGTGGGCAATCTGGCTACTTGTGTCAAGAGAATTATTAATAACAATATGGCGATCGTCAGAAAAAGAAGGAGGCCAAGCTTCTCTAGGAGGAAAAGCTAAAACTTTACTTCAATTCGCAAGTATCCTTCTTATGATCTGGCCATCGAACTGGGGGAATGGGAGATTAATAGGCATCATTCATAAAATTGGATGGTATTTATTCTGGCCTTCTCTAGTACTCGCTCTAACTACAGCAATGAAATACCTCAATTACCCATTAAAGCATCGTCGGAGCTGAAGTCAGGTTCTGAATTTGCATTGAGCAAATAATCATTATTAAAACTATCCAATAACCCCTCTTCTAATTGATATTTGGGTGTCCATCTCAAATCCTCTTGAATCCGCGTAATATCTGTAAGAAAATGATCAATTCGTAATGGAAATGCTTTTCTAGCTTTTGGATCTAGACCACTAGGGTTAAAAGAACGAATATCAATTTGACTTATCTCCTTTCCACAGGCTCTTGCCGCTAATTCAATCAAGCCAAGAAAAGTGACGCCTTTTTTCCCAGAGCAATTGTAAATTCGATTTCTTGCAATATCAAAATCTAGACTTTTAGTCATAGCATCGGCTAAGTCTTGTACATGACCTAATTGTGTAACCCAGTTCCCATTCCCTGGAATGGGAACTGGTCTTTTGTGAATAATGCGGTCAAAAAACCACCGTTCAATTGGATTGTAATTTCCAGGACCATAAATATATGTAGGTCTAAAGCTAGTAAATGGAATGTTCTGATCAATAAGCCATTGCTCAGTTTGTGCCTTACCTATATGCCTACTATTCGAATCAATAGAAAATCCTTCATCAATTGGCCAAAAGATTGAGTTGTTATATACGCCTGCTGAACTGACATATAAAAACCTGTGCTTAGGGGCACCGGTAATAGATAAAACATTTTTGGTCTCCTCAAGCCTTCTACCAGAAGTATCAATGATTACATCAAACCTTCTTCCCTGCAGTAACTTGAGTCCCTCATCGGTGGTCCTATCTCCTTTTATATGCTCAAACTGCTTAGGGCATGGTCTAGAACCACGGGTAAACAAAGTCAGCTCATATCCTTTAGAGCTTAAAAGGGAAACGAGAGCCTTACCGACAAATCGAGTGCCACCCAATACAAGTGTCTTCAAAACAACAAAACAATCAACACTTCTATTCAAGCGTCTAAAAAACCCCTTTGACATTCAAAATAGTTAATAGGGTATAAAAAATTGCTTATGGAAATCATCCCAGCCATTGACCTGCTGGAAGGCAATTGTGTTCGACTTAACCAAGGCGACTACAAACAAGTCACACATTTCAATAGTGACCCCTTAACTCAAGCACTTAGTTGGCAAGAACAGGGAGCAACGCGCTTACATCTGGTAGATCTAGATGGCGCTAAAACTGGATTACCAATAAATGACTCAAGTATTAGAAAAATCACTCAGAGATTAGAAATACCAATTCAAATAGGTGGAGGAATAAGAACATTGAAAAGAGCAGAGGAATTAATTTCCTATGGAGTCGGACGAGTAATCTTAGGCACTGTCGCAATTGAAAAACCCGAATTAGTAAAAAATCTCGCCCAACGTCACCCTGAGAAAATTCTTATAGGTATCGATGCCAAAAAGGGCAAAGTAGCTACACGAGGGTGGCTGAATCAAAGCAATATACTTGCAACTGACCTAGCAAAAAACTTCCACAATTCAGGGATAGCGGGAATCATTACTACAGACATCTCAAAAGATGGAACCCTTCAAGGTCCCAATCTGAATGCGATGAAAGAGATAGCTTCAGTTAGCAGTGTTCCTGTTATTGCTTCTGGGGGAATCGGTTCTACCGCAGATATAATTTCCCTTCTCCCCTTAGAAGCATATGGTGTTAGTGGTGTAATTGTCGGAAGAGCTCTTTATGACGGAACAGTAAACCTGCAAGAAGCTCAGAGTGCAATTAACAAAGGTCATTTAGAAGATCCAATTATTAAGAAAAATTTTATTGTATAAATACTCATTCGATAAATGGAATAATCCTCGAAATCTAGTTCTGTGATTTTTTCATAACAATTAGGGCTGGAGTATTTCGCTAACGCTCGTTACCTTATAACTAAGGTTAAAAGTGGTGACTAATTTGGTTGAGGGAGTATCAAACCAGATCCTCTTGCTGGCACCCACTTTGTTAGGGGAGTCATTAGCAAAGCAACTTTCTCTTGTTCAGCCAGATCTAGATGTTTTCTTGAAAAGAGAGGATCTTACTCGTCAACCTTGCATGGTTATCTGGTCAGTAGAAAGTCTTGAGGTAAGAAGCTCTATTCAACTTGAACTTAGGCGACTACAAGAAAACTGGAAGCCTGCACCTGTAATTTTATTACTTCCAGCAAAACATACTCTAAAAACGAATGAATTACTTCAGTTTGATTGTCCAGGCTTACTCCAAGATCCAGATCTAGAAACTCTAAAAGAAGCCATTAAAATAATTAGAGGCGGAGGCCGAATAGTACGACTCAAAGAGCAAGAAAGTAATAGTTTTTATTCAAATGAATCAACTATGGGGCTTGGACAATGGATACTATTAAGTGGGATTCAACAAATAAATAAAGAGCTAATTAAAATAGATTTAATTTTAAGTAAGGCAAGAGAAAATTCATTTAAGGAACTTTTGTTATTATCTAGGAAAAGAGAGTTAAAAGCAGCTAAAAGTCTCATCTATTGGATTTGGGGACCTCTAGAGTTAAAGTTAGACAATCTTGACTCAAGCAATGATTCATTAACTAAAAGTATTTCAGGAATTGGAGCGACAGGATTTCCTCTTCAAGAGGAAATTTATACTAATATTAGTTTAGAGAAAAGAGATTCAATTGCTGTATGGGAAGCAATTAAACTTAGGCTAGATAAATCAATTAAAGAAGGTGTAATAAATTCAACTGGTGAGCTACTTGCAATAGAAGGTTTAAGCCAGTCAAGACAAGAGGGGCTATTTATTTCAATACTTGATCAAATAGATCAAGTATTGAAACGACTACGCAAAGCAAATCAAAATCAAAGTAAAGATCTAATCAAAGAGAACTGGGATGTAATACAACCAGAAATTCGGCAGGAAGCTCTTAGAAGAATGGCAGGGAGCTATATCCGCTTACCTTTTAAAGGTAAGCTTGCCACGGTCAGCGAACAATTGATAAAAATGACTAATCTATCTGATACGGATGATGAGTTACCTCTACCTAACTTAATGCTAGATCCCTTGTTAATGAATAAACCATTAGTAGTAGATGGACAGCTTTTACCATCAGATGATCCCCGGGCCCTAATGCAACTCGAGATGTTTATTAGTAATTGGTTAATTCGAACTGCTGAACTTATAGTGGAAGAAATAATTTCCGTCTGTGGAGAATGGCCAGAACTCAGGAGATATTTGCTCAAGCCCCACTTAGTTTCAACTCGAGAACTAGAACGATTACGCAATCATCTAAATAGTAAAAACAGATGGCAAAATCTTGTTAGAAGACCAATTCAACTCTACGAAAGCAAAAGACTCTTTTACAGAATCAAGCAAGGAAGAATAGAACCCGTTCTAATGACAGAGCCGAGAGACGAAGAACTTAAGGCACTTAATTGGTTGCAACAGCAAGTAGCGCTGTTAGTTGAAGCAAGGGATGCGATCGCACCCCAAATACAAACAATAATAAGAAAATTTGGCGACTTGATGGTTGTTATTCTTACTCAGGTCATAGGTAGAGCAATCGGTCTTGTAGGCAGAGGCATCGCTCAGGGTATGGGAAGAAGTCTTGGAAGAAGTTAATAGGGTGTTTTTATTTCAATCGCAGTACAAAATAGGTACTAATTGCATTAACTCCTAAATGGCTCACCTGGCCACTGCATTTTTGAGCATAATTTTGACTTTAATAATCTCCGTCAATAGTGTTGCTGCAGCAAGGGACACAAATAGCTACGACGGCAATATATTTCCGATCTATGCAGGTAATGGTTCCCTTGTCCCTCCTCCAAGCAGCCTGTCTACGTCACTCGAGAAAAATAGAACAAGTGTAATTATCTTCTACTTGGATGACAGTGCAACTAGTAAAGCATTTGCTCCTGTAGTTTCTGGTTTAAAATTATTATGGGGTCCATCGATAGATTTAATACCAATAACCATTGACGAGCTTCAAGGAAAAGGAAACCTAAATCCAACTCAAGAAGGGTTTTATTGGAAAGGTACAATTCCAGAAGTCGTAGTGCTTGACGGGCAAGGAAAAATATTCCTTGAGGAAGAAGGACAGGTGCCTATTGAGAAGTTAAATAAAGCCATAAGTAAAGCTACTGGTCTTCCTGAACCATCTTTTAAAATTCAGATCAAAAGCTTTAATGAATACAACAGTGAGCCAGAGAAGGAAGGCTACACAGCCCCCCGCTAATTAATCAGAAGACAAAAAAAATAAGATTAATTGATTTATCTGTTTTAAATTGAATCTTTGGGGTAAACCAATTAATCTTTACATAGAACTTTAAATAAACAAACCGGGTTCTCTATGTCCGGAATACTCCTCCTTCTCATAATTTCTGGGCTCTTTTGTGGATGGCTTGAACTAAGCCATCGGCTAAGGCCCTTTTCACCTCTTAATATAAAAACTTTTAATTGGAATGTTAAAAAAACATTGAAAGGAATAACAGTAATAGGAATTATCGAAATAATAAACCCACACAGAAGAATGGAGATTATGGTTCCTGAAATACAAGCTATACCTTTAATACTAGGTAAGGAGGGTGTAAAAAATATACGTGTTAAGACATCTATTAGCCCCTTGCATCGTGATCAAGAAGCAAGAAAAGATGGATACTGGGAAGCATACATCATAAAAAGCAAAAGCAATACTCAAGCATATATAACAATAAGCTTAGAAGGAAATGATCCTATAGAAGTAATAGATTCCGCAAACAATATCTGGTTAGATATTAAATGGGTAAATTATGGTCCTTTTGGGAGATTAAACAGACGTAATGGTTTCGTAATACCTCTAAAGAGGCCTGATCCATTGATTTCTGAAACGGCTTATTTTAAACAATTTAAGAACTTCCAATTGCTTCCACTTAAAACTCATCTGCTTGGTTCTCTGGATATAATTGAAGATGTAATAATAACTTATGTATCCAAGATAGCTCAGCCTGGAGATATTTTAGCGATAGGAGAAACACCAGTAGCAATTATGCAAAGTCGATATCATCATCCTTCAACTGTAAACCCTGGATCTCTTTCAAGACTTTTATGTAGGGGTTTTCACCCTACAAGTAGCCTTGCAACAGCATGTGGACTCCAAACACTAATAGATATTGTGGGTCCATCAAGAGTTCTAATTTCATTCATAATTGGTTTAATTTCAAAGGCTTTAGGATTTAAAGGACTTTTTTATGTACTTTCTGGAGAACAAGCAAGGCTCATTGATGACATCACAGGGACAACTCCACCATATGATCAAACAATTGTTTTAGGACCAAAATCACCAAAACAGCTTTGTGAAAAACTATCATCAAAACTTGGTATTGATGTGGCAATTGTAGATGTCAATGATTTGGGCCGAGTAAAAATACTTGCAGCAAATCGCAATTGTAAAAAAGTTTTTGTGAAACAAGCCTTAATTAGCAATCCCGCTGGCAATGCCAATGAGCAAACACCACTTGTACTAATAAGACCTTACCAATAAAAATAAAGGCATTATCTTTGTGAAGTAGATAGATTGAATAAGAGAGTCTGATTTGGGCGTGATAGAGGCATCCAGAAGCCCCCTTTGCGTTGAACTAATTAAAGCGAGACATCTTTCCAAACTCGCTTCAATAACTTCAAGAAAGCGACTGGCCTGGCTTCAATTGATGGTGATACGCAATTGGATTGCGCAGGTTGAAAGTATTCTTCCGAGCTGGTTGCCTGCTCGAAGGCCATTTTGTTTACTAGCACTTGAAAATGAAAATCCAATCGCACTAGTAGTTGTTATGCCATGCAATCGTAGAGCAACTTGTTGGTCAGTGCATTTCCCAGAACTTCTTTCACATCCAAAAGAATTAACGATGAGCTTTATAAAGCAAAACCTCTTAAAAAATTCTATGCATCTTGTAAAAAACAAAGCTCAAAGTTGGTTAATAAGATGTCCTGCTAGTGATAATAATCAACTAGCGATAGCAAGAGAACTTGGCTTTCAACCCCTTAAATTGTATAATTGCTGGAAACCTCCATCTAATATTCTATACAATAAAAGTTCCATCAAACCCAGAATAAAACATATCGATCTAGAATGGCAAGAATTAAATACAGAAAATGTCGGCCTTTTATTTCGGCTTGAGCAAGCAAGTGAGTCAAGTCATCTGCGACAAATTCTTGATAGAAATTTAGCAGATCTAGTAGATCCTATACAAACCCATAATAGAGTACTAATTTCAAAAACATCAGAAAATAATTGTGCAATAGCTGGTTTAATATGCCGCCATTGGACAGAAAATAAGCTAACTATTGAACTTATCCGAGATTTAGCTTGGGATGAAAGAATATCAAGAGGCCTAGAATCAACCTTAAAAGAATTATCTGAAGAAACAGATATTAATATTGACATCGAAACTCCAAAAGATGATGTTGAGTTGACTAATTTACTTAATCAAATTGGTTGGGAGTTTAATTACGAGACAATACTTTTAGGAAAAAGTCTATGGCGAAGGAAAGAAAACCGTAGATTAATTGATGGAGCTAGAAAAATCGAATCAATGCTAGAAGGACTAAATCCTCAAAGACCTCCTCTACCTTCTCCCACATTGGATCCTAAGTAAAGAAATGAGAAGACCCCAACCCAAATCAATTCTTAGTCTCGATGTGGGACAAAAAAGGATTGGGCTTGCAGGTTGTGACCCACTAGGAATATCTATAACCAGCCTCCCAGCGATACACCGAAAAACGTATGTAGAAGATATCAAGATTTTAAAGTTCTATTGCGACAAGAGAAATGTAAAAGGGTTAATAGTAGGTATACCTCTTGATGAAAAAGGCAACACTACTGAACAATCAAAATATTGCGAAAAATTAGCCAATAGAATTGCTAAAACTCTAGATTTACCAATGGCTTTGATAAATGAACACAGTAGTAGTTGGGCAGCAAGTGAAAAATTCAACCTAAAAAAAGATCGGTCAGGCAAATTAGATAGTGCGGCCGCAGCACTATTGCTTGAACAATGGTTAAGAGAAGGACCAGAAGTCAAACCAGTGCGCATGCCGGCATAAAGAATATACAAATGGAGTTAAATACATGATCCTTAGCAACAAGAGCTACAACTAAATGTCAGCATCAGGTTCTAACAACAATAGCGATGTGCCAACAATCCTTGTTAGGGACAGCAAAGGAAGCGCTTTGCTCTGTTTTCTAGAGCAGTTAGTAGCTATTCAAGACGATGAATATGCTCTTCTTACTCCTGTTGATACTCCAGTCTCATTATTCCGATTAGTAGAAGAAGGTGATCCAGAGTTAATTGAGACAATTTCAAGTAGTGAGCCAATTCTTGCCGTTGCTGATGTAGTTCTCCAAGAACACGATCTGACCCTTATTCGCTCTGCAGTAACCCTTACTGTTACAGGCGAGCTTGAGGAACCTGACCCCGAAGAGCTTGAGGAAGATGAGATAGATGATGATTCTGAGACCTATGAACTACTTGTTAGCTTTCGGGCTGAAGATAATGAATATGGCCTTTATATCCCTCTTGACCCATTTTTTATTGTAGGAAAAATAAAAAATGGGGAGGCCACCCTCGTCGAAGGTGAAGAATTCGACAAGGTACAACCACTCATTGAAAGAGAACTTGAAGAAAAGGAGATAACTGACTAATGAAGAGAAACTGGCTAAAGCCTGACTGGGAACCTGGGCTTAGCCTCACAAGACTTCCGATCAAACATCTTATAGATATTGGAATTAAGGCCCTTATACTTGATGTAGATGGAACTTTATTGCCGAGAGAAGAGATTAATATTCACAATTCAGTCTCACTTTGGATAAAAGAAGCAAAGAAGAATTTCTCGGTACATTTGTTAAGTAACAATCCCTCTAAAAAGAGAATAGAATTTATTTCTAATAAATTAGAAATAAATTTCACATATAGAGCCGCCAAACCTGCTAAAGGTGCCTTAAAAAAGGTCCTTATCAAGTTACAGCAAGAGCCGGGAAAAATAGCAATTATCGGAGACAGACTTTTCACAGATGTATTAGCTGGAAAGAGGCTAGGTTTATATACAGTCTTAGTTAAGCCTTTAGGGCCAAATGGAGTCCCTTGTAAATACAACAGTATTCAACGTCTTGAAAAATCAATAGCAAAATTATTTAGGGCCAATAAATAATGACTCTCTGGGTAATAAAAATAGGGACCAGTGTCTTAAGAGGTACAAAAGAAAAATCAACTGCAGAAGTAATAGATCAAATTGGATCTTCTATAGCTTTAAGTAAAAACAAAGGAGACAGCTTAATCGTTGTTAGTAGTGGAGCTGTAGGTCTTGGATGTCATCGTCTAGGAAAAAAAGAACGTCCTAATGAACTAGCAAACTTGCAAGCCTCAGCTGCAGTTGGTCAAGTGCAACTAATGGCTCATTACGAGAGTTGCTTAAAATTTTTCGACTACAAAGTTGCACAAATTCTAGTTACTAGAGCGGACTTTGAATCAAGGGAAAGCTTTAGGAACGTTTCTATGACATTGAGAAAACTCCTTGAATGGGGAATAGTCCCAATAGTCAATGAAAATGACGCTGTATCTACCGAGGAACTTAAATGTGGTGACAACGATACTCTTTCTGCTCTAGTAGCTACGGCAGTCACCGCTGATCAACTAATTCTTTTGACTGATGTAGATCGCTTGTACTCTGCAGATCCAAGAACAAATATAGATGCCCAACCAATCTCTGATGTTCTTCATCCGAAAGAATTGAAGTCACTAGAAGGAATACAAAGTAATGCAGGCAATTGGGGTACTGGTGGAATAAAAACAAAACTTGCAGCAGCTCGTATTGCCACTTCAAGCGGTATTACTGTTCACTTAGCGGATGGGCGAAACCCAAAAATACTGAAAGAAATACTAAAAGGCGCTAGAGGGGGCACGGTTTTTCACCCTCATCCAAAACCGATGGGTACACGAAAGAGTTGGCTGGCTCATGCATTAAAGCCAGTAGGGTCAATACATTTGGACAAAGGAGCTTGTGATGCAATTCAGAATAAAGGAGCCTCTCTTTTACTAGTTGGTGTTAAGCAAATAGAAGGCCACTTTGCAGCAAATCAAGCAGTGAAGATTATTGATACAGAATCAAAAGAAATTGCTAGAGGTATTAGTTCACTAAGTAGCGAAACCCTCCAAAACGCTCTGAGAAGTCCTAAAACTGGTATGAACTCTCCCTTAGTAGTCCATAGAGATGTACTAGTACTAACAGACGAGCTCCTGAGCTAAGAAAGTACGTCTACGATTCCGCCAAGAACTTTTTTGCCATGCGTTTCAGTCAATTAATTAATGAACTCAAAAAAGGAAATTCAGGTTTGCAGAATCACAATCTTGCAAACGATCCGGAATTACTAAATGGAGCATCTGTAGAACAGGCCAAATCTCATCAACTAACCTTTTTAGAAAAAGGCAATGCTCTACAAACAGAGCTCAAAAATTGTAATGCTGGAGCAATTCTTATCCCTGCAGAAGAAGTTCTGATCAATAAGGTTAAACAAAATGGTCTTGCTTGGGCTGTATTAAAAAATCCTAGGCTTGCTTTTGCCGAATCTCTTGGATTTCTGAGCCCAAAAAAACGACCATTTGAACAAATTCACCCGACTGCAGTAATAGAGGAAAATGTCAAACTCGGTAATAAGATATCAATAGGTCCCAATACATATATAGGAGAGAATAGTGAAATAGGGAACGGTTGCATTATTCACCCGGGTGTAGTTATTTACGAGAAGGTAATAATTGGAGATAATTCAGAGTTACATGCTAATTGCGTAATCCAATCAAAAACAAATATAGGAAAAAGAGTAATTATAAATTCAAATGCTGTTATTGGAGCTGATGGTTTTGGCTTTGTTCCAACAGAAAAAGGATGGTACAAAATGCCACAAACTGGAACCGTAATTATTGAAAACGATGTGGAGATTGGAAGTGGATCAACTATTGACAGACCTGCTGTAGGTGAGACACGCATAGGTGAAGGAACAAAGATCGACAACCTTGTCCAAATAGGACACGGAGTTAGTACTGGAAAAGCTTGTGCCATGGCTGCACAAGTTGGAATCGCTGGTGGTGCTCAACTTGGAGATGGTGTAATACTTGCAGGACAAGTAGGGGTAGGGAACCGTGTCCATGTAGGTGATCAAGTGATAGCAAGCTCCAAATGCGGTATCCATACAGATATCAATCCGAGAGAAGTAATTAGCGGCTTTCCCGCTATGCCAAATAAGCTTTGGCTTCGCTGCGCCGCCAACTTTAAGAAACTTCCTGAGTTAGCCAAAACCATTCGAGCGATAAGTCAGGATGAGAATCAATAATCTCTAATCAGTAAAAGTTAACTACAAGTTTCTAATGAAAAAACACCAAATAGTTCTTTTACCAGGTGATGGCATTGGACCTGAGATAACAGCTGTCGCTAAAAGCCTTTTGACAAAAGTTAGTCAAAAACATCAATTCGAATTGGAATTTAATGAACAACCAATTGGTGGCTCTGCAATTGAGCTAACTGGAACACCACTTCCTGAATCCACACTTAGCGCATGTAAAAAAAGTCAGGCTGTTCTACTTGCTGCAATAGGTAGTCCTAAATATGACGATTACCCAAGAGAGAAAAGACCCGAGACAGGACTTCTAGCTCTTCGTTCAGGGTTAGATCTATTTGCAAATGTAAGACCTATCAAAATATGGTCCTCGTTAATTGAAGCAAGCTCGCTAAGAAAAGAAGTTGTTACTGGAGTTGATCTTATCGTCGTAAGAGAGCTAACTGGTGGAATTTATTTCGGTAAACCTAAGGGTCGGATCAAAACCGAAAAAGACGAAAGAGCATTCAATACCATGTCATATTCTGCCTATGAAATTGATCGAATTGCAGAAGTAGCATTTGATTTAGCCAAAGCCAGGACAGGAAAAGTCTGTTCAGTAGACAAGGCTAATGTTTTAGAGGTAAGTCAACTCTGGAGAGAACGAATTGATATCCTTGCCGATAAAAATAGGCAGCTGGAAATTAATCATTTATATGTGGATAATGCAGCAATGCAACTAATTAAGGATCCTAGGCAGTTTGATGTAATTCTCACTGGAAATTTATTCGGAGATATCTTAAGTGATGAAGCTGCAATGATTACAGGTTCAATTGGAATGCTGCCATCAGCCTCAATAGGCAAAAAGGGACCCGGACTATATGAACCAGTTCATGGCTCCGCACCAGATATAGCAGGACTTGATAAAGCTAATCCAATTGCAATGGTGCTTTCAGCCGCAATGATGCTCAGAATTGGTCTTAAAGAAGAAAAAGCAGCAGATGATCTAGAGAACGCTGTTAACGACGTTCTTGATGCAGGGTTAAGAACAGCCGACCTTATGAGTAGTTCTTTCACTGAAGTTGGATGTATTGAAATGGGAAACGAATTACTCAAATGCATTTAAACCCTCTTCTTTCAAAAATTAATAGCGCTCTCTTCACAAATACACAGATTGACAGTCGACCTGCGAAAATCCTTTTGATTGTTATTTGAGCATCGATGTCGAAGCGTTACCCGGTTGTAGCCGTTACGGGTTCCTCCGGAGCAGGAACCAGCACAGTCAAAAGAGCATTCGAGCATATCTTTGCACGAGAAAACATCATTCCAGCTGTTGTAGAAGGCGACAGCTATCACCGCTTTGAACGCGGACCTATGAAGCAAGCCATGGCTGATGCGCTTGCCAAAGGAGAAAATTTCTCACATTTTGGGCCTGAAGCCAATCTCTTCGACAAATTAGAAGAGCTTTTTAGAAGCTATGGTCAATCTGGAAGTGGGAAAAAGCGTTACTATTTACACAGCCCAGAAGAAGCTGAAGAGCACAACGCAAGGCTAGGAACAAATCTTTCTCCAGGTCAATTCACTCCTTGGGAAGACATACCAGACAAAACTGACTTACTTTTTTACGAAGGGCTACATGGTGGTGTGGTTGGCGATGATTACGATGTGGCTGGTGTAGCAGATTTGCTAGTCGGAGTAGTCCCAATAACAAATCTGGAATGGATACAAAAAATCCACCGAGACAATGCAGAGCGTGGATACTCAGCAGAGACAATTGTGGATACAATCCTTAGACGTATGCCTGATTACATCAACCATATTTGCCCACAATTTAGTCGTACAGATATCAATTTTCAAAGAATTCCTACTATAGATACCTCTAACCCATTCATTTGCAGAAACATTCCAACTCCAGATGAAAGTTTTGTAATTATCCACTTTAGAAAAGGGGCTAGGGAAAAATGGGGTATTGATTTTCAGTACCTTTTAGGCATGATTCACGACTCTTTTATGTCCAGTCCTACAAGTATCGTGATAAATGGTGGAAAAATGGGCTTTGCAATGGAGCTAATACTTACGCCAATCATCCACCGCATGATTGAAGAGAAGAAAAATCTAACCTAATTTTTGCTTATTATTAGTCAAACACTTAAGATGGAATCAACTGAATCATGGTTGGTTCCATCTCTATTACTAAGCCATCATTTAAAATCAAAGATGCTGAAATAAATTCAGAACATGAAATGCCATGGGATTCTATAAATAGTCAAGAACTTATACTCAAAGCAAAGCGAATTTATTTTCAACATATTTCTAATTCATCAAACATCGAAATGCCTATTGGAGTTGTTTTAAATCTAAAGAATCACAAAGGAAAGATTGTTTATAGAAAACCCACACTTTTGCTAAATGAATATTTCGTTGAATTGAAATACTTAGTTAAAGGAAAGGTGAATAAACTCTATAGCAAAAGCTTAAGAAAGAAAAAAGCACAATAAAACTATTAACTACTAACAATTTCTATTTATAAAATTAAATGGTGATATTTCCTGCGCTCTTAATTAATCTTCCTAAAAATAAATTTATTAGTTTATCTATATTGCTTACTTATACGGCCTATTCATTCTCCCCTGAAAAGAATGAAGATGTCCCACAGGTAATAATTCTCGCTATGGGAATCATCTTGGCATTTCTTCTAATAAGAATATCATTAATAGATATATCTAGGATGTGTATTCCAAATTCCATTTCTAATGGGGGACTAAAAATTGGTCTATTCTCTACCGCTTTAACAGCGGTATATCTAGGGTTTCAAGAAGGATTCCCTTTAATTATAAATCACATCCTTGCTGCATTCATATCTCAAAAAATAATGGCAAGTCTAAGCAAGTACACCTCAAAAATTTTCAGACAGGAAGTATTAGGCCTTGGGGATTCAAAGTTGGTCGCCATGGGAGGTGCATGGCTTGGTCTCTCTGGAATATCCCTTGCAACTGGAATTGCTTTTGTTTCTGCAGGTATTTTTAGCTTTTTTGGAATAATATGCGGAAAATTAAAGCGGATGGAGCAATTCCCCTTTGGCCCATTCATCGCAGCAGGCATATGGGGAGTATGGTTATTTGAACCAAGTTTGTGGGAAGAAAGATGGTTGAGCCTTTGGGGGCTTTAATAGTATTAACCAACTTTTAACACCGTGTCTCTTTTCGACTGGTTTGCTGATCGAAGAAAAGGTCAGTTTGTAGAAAAAGTAACCCAAGAAACTGAAGAAAGTGACGGTCTTTGGGGAAAGTGTCCAGAATGTGGTCAGGTGGTATATCGAAAAGATTTAGTTGCAAATGCAAATGTCTGTAGTAATTGTGGTCATCACAACCGAATAGACAGTGAAGAGCGTATAAATCTAATTGCTGATCCTGGAAGTTTTAACGCTTTAGACGCGGATTTAAGCCCTATAGATCCACTTGGATTTAAAGATAGGAGGGCATATGCCGACCGTTTGAGAGAAAGCCAAGCAAATACAGGATTGAAGGATGGGGTAGTAACGGGGATTTGCAAAGTAGAAACCATTCCAATGGCACTAGCCGTTATGGATTTCAGATTTATGGGTGGGTCAATGGGGTCAGTTGTTGGGGAAAAAATTACTCGTCTAATAGAACGAGCAACAACTAAAGAAATACCTTTACTCATTGTTTGCGCTTCTGGTGGAGCACGCATGCAAGAAGGCATGCTCAGCTTGATGCAAATGGCAAAAATATCTGGCGCCCTCGAAAGACATCGCAAAGCTGAGCTGCTTTATATGCCTCTTCTTACTCACCCAACAACGGGAGGAGTTACTGCAAGCTTCGCAATGCTAGGAGACATAATTCTTGCTGAACCCAAAGCACTTATTGGCTTTGCAGGAAGACGTGTAATTGAACAAACCCTTCGTGAAAAACTACCTGAAAATTTCCAAACAGCTGAATATCTTCGTGAACATGGATTCGTTGACACTATTGTTCCAAGAACACAACTCCGAAATACTCTAGGCACTCTTCTTCGTCTACATGCAAACAACAAAATTAATTAAATAAAGTGAATTTTCTAAATAACTTTTTTATCAAAGAGGTGCTCCAGTAGAATTATCAATAATCTTATTAGGAAATAAACTTTCAAATGAACAAAAAACTTCCATAAAAACCTTAAATCGATAAAAAACCTATCCCTTACAACTAGAATTCTTAAAATGGCCTATACACAAATCAATAATAATCAAAAGATTGGTGTTTCAATAGTCGGGCTTGGTTTTGGAGAATCTGTTCATCTGCCTGCCATAAAAGCTAATCCTAAGTTTGAATTAATTTCTTTATGGCACCCTAACTCAGACAAACTAAAAGAAACAACTGATAAGCACTCTTTAAATTACACTAAAGACTGGGAGTCTCTATTAAATGATTCTAATGTTAAAGGAATTATTCTGGCAACTCCACCAGAACCAAGATATAATCTAGCCTGTGATGCACTTAAGGCTGGAAAACATTTATTATTAGAAAAGCCAGTTGCAATAAACGCAACACAAGTAGCAGATCTTCAACGATTATCATTAAAATATCGCTTAAGTGTAGCTATTGATTTTGAATACAGGGCTGTCCCATTGTTCATGCAAGCTAAAAGATTAATAACCAAAGGATTAATAGGTCAGCCTTGGCTAGTGAAATTTGATTGGTTAATGAGTAGTAGGGCCAACCACAATAGACCTTGGAACTGGTATTCAGAAAGTAACAAAGGAGGTGGAGTTCTTGGAGCTCTAGGAACTCATGCATTTGACATGATCCATTGGTTATTTGGCCCAATTGAAGAAATCAGTGCTCTATCCTCTACCTCAATTAAAGAACGTATAGATTTGAACTCTGGTCAAAATAGGAATGTAACAAGTGAGGATATAGCCCTCGCACATATAAAAATTAAAGGGGAAAATAATAATTTAAATATCCCAGCACAGATAACACTTTCCGCTGTAGCAAGACAAGGACGGGGATGCTGGATAGAGTTTTATGGATCAAAAGGCACACTCATTCTAGGCAGTGATAACCAAAAAGATTATGTCCATGGTTTTAGCCTTTGGTATACAAAAGCAGGGGATTCCCCTAAATGTATTCAGCCTGACAAGGATCTAATGTTCAACAAAACATGGTCTGATGGTCGTGTTGCACCTGTATCTAGAATTCATGATTGGTGGGCTGAAAGTATTAAAGATGGTAGTCCCATGATACCTGGCTTGGCAGAGGGTTTTGCCAGCCAAAAAGTCTGTGATGCCTTTAAAGAGTCAGCAAGCTCTAAGGAAAGTTTAATTATTTAATTAACAAATAAAGCTAAATAGTCTCTTCCATAGAGATGAAAGGAAAAAGAATTACTAATTATCAAATCATGTGTAATATGTAAAAATTTAATTAACTTAATTGATTGATAGCTTAATCAAAATTAGAAAAAGTATATTTCTAGCTTATTTAGCGATAGAGATGAAAAGCTGGATCCTGTTTTCAATAATAGGATTTCTTTGAGAACCAGTTGAGCTGATAGGCGTGGAGCAGAATTAATTGTGCCTGGCCTAACTTTTACAGATATTCTTCAATAGGCCTTAAATTACAAAGGAATAACGCAAGCTCTATGGGTTCGAAAGTACCTATTAGTAGGGTTTGGCCCACAAATGCACTTAATTAGTAAGTAAAAGGTGACATCTCCTACCTCAATCTTATAAAGTCCTGTCCCCTCGGCCCGGGACTTTTAAATAGAACTGGGTCCTATTGCACCTCGGAGACATCGATGGCCCTCGTTCCGCTAAGGCTTCTGCTTGACCATGCTGCTGAAAACGGTTATGGAATCCCTGCTTTCAACGTAAATAACCTTGAACAGGTTCAGGCAATAATGGAGGCAGCGGCAGAAACTGATAGCCCAGTAATCCTTCAGGCTTCAAGAGGTGCACGTAGCTATGCAGGTGAAATTTTCCTCAGACACTTAATAATTGCCGCTACAGAAACATACCCAAACATCCCGGTAGTAATGCACCAGGACCATGGAAACGATCCTTCTACTTGCTACTCAGCTGCTATTAATGGATTCACATCAGTGATGATGGATGGATCGCTAGAAGCTGATGCCAAAACCCCTGCAAGCTATGAATACAACGTTAATGTAACCAAAACAGTAGTTGACTTTGCTCACTCCGTTGGTGTCAGTGTTGAAGGAGAACTTGGCTGCCTTGGTTCATTAGAAACAGGCAAAGGAGAGGCAGAAGATGGTCATGGGTTCGAAGGAGAACTCTCAAAGGATATGCTTCTAACCGATCCCGCTGAAGCATCAGACTTTGTAGCGAAAACAAAAGTAGATGCCTTAGCAATTGCTATTGGAACAAGCCATGGAGCATATAAATTCACAAGGAAGCCAACAGGCGAAGTATTAGCAATAAGCAGGATTGCTGAGATCCATAAGGCTATTCCAAATACTCATCTTGTTATGCATGGATCCAGCTCAGTTCCTCAAGAATGGCTAGATATGATTAATAAATATGGAGGGGCCATTCCTGAGACATATGGTGTGCCAGTTGAAGAAATCCAAGAAGGTATTCGAAATGGAGTCCGCAAAGTAAATATTGATACAGATAATCGACTCGCATTCACAGCTGCAGTTCGTGAAGCAGCTTCTGCCGATCCAACGAACTTCGACCCTAGGCACTTCAATAAACCAGCAAGAAAGTATATGAAGCAGGTATGCCTAGATAGATATCAACAATTCTGGTGTGCTGGTCAAGCAAGTAAAATCAAACAAAAAAGCACCAATTACTTTGCAGATCTCTATTTAAAAGGTGAGGTCTAAGTAAAAAGCTACTAAGCTTTGATTGCTAAATAGTTAACCGAAAAGCTAAATACTTTGTTGGTTAACTATTTAGCAATCAAAGCTTCCAAGATCTTCCTTCCATCAGTTCCACCAATTGAAGGGTCACAAGCTCTTTCAGGATGCGGCATTAAGCCAAGTACATTTCCTTTAGAATTTGTAATGCCTGCAATATCATTTATAGAACCATTTGGATTATTTAAATATCTCAATGCAATAGCGTTTTCATCTTCCAACTTGTGAAGAGTAGATTCACTACATTGAAAACAACCTTCACCATGGGCAATCGGCAAGAGAA
Organism: Prochlorococcus sp. MIT 1307; assembly: GCF_034092395.1. Taxonomy (NCBI): domain Bacteria; kingdom Bacillati; phylum Cyanobacteriota; class Cyanophyceae; order Synechococcales; family Prochlorococcaceae; genus Prochlorococcus; species Prochlorococcus sp. MIT 1307. The sequence goes on along the minus strand of NZ_CP139301.1, from coordinate 259,295 downwards.
GTTGATCACCAGGCTGAAAACCATTCAACCAACTTGTTTGATTACTGTTAACTATTAGTTCTGTATTCTCACAAATAAAATGAAGATCTTTATTTCTAGTAAGAGCACCTGGAAGAAGACCTAATTCTGTAAGTACTTGAAAGCCATTACAAATTCCAAGTACTTTGCCACCTTTTTCAACAAAATCTACTAAGGCTTCAAGTACAGGAGCAAACCTAGCAATTGCTCCACACCGAAGATAATCACCATAACTAAAACCTCCAGGCAGTACTACAGCTTCACAACCACTCAAATCTCTTGTTTCATGCCAAAGGAATCTAGTTGGAAAGCCAAGGCAACCTTCTGTAGCCCATTTCACATCTCTGTCACAATTAGATCCAGGGAAAACAACAACACCAATAGTCATAAGACTAATTTGTAGTTTTAAGTTCTAAACTCCAGTCCTCAATCACTGGATTAGCCAATAACCTGTCGGCTAATAGTTCTACTCTGCGACGTGCTTCTGTTTCATTGGGTGCTTCGAGCTCCAATGAAACAGCCTTGCCTATCCTCAATTTACTCACTCCTTCAACACCAAGCCTATTAGCTGCAGATCTGATTGCCTCTCCCGCTGGGTCTAAGACTGAAGGTCGAAGGCTAACTAAAACACTTGCTTGGAAGTTTGGCACTGTATTTGTTTGGTTGTTTTTGGATGTTGAAGAAAAAGATTGTATTCACTTAAAACGGCTTAAATTAATACTCAGAGTATGATGTTGAGTAAAGTAAGAAAATCAGTTCATCTAATCAATATGAATTACTCCTCTACCTAGACAATGAAGACAAGTCTGATAACAGTTCGGATTAGTTTTCATGTAGCCATTACCTCCACATTGAGAACATGTAGCACTTTTGATTGTAGTGTCTGACTTTTGCACCTGAAGTCTAGTTTGGATTTTACTTTCTGTGAGAATCACTGAAATCCGACCCAAAAAGGGGTTAAGAGAACTTTATTCGGTAATTTGTGATTATTCACAATTACCATTAATAGAATCGCGACTTTTCAGAATAAAACAACCAAATAGTAATATAAATAATATAAAGTTTGCCTTAAGTTCAAGAAGCGGGCCCAAAATCCTTAAGTGCTTCCTTTATTGCCTGCTCTGCAAATTCATCAAAACTCAAAACGACAAGTTCAACTCCCCCTACTTTTGGCTTCCATGTATTCTCAGGCACAGACTCAAACCAACTACTAAATCTTGCCCCAACCATTTGCAGCTGGAGTGGAATGCTCTTTTGGGGAAGCCAGCAACGTCCCTTCAATCTCAAAATCTGATACTTAATAGCCAAGCTAGTCAAAAGCTCTTGAAGTTGCTTTTGACTAATAAGTAACTCGACCCTAATCAAACTGCTAAATACCTGCACATGGCTATGTGATGCGTGAGAATGATCCTCTAGCGGTTCTTTTTTCACATCACAAAGTTGATCGGATTTTATTCCTAAGATTAAAGATGGATCAATTTTGCCGTTATTAATGCCAATAACAGGAGTTCCATTTAATGACTTCTTAGAAAGTTCTAGTTTAATGTTTGAGTATTGTATAGGTTCTAAAAGATCAAACCTACTAATTAAGATAAAGTCAGCTGAACTTATTTGATCATCAAAAAGTTCATTAACTGGTGTCAAATGATCTAGGCTAGGATCATTTTGACGTTGCTTCTCCAGGGCTAGAGTATCACCAACTGGACTACCTGCGGCAAGAGCTTCTCCATCAACAATGGTAACTACACCATTTAAATAGACTTTGGCTCTTATTTCAGGCCAATCAAGGGCCTGTACCAAAGGGAGTGGCAAAGCTAGTCCACTTGTCTCAACAAGGATTCCATCTAATTCTCTAGAAAGTGATAATAACTTTTCCATAGTAGGGAGAAAATCATCTTGAACTGTGCAACATAAGCAGCCATTATTGAGTTCAACAAGACGTCCATCAAGTTCTTCATCTGAACAGAAGTTGCAACTTCTAATTAAGTCCCCATCAAGGCCAACAGACCCAAATTCATTAACCATAACAGCCAATCTTTGTTGGCTCGTAGTCAACAGGTGGCGCAATAAGGTTGTCTTACCGGCGCCTAGAAAACCTGTGATAACAGTGACAGGCAATCGCTTTGACATTAGAGGATTATATTTATAAAAGTATTTAAAAAGATCAACAACCAAGACTGTATCTAGTACTTATACCGGTGGCAGAGTTTTCACCATCAGCAATCGAACAAAGTTGTTTTAATTGAATCCTACTTATAACAGCATCAGTGAAATCTGCTCCATCAATATCTGCATTTGTAAAGGTACTTTCCATAAGTAAGGTTTGGCTCAAGTTTGCATCCCTTAAATCGGCTCCTTCAAAGTCACATGCAAAGGCAACAGCATCTTCCAAATTAGCTCCTCTTAAATCAGCCCCCTGTAACTGACTATTATTAAAAATTGCTGCGCTAAGGTCTGCTTCACCGAAATCGACATTACGAAGGTCAAGCTTTACAAATTCATATCCAGTTAAATCCTTGCCATGCATATCCTGAGAAATCTTTAATTCGTCTTGATTTCTTATCTCAGGAGGGGTCTTTGCAAAAACAGGGTTAAAAGGAATAGCCAAAGCGAACAACAAGATACTTAAAAGGACAGCCAGGTTTAACCGTGAAAAAAGAGAAGAGAGGTAGGTCATGAGGATAAAGAGTGGCCGCTAGCCAGTAATTTGTATTCACGTTATGGCAAAAGAAGCCCATGGAAGCCAAATGGCCATGACATTAAGAGTTGTGGTACCACCACACCCACTTATCGGACATTGGCTGACGATGCTTCGTGATGCCAAAACACCAGCCCCTCTTTACGGTAAAGCTCTAGAGGAGCTTGGCAGATGGCTTACTTATGAAGCATTAAGGGATTGGTTGCCGCACAGAGAGGAAGAGGTAGTGACCTCTCAAGCTAAATCAAGAGGAACAGTAATTGAACCAAGTATTCCTTTATTAGCCATGCCAAAGCTTCCAGGGGGGTTAGAACTGTGGCATGGGGGAAGAAATGTTCTACCAAATTCCCACCTCTGTTTAGGAGAGGTACCAAATCCAATTGAAAAGAAAGCAGGGATTATTATTTATATGGATCAAATATCAGATGCTATCGATTTGCTAGAAATTATAAAATTGATAATGAAACAAAATGTGGAGCCAAGAAGGATAAGAGTTATAAGCGCTATTACTGCCCAACCAGGACTTCAATTACTTGGAGAAAATATTCCTAATCTGGTCATCTACTGTTCATGTATCGATGCTGGTATAACCGACAATGGTGAAATTATTCCAGGTATAGGAAACCCATCATTACGTCTGACCACCAAAATCACTGGTAAGAATTAGCATTAGGAAATCTAATTAATAATTATGAGTCAGTATCGTGAGTCATCAACGGCAAGTCTCTCCTCTTTAATTAGTGGAGCAGTTCTAGGAGCAGCTGGCCTGGCTTGGTGGCTTTTTTCAGAAGCAGAAAGAAGGCAACAGACAAGAAAGCAGCGTGCAATGCTTTATGCACCGCGCATCCAAGATGGATCTGAAGCACTTGAGACATCCTCACCTGCCATCAAAAATGAAAGTAGTGAGCAGCTTGAACAAAGGGTTGAACAATTAAATGCTGCCATTGCCGATGTAAGAAAACAACTTGAAGACCTTGGTGGTCGCAATTAAATCATTAAATCTCGAATGGTTTTTTTTACTAGCTCCTCACAAATATGATGCTTCGATCAAGAGCTATAACACAAGGCATTCAGCGTTCTCCTAACCGAGCAATGCTTCGAGCTGTCGGTTTCAAAGATGAGGATTTCAACAAGCCGATAGTTGGCATAGCCAACGGATTTAGCACAATTACACCCTGCAATGTGGGATTAAATGATTTAGCCAAACGGGCAGAGGAAGCTATTCGAGTTGCTGGAGGAATGCCGCAAATGTTTGGAACCATAACAGTTAGTGACGGCATCTCAATGGGAACAGAAGGGATGAAATATTCACTGGTTTCTAGAGAAGTAATTGCTGATGCAATTGAAACAGCATGCAATGGTCAAAGTATGGATGGTGTACTAGCTATTGGAGGCTGCGATAAAAATATGCCTGGAGCAATAATTTCCATGGCTAGAATGAATATTCCAGCTATTTTTGTATATGGAGGTACAATAAAACCTGGAAGATTAAATGGTTGTGATTTAACGGTTGTAAGTGCATTTGAGGCTGTTGGACAACTAACTAGTGGGAAGATTAACGAGGAGAGGTTGATAGAAGTTGAGAAAAATGCAATTCCTGGAGCAGGAAGCTGTGGAGGTATGTTTACTGCAAATACAATGTCTGCAGCAATAGAAACAATGGGGTTAAGCTTACCTTATAGTTCTACAATGGCAGCTGAAGATGCAGAGAAAGCAGAAAATTCCTCAAAGAGTGCTCAAGTATTAGTTAATGCAATAATAGAAGATATTAGACCACTCGATCTGCTCACAAGGGAGGCTTTTGAAAATGCAATTAGTGTAATAATGGCAGTGGGAGGATCAACTAATGCAGTTTTACATTTACTAGCAATAGCTCAAACGGCCGAAGTCGAACTATCTATTGATGACTTTGAAAAAATCCGCCAGAAAGTACCTGTTATCTGTGACCTCAAACCGAGTGGAAAATATGTCACAGTTGATCTTCATAAATCTGGTGGAATCCCTCAAGTAATGAAGTTGTTACTTAATGCGGGATTACTACACGGCGACTGTAGAAATATTGAAGGGAAAACACTAAGAGAAGTACTTAAAGATGTTCCATCCATTCCTCCATCGGGGCAAGAAGTCATTCGTTCAATTGACAATCCAATTTATAAAAAAGGTCATCTGGCAATTCTCAAAGGTAATTTAGCAACAGAAGGTAGTGTTGCTAAAATTAGCGGTATCAAAAACCCAATTTTAACTGGTCCTGCAAGGGTTTTTGAAAGTGAAGAGGAGTGTTTAAAGGCAATTCTAAAAAATCAAATAAGTTCGGGAGACGTTGTTGTTATTCGCTATGAAGGCCCAATAGGTGGACCGGGAATGAGAGAAATGCTTTCTCCAACCTCTGCAATTGTTGGGCAGGGTCTAGGCGAGAAAGTAGCTCTAATCACTGATGGACGTTTTAGTGGAGGAACTTATGGCTTGGTAGTTGGGCATGTAGCACCTGAAGCTGCAAGCGGAGGAACAATTGCCTTAGTTGAAGAAGGAGACAGCATCACCGTTGATGCTGTTAAGAAATTAATTCAGCTAAATGTTGATGAGATTGAACTTGAAAATAGACGTCAGAAATGGGAAAAGCCAACAGCAAGATACAAAACAGGGATTCTTGGAAAATACTGTCGATTAGTTAGTAGCGCAAGTCAAGGAGCTACTACTGACAGGGCCTAGGCTAAATCATTTTTAGAGTTGTTAACAATAAATAATGTCCTTAATCGTCTTGCAAGTGATTCTAAATATTGACCATCTAGAGGCGCCTGACAACGCTTGCCATTGCCAGCATCCATCCACATAGAATGCTTACCTTGCCAAAGTATTGGACGTTGAGGCTGTTCAAACCAAGCCAGCATTACATGTAAATCATTACCACTTTTATATATTTCAAGTTCCAAGTCATGTTCAGGATATCTTACTCCATCTAAATTCCTGGACTCAATCTTAAGGATTAAATCATCAAGAGAATCTTGATTCTTCTTATTATCTGAATCAAAATTATGTTCTAAAACTGAATGTTTGAAGGGCTTGTTACAAATATCAGCAGCCTTTGCAATTTCAACCAATAAGTTAGGAAGTGAATTATGCATATGAACTTACCTCTCTTAATAATAAATGAATAGGACCTGATTTAAACCCAGGATTCATTTCACCAGGTAAACCAAATTTTGAATAAAGCAACTGAATTTGGTAAATAGATGATGGGTCAAATTTGGTAAAAGGTATTACACGTTTAGCTCTAATAGTAGGTTTTAGTTTATTGAAAGGAATTTGAATTATTGTTTTTCCTTCTGGTTTGGTAGGAAAGGTGGAAACCCACCTAAGTCCAGATCCAAAGAAACTTTTGTACCCCAAAAAACTTCCTTTACAAGCAACTGCAAATTTGAGAGTCCTACCTTGGCCATCTAATTGAAGTTGGAAGCCACAAAATCCTGAAAGGTTTAAGGTAGGTTTGTATAAAGGAGATTGACAACTAACAAAACCACCTCCCTCTTCTATTAATTTCCCATCAAGGACAAGGCCTTGGGAAGTTAATTTACAGGTGGCCTCGCTTGAACCGCCCATTATCGTGTCATTTAAAGCTATCCAATTGCCAAAATCTTTGTACGAAGCAATGATTAGATTTCTAGACACTTTCAAAGGCCTTAATTTACTTTCAATAATAAGAAATAATTTCAGACCAAGAGTAATGCACTTTTATCTGCAAAAATTTGAATTTCCGAAATAGGGCTAACTAATTTTGCTGGAGTTCGCAGATAAGATTCTGAAGGGTCTAGCAAACGTTTCAATGCTATCTGTTTAGAGGCGCCAGATACAAGGAAAATAACTTTACGCGCTGCACTAAGTACAGGAGCTGTAAGAGTGATGCGATCTTTCCCTTTGCCATGTGCAATAGTTGTGTATTTATCTTTAATGAGTAGAGAGTCACTGGATGGAAAAAGAGATGCTGTATGTCCGTCTTCTCCTAAGCCAAGAACTATTAAATCAAAAATTGGAGGTTCACCTACACAAATTTTAGATATAAGGTTAGAAAATGATTCCGCACTCTCATTAGGACTTGAATAACTTGTAGTTGGAACAGGGTGGAAGCGAGCATTTGAGCCAGGGAACTGAGCAAGCAATGATCTCTGAAGCATTAATGCATTACTACATTCATTATTTGGTTCTACCCATCTCTCGTCACCAAGGAAAACATCTACTCGGTCCCAAGGAAGACGTTCTTGCCCCAGAAAGCTGTATGTCAAAGATGGTGTACTACCACCTGCGAGTGAAATTTGAGACCGTTCCTTTTGATCAAGAGCTAAATCAATGTGGGCAGCTATTACCTGAGATGCTTTTTTAGCTAAATCATCGTTATCAATAGCTTGTTCAATTTTGTAACTAGCCATAAATAAGAATTTAACCAAGCCATTCAGTATGAAAGCTACCATCTCTATCAACTCTCTGATAGGTATGAGAGCCAAAGCAATCACGCATAGCTTGTACCAAATTTTGAGGCAATCTTGCTGTCCTATAACTATTCAAATAATCTAATGAGCTTGATAAACAAGGTAGTGGGATGCCTGATTCAGCTGCCCCAGCAACAACTTTTGCGAGTCCTGGCAACCGTGAGCTCACTTGATTCGCGAACCATGGATCTAAAACTAAATTAGTTAAGTTTGGATCATCATTAAAGGCATCCTGGATTCGCTTTAGAAGGCGAGAACGAATAATGCAACCACCTTTCCAAATCTGTGCAATAGAAGGGAGATGAAGTTCATAGTTGTACTCTGAAGATGCAAGCTTCAAAAGGTCCATTCCTTGGGCATAACTAGCGATAGTTGCCAAAACAACTGCATCCATAAGTGGTGACATTCCATCAGAAACACTTCCCAGGTCAAAAGGTCTTAGTGAAGGTCTAGCTAATATTGATTCGGCATTTTCTCTTTGTGATTTCATTGAACTCATTACACGTGCATTTAAGGAAGAATAAATAGTCGGAACTGAAGCTCCTAATTCCAAAGCACTAATAACTGTCCAAAGTCCAGTCCCCTTTTGCCCAGCCTTATCCATAATCTTTTCAACCAAGTCGTCACCATCCTCTGGATCCTTCTTACGAAGGCAAATTTCAGTGATCTCGACTAAATAAGAAGAAAGCTCCTCAGTATTATTCCAAAAACCAAAAACATCAGCAATTTGCTCACCTTTCATACCACATACTCTCTTCATTAAGTCATAAGACTCGGCCAATATTTGTTCAATGCCATATTCAATTCCGTTATGTACGGTTTTAACAAAATGTCCTGATCCGCCTGGACCGATATATGAAACACAAGGACCATCTTCTACCTGTGCAGCCATCTTGTTCAACAAATTTTCAATAGCCTCATAAGAAGATTTAGTTCCACCAGGCATCATACTTGGACCTTCGAATGCACCTTTGGCTCCTCCTGAAACACCCATTCCTATATATCCAAAGCTTTGACTCTCTAACTCAGCAACTCTTCTCTCAGTGTCACTAAATTGAGCATTGCCTCCATCAATAAGTAAATCTCCTTCTTGAAGAAATGGAGAAATTTGTTTTATAACTGCATCTGTTGCTGGACCTGCCTTAACCATCATCAATATCCTTCTAGGGCGATCTAGCTTTTGAACAAATTCTTCAATATCAATTGCACCTGAAATATTTTTATCAGCTCCACGACCTAGTAAAAAACTCTGCGTTTTGGAATAAGTACGGTTATAAACAACACTCGAAAAACCGTTTCTTTCTGCATTTAAAACTAGGTTTTCCCCCATCACCCCAAGACCAACCAAACCAAAATGTGCTTTGGTCATATCCAAAGGTTTATAAGAACTTGGGCCAGTGTGACCCTGCATTGGGTATTCGGCTGCTAATTAGACGGCAATGTCAGGATTGGGAAATTGTTTATAAGAAAATTATCTTAAAAAAAGATGGTTCAGGATATTTTGCTATCAAGCCAAAGCCTAGTCATACAAACTAGTTTTCAAATTACAGTGCCATCTGAGATGCTCGCATTTTTTAATACAACAACTATTCCATTTCTTATATAAAAACCTTCTTCTGCTCGATCGGCTTCTTCTACATGGTCCTTATTAACTATTGCGACGTTATTCCCAACCCGCGCATTCTTGTCAAGGATTGCTCTTTTTACAGTTGTCCCCTGACCTACCCCAAGAGGAATTCCCCCTCCATTCCTTAAAGCTATACGTTCTTCGGAAGATTCGTAAAAGTCTGACCCCATTACCAAAGAATCTTTCAAAACTACATCACTTTCTACTCTGCTACGTACCCCTAATACACAATGATGAATGCTACATGATTTTAAAATAGATCCTTCTCCAATAATTGAATCTGTTATTTGGGCTTCGACTAATTTTGTAGGTGGTAAATAACGAGGTCTGGTATAAATTGGGAATTTTTCATCATAAAAACTAAATGGAGGGTTGGGCTGTTGAGTTAATGCAAGATTTGCTTCATAAAATGCACCAATAGTTCCTATATCTTCCCAATAGTCATTAAAAACATAACTTTTTAACAAGTCCCCTCTTCTGAGAGATTCTGGAATTACTTCTTTGCCAAAATCTTTGTGTGAGGAATTTTTATTTAAAAGGTCAAATAGTGTCTCGCGGCTAAAAACATAAATACCCATAGAGGCTAAATAAGGCCTTTCCTTTGCTGATTCGCTTGAAAGTCCAAACCGCGATGTATCAACTGCCATAGCTTTCAATGAAGCACCTTTTGGCTTTTCACTAAATTCTTTTATATTGCCTTCAGAATCTGTACGCATCAAACCAAAACCTTCAGCTTGCTCACTATCAACAGGAAGTGCAGCAACTGTTAAATTAGCACCCGTAGAACGATGATGTTCTACAAACAAGCTATAATCCATTCGATATAATTGATCACCAGAAAGAATTAAATATTCATCAACATCCCATTCCTGAAATAACCATTGATACTTCCGAACGGCATCAGCTGTTCCTTCAAACCAAGAAGGACTATCTGGCGTCTGTTGTGCTGCTAATACTTCAACGAAACCCTGGCCAAATGGTGCACTTAAGTTATAACTCTGAGTTAAGTGTCTATTTAAAGAGGCACTATTAAATTGTGTTAAAACGTACATCTTATTGATGTTCGAGTTAATGCAATTACTAATAGGAATATCAATAAGGCGATATTTACCTGCAAGTGGCACTGCAGGTTTTGCCCTCATTTTGGTTAGAGGATAAAGGCGCGTTCCTGCGCCTCCTCCTAGAATTATTGCAAGAACACGCTTCATTCTGCTTTCGCACTTGTGCGTTGATAATCAAATTTACTGGAAAAAAGACTCCTAAAGCTACCAAAAAGGGCAGATCGATTAATGGCTGATTGTTTTTCAAGCACTGGTGGTGTTTCTAGATAAATTACTTTCCATCATTAGACAGATCCAATTTAAAAAGGGTTTCCACAACCTTAAGTGCCTGTTGCCTGTCCCCTCGAGATTGAGGCGCCCTAAGCTGAGTTACAGGGGTATGAAGGATTTTATTAATAATGCCTTTACTTAATGCTTCAACAACCTTTCTTTCTCTTGCTGAAAAATCTGGACCCATTCTACTTAACGCTTTTTGCAATTCTTCACTTCGAATTCCTTCAAGCGTTGCTCTTAGTTGATTGATAGTAGGAACAGCCTCAAGGCTATCCCACCATTCAAGGAAAATTCGACCTTCTTCTTTGAGTAGTCCTTCGGCTTCTAGAGCAACTTGTTTACGAGCTTCCTGATTCCGAGAAACTACTTCCTGAAGGTCATCAACATCATGAGAATCAACGCCTGGAATTCCCTCTACATCAGCTGATATGTTTCGAGGTACTCCTATATCAATTAATCGTAGAGAACCTAATCTCAAAGGTTTTAATCTTGAAGCATCGATAATTGGGTTCTCTGCGGCTGTGCTTGTAAAAACAAGAGAAGATGAACTTAAGCAATGATCCAGATCATCAAGTAATCGACAATCAACACTCAAATCAGGGAAATCTGACGCCAGTGATTCTGCTCTCGGTCTAGTCCTATTAACGAGTGTCAACTTTGAACAACCTTTGGCTTGCAAATGTTGAAGCAATAGCCGACTCATTTTTCCAGCTCCTACTACTGCGACTTTCTCAGGCTCGAGACTTACTAACTGATCTTTTCCTTGAGATTGTCCAAGCTTAAGTTGAGCTAGCTCTACAGCAGCAGAGCTTATCGATACTGCTCCAGTTCCAAGACTAGTCTCACTGCGAACTCTCTTTCCTGTACTTACTGCCTGAGTAAGCAGCCTATTAAGAATAGGCCCCATAGAGTGATGATCTTGTCCTAGACGAAGCATTTTCTTCACCTGGGAAAGTATCTGACCCTCACCTAAAACCAAACTATCTAGGCCAGCTGCCACCCTCATCAAGTGAGCAACAGCTTCTTCTTGTTTAAAAGTAAAAAGATGTGGATAAAGATCATATTCTTCAAGACCTGAATGAGATTTTAAAAAATCTCTAATTGCATCAACACCCAATTCGTGATCTCTCAACAAGGTATAAATCTCCAGACGATTACAAGTGCTAAGAATAGATACCTCAAGAACCTGATCATTACCCTTTAGAGACTTAAGGGTTTGTTCCATAGATTGCTCAGAGATACTGAGCTTTTCACGGACTTCTACAGGGGCCGTCCGATGACTAAGACCAACGACGGCTATGTGCATAAATAAACCCCCACAGTATGTTAGGTCGGACTAAGTTCAGCTCAAGGCAATACTTTTAGCACCTTCCTTGATATGAATGGTATTTGTGAATCGAGCTGTATTGTCAAGTGTGCTGATAACAAGGCTGCTTGTTCGTGTGCAATCACTTTCAAACTTAACTCCGTGGAACAGGAGACCATCTGTTATTCCACTTCCTGCGAATACAACATTTTCACCTGAAGCCAATTCCTCAGCTTGATAAACCTTGTCAATATTAGTAATGCCCATCTCATTCAAACGAGCAATATTTCCTTCCTTCGTGTAATCAGCCCATTCACTAGTCTGTGCAATCGCAGGGTCATAAACCAATTGACCTTGGAAATGACCACCTAAAGCGCGCATAGCAGCTGCAGAAATGACACCTTCAGGCGCGGCACCAATACCCATCAAACAGTGAGTCCCAGTACCGGCAAAACCACACGCTATAGCTGCTTGAACATCACCATCAGAAATAGGTTGAACTCTTGCTCCTGTAGAGCGAATCTCTGAAATCAAATCCTTATGACGGGCTCTATCCATAACAACAATAGTTAGCTCATTAACAGCTAAACCAAGACATTGACTAAGAATTTTAATGTTTTCAGTTGCAGTTTTTCTTATATCTACCTTTCCTTTTGCTGCAGGTGGTGCAGCAAGTTTTTTCATATAAAAGTCAGGTGCGTTGAATAGACCACCCCGGTCAGAGGCTGCTAAAACTGCCATTGACCCCCTCTGACTATTAGCGCATAGATTTGTCCCTTCACATGGGTCTACCGCAAAGTCGACACCCGGACCATTTCCACTTCCGACTTCTTCACCGATGTAAAGCATCGGGGCTTCATCTCTTTCTCCCTCTCCAATAACAATCCTGCCTTGCATCTGTATCTTGCCCATGCGATTGCGCATAGCTTCTACAGCAGCTGCATCTGCTTCATCTTTCTTTCCTAAACCAGTTAGCTCAGCAGAAGCAATGGCTGCTTGCTCAACAACTTCGAGAATTTCTTGAATAAGAGTGCGATCCACTTGATAGCTATGAGAGGAAAAATGATTAATAAGAAACCTGAAGGGCTTGACTTAACTGAAGAGGAAAGTGATTTCGCTACTCAAGTAAAAGCATGTTGGGCCGCAGTGTTTCTCAGCTCCTAGGCGCCGACAACTGTATCAGTGCAAGTAACTCACAAAAGCAATAAGCCCATGAATCAATAGAATCTCGAGTCAAAGTTAAAGATCTATGAGCACAAAGCCACTTGTTGTTGCCCCTTCAATACTGTCAGCTGACTTCGCTCGGCTAGGCGAAGACGTTAGTGCTGTTGACAAAGCAGGTGCTGACTGGATTCATGTTGACGTTATGGATGGACGATTTGTACCAAACATCACTATTGGGCCATTAATTGTCGAGGCACTGAGGCCTGTAACAACTAAACCACTAGATGTTCATCTAATGATCGTTGAACCTGAAAAATATGTAGCCGATTTTGCTAAAGCAGGCGCTGACCATATTTATGTTCAAGCAGAAGCATGCCCTCATCTACATAGAAACCTTGCACAGATAAAGGATCTAGGTAAAAAGGCTGGTGCAGTTCTAAACCCAAGTACTCCACTAGACACCTTGGAATATTGCTTAGAACTTTGTGATCTCGTATTGATTATGAGTGTCAACCCTGGTTTCGGAGGCCAAAGTTTTATTGAAAGTCAGGTGCAAAAGATTTCTGACCTGCGTCGAATCTGTGATGAAAGAGGTCTTGATCCATGGATTGAGGTTGATGGTGGGATAAAAGCAAGCAATGCTTGGAAAGTAATTGAGGCTGGTGCAAACGCAATAGTTAGTGGGTCTGGGGTTTTTAATCAACCAAGTTATGCAGAAGCCATCCAAGGGATCCGAAACAGTAAAAGACCTGGTTAGAAAAATTGCTCAGTAAATAAAACATCGAATAGAAATTAAAAATAGGAAAGTTTTTCTTTTATGAACTAAAGAACCAGCCATAACTATGTAGTCCAACCCCTAGCAAGTTAACACCTATATAGCAGACAGATATAATAATTAAACCTACAGAAGAAACAATTGCGGACCTTCTTCCCTGCCAACCTCGGCTTAATCGAGTATGTAAATAAGCAGCATAAATTAACCAGCATATAAGAGCCCAAGTCTCCTTAGGATCCCAACTCCACCAACTTCCCCATGCTTCATTAGCCCAAACAGCTCCACTAATTAACCCTAAAGTTAATAACAAAAATCCAACTGTAATTGAGCGATAACTCAAACTATCTATTCGTTCAATTCTAGTAAATTCAACACTACTTAGATTTAAGATACCAGAATTATCTAAGGATATATCTTGTTCTTTTGGAGTACGAAAAGCACCAGACCCTATAGAGCTACTCCGTATCACTAAATCCTGATTTCTATCTGTAAAAAGCACAATAACTGACAACAAAGAGCCAACAATTAACGCGGCATAACTGCACATGATTACACTCACATGCATTACAAGCCAACTAGATCTAAGAGCAGGAACTAAAGGAGAAGCCTCCTGCAGACCTTCAGGCAAGGCAAAGCTAGCAAATGCAATGCAACCTAAAGCCATAGGAGTTACAGCAGCTGAAATAAATGGCGAAGAAACAGAGCGTTCTAGTAAAAGTTGAACAAGAGTAAGAGCCCAAGCTAAAAAACAGAGGGACTCGTACAAATTGCTAATAGGGAAATGACCTGCATCCCACCACCTAAGAATCAAAAGAGCAGTCAATGTAAAATTTGATACTGCAACAAACATCGTTGCGATACTTGAGGAATTATTTCCACCTGTAGCCCAAAAAGAGAAAGGTAGAGTAATTAAAAGTAAAAAGAAAGATACCAGTCCTAAAAACAAAACCGGATCACTTAAAAAGGCCTGCATACTAGATAGCGTTGTAGAAGACTCAAAATTTTTCAATTAAATGGAGGAGATTGATAACTCACCATGATCTATTTTGGATTGGAAAAGATTGCATATCAAGCTTTTCAGATTTAATATTTTCTACCCAATAAAGATAATAGCGCTCTGGATAGACCCAAGATCTCTCAAACCTTTGATCTGCAACTATGCGCAAACCTTCTTGAATCATTACATCTCCAGGTTGGAGTTCACGAAAGGCTGATTTTCTACTAAGTATTAATAGCAGTTCAGGAGTGTTTGGATGTTCAGATAAATAAGACTTGACATGGTAAAGAGTGTCTTCCCTTTTAAGTGAACGACGGTTATTCCATTGGGAATAACTTCCTAAAGCTTTTATTTCAGGATAATAAATATCTCGATTTAGATAACCCGATACAGTGGTAATTTCTACATCACGGGTGCCAAATTTCGGCAAATCTGCCCAACCCTTTTCTTTGATATAAGTAGCAGTAGCTTCTCCTGCAGAATATGGAACATAAAAATCATAAAGTGCCCTATGAACACCTGCAGCAAAATGAACAGAAAGACTGAAAGTAAGTAAGAATGGAAAGAAGTTCGATAGAACATTAAAAGTTTGATTGTCCTTATATATTTGAGATGAATTCAACTCAGCCTCTTCACCAGGATGAAGTGCTAACCAGATGGATGCTATCAAAATTAGAAAGTAATAACCATAATGTCTAGAACCTATTCCTAGATATAAAAAATAATTAAATGCGAACATAAAGCTAGTCCCACTAATAAAAAATATCGTTGATGCTCTAGATCTGCGCAAGAAAGACAGTGTAGTAATAACAAGGCCAATAGTTAAAATTAAAGTAATAAATAAATCAAGAAATCTTTTTGAATTAGGGATAACCAACATATAGCCACCAAAAACTCTTCCTACGACTCTTAAAAAATGACGAAGATCAAGAGTAGTTGGAACAGAATCAACAGCCTCTCGGACCTGGAAAAAACTTAAACTAGCAAATCCTGTTAAAGAAAGAACAATAACTAAACTTATACTTAGATCTATAATCCAAAAACGATTACGTAAGTAAAGGTTACGCTGTTTAGAGCTAAATACCCATTCGGTAATGAGAGTAACTAAAGCAGCAAAACCTATAGACCATGAAAAAGCATGAGTATTTACAAGAAGGCCGATACATAAAGCTGCTGGTATATAAGTTCTACGACGAAGTGGAAAAGAACTACAAAATAAAAATGTGATTAATTGCGCTAATACATAATGGCGACAAACGAAATAATATTCCCAAAAAGGGAAGTAGCCAAATGTAAATAAAGTCTTTTGCCAGCCAGGTAAAGGATTCCAACGCCAAAAGCAAATAATAGAAAGGCTTCCCAGAAACCAATGCATTAACTGCATACTTAATGGGGTTTTAGTAAAATCTTTGACAAGAAAAATCAATGCAGACCATAAAACTGGGTGCCCAGAAGGAGCGTTATTTTTCCACAAATTAACCCATGTATCACTTTTCCAAGCAACCAACCAACCCTGCATTTCATCACGCCAAAGAGAGTGGTTAAATGCCGCAAGAAAGCCAATAGTTATAAACAGTGTGACTGATATTATCTCCAATGATGGCTGAAAATTCCTTTTATTGTTTAAAGGTGATTTTAAAGACATTTTATGATTTTATATTTAGGAACATAATTGAATTAGAATTGGAAAACTTCAACTGTTATCGAAAAAATTAGGTCAAAAAGTTCAATATATGTAGATAATCAATTCATCTTTGGGATAATAAAGGAAATGGAATGAAATTAGTTACTAGCTTGTTTTAATAATACCCCCCCTCCAAGCATAGATATAATGACCGGAGACCAGGCTGCTACAAATGGAAGGAGTGTACCCTTAACTCCTAATGAACTAAAAGTAAAGCTAAGAACATAATAGATAAGAATCAAAAGAACACTAAGCCCGAAACCTTGGCTACGACTTGTTCTTGTATTAGGCTTGGCTCCTAGGCTACTTCCAATAAGACCAAATACTACGCATGCCATAGGGAGTGTGAATTTTTCTTGTATACGTACTTTCATTCTTCTAGCTTCTTTAACATTGCCAACTTCTGAATATAGAGTTGCAGCCCTAATAGCCTCAGCTACGGTCATGTCATTTGAATCTTTTGGGAGTTGAGCTATTTTCTTAGGACCTGTATCTAAGGGGTAAAGATAGCGCTCAAATTTTGCAGTAGTAGAACCTCCATCTGGTGACAGGGTCAATATTCTGCCTTCAAGGAATTCCCATTTCCCTTCATTTTCGTTCCAAAATGCTCTTTCTGCTAATAAAAGTTGTGTATAACCTAGCCTTGAAAAGTCAACTACAGTAACCTTATTCATTTGATTGTTAGTGAAATTATGGGCATAAAACAAATGAGTAACACCTTTTAATTTCTGATCTGTTTGTAAATCTGTAATTTCACCTTTCCTTGAATAAATTATATCTTCACCCTCTTCCGTAGCAATTGCTTTTCCTAAAGAACTCTTTAAAATAAATTCAGCATTACGGTTTGCTAGTGGGACAATACTGTCATTAAATATAAAAGTTATTCCAGTCATTAACAAGGCCAATGCAATCGCTGGCGCTATCATTCGTTTTGTAGAAACACCTATACTTCTAAGCGCCTTTAATTCACTATTAGCGGAAAGTCGACTATAGGCTAACAAGGTTGCCATTAACACTGCCATAGGGAACGAAATGACAAGAAAACTTGGCAGTCTTAGCAGTAAAACTTGAATTGCAATTTGAGCAGGCAGGCCTGATTCAACAATTTTTCTAACCAGGTCAAACATTACCCCAACTGATAATGAAACAACCGTAAATGCCGCTACAGCAAAATATAAGGGGGGAAGTAATTCTGCTAGTATCCACCTATCCAGAAGTGGTAACTTACGCCAATTAATTAATACTTTGTACCAGATTGTTTGAATTAAATCAATAAGTTCTGATAGGAAATATATGATTTTTCGTTTCAAAGTTGAAAATCCTCCCCTAGATAGTATCGTCTAACAAGTGGATCAGCCGCTACCTGAGAAGAAGGACCCGAAGAAAGAATTTTGCCATCATTAAGAATATATGAACGTTCTGTTATAGCAAGTGTTTCTCGTACATTGTGATCAGTAATAAGAATACCCATTCCACGTTTACGAAGTTTTTGTATCAAATTCTGTAATTCGCTTACAGCTAAAGGGTCGACACCTGCGAAAGGCTCATCAAGCAACAAGTATTTGGGTCCAATTCGACCAACAGCAAGAGCTCTCGCAACCTCACACCTGCGCCTTTCGCCTCCAGAAAGCTGGTATCCCAGCCTATCTAAAAAAGAAGTGAGGTGGAAATCCTCAATTAGTTCCTCCCTGCGTATGCGACAAAGAGAAGGGGACAAGGCACTTTGAGAAAGAGCTAAATCTAAATTCTCACGAACAGTCAATTGTCTAAATACACTAGGTTCTTGAGGTAGATAGCCGATACCTAAACGAGCTCGACTTGGAATAGAGCAATCGCTTACGGAATTTCCATCAAGAAAAACCTGGCCTGAATCTGGACGAAGGAGCCCAATTACCAGATTAAATGTTGTCGTCTTGCCAGCTCCATTTGGTCCTAAGAGGCCTACAACTTCACCAGGTTCCAAGGTCAAAGAGATTTCTTTAACTAGTGGCCGACCGCCTATTTTTAAAGCAACCTTTTTAAGATTTAGACTCATAATTTCGATGATCCATCATGTTCTTTAGCAGTGTCAAAAAACAAATTCAGCAAAACCTGAGAACCAGTACGAGAGTCAGCGACCAATCGATCATCCTCTAGAAAATAAACCACCCGCTGACCGTAAAGAGAATCACCTCCTTCTCGAATCAATTTGACATCTCCAGTAAGAATGACTATTCCTTCATCTTTTAGGTATTGAGCTTGACGGGATGAAGCAACTATTCCTCTTTTCAGATAAGTGATCTTGACATTCCCGTAAGCACTGAAAACAGCTCCCATACTGTCTGAACTTTGCCTATCAGACTCAATCATAATTTCTTCCTCTTCTCTTACCTCTAGAGCTTGATTAGTCTGTTGCCCTAATGCGTTTGTAGGAATGAGACTAACAATAGACAAAACTAATATTGCTAAAGCGCGCCTACTAGAAATTAGTAGTTGAGTACAAGAAAAGTCCAACTCCCGCACCTAGCAAGATAATCAAGTCAATTTACCTAATTTCTAGTCTGTTGAAAAAGGAATGGGACACTAAATTGCTCTGGATCACCATCTTGATGAAGAATATTCAATCTTTGCTTAACAGATTCACAAAGTCTATCTAAATCCAACCCTAAGCTTGGTGTACTTAGTCTTGATAGACGACCTAATGCTTCACCAAAAAGAATCATAGCACCGTTTCTATTCCCACCTGCTAAATGTAATTGAGCAACTGCGACTTGCAAAATCCCCTGAAGTGTATTTCTTTCTAATCCATATCCTTCATGCCACAACTCTTCAAAAACATCATGTGCTGAATACCAATCTCCAGAGTTAAAGAGAGCTATAGCTTTATGGAATCTTTTATCATAAGACAAGGAATTAGATTCACTATTAGTCTTTTCCATTAACTTTTGATTTTCTTCTTTGCAGGCAGTTTTCGCAATCTTATAGATTCAGGAGTAACTTCTAGCATCTCACCAGGGCCTATATATTCAAGAGCCCTCTCTAAAGTAATCTCCATAGGAGATTGCAGAGTATCTAATTCTTCTGCTCCTGCAGACCTCATATTCGTCAATTGTTTTGTTTTACATATATTAATTTCAAGATTCTGTGGCCTATTGTTTTCTCCAATAATCATTCCCTTATAAACCTTAGTGCCAGGAGTAATAAAAAATTGACCTCTATCTTCAGCATTTTTTAAAGCATAGAAAGTAGCTACACCTTCTTCAAATGAAATTAATACACCATTTCTTCTTGCATCAAATTCTCCGACCTTTGGCCGATATTCGAAAAAAGAATGACTCATAATCCCTTCTCCTCTTGTTGCACGAATAAATTCACCTCTAAAACCAATCAAACCCCTTGATGGCACAACAAACTCCAATTGGGTACGTCCATCATTTCCCGTCTCCATATTTTGCATCTCGCCTCTTCGTACTCCTAATTTTTCAATACATGTGCCTACTGATGACTCTGGAACATCCATTACAAGAGTTTCTACAGGCTCACAAGGAATTTCGTCAATCGTACGAAAAATCACTTGCGGTTGAGAAACTTGAAACTCATAACCCTCTCTACGCATTGTTTCAATCAAAATTCCAAGGTGAAGTTCTCCCCTTCCGCTAACTGCAAATCGGTCAGGAGAATCTGTCTCTTCAACTCTTAAAGCAACGTTAGTTAGTAATTCTTTCTCTAGGCGTTGACGCAACTGCCTACTAGTTACAAACTTTCCTTCTTGTCCAGCAAAAGGAGAATCATTGACAACAAAAGTCATTTGAAGAGTAGGCTCATCTACCTTAATTAGTGGTAAGGCTTTGGGCTCATCGGGACAGGCAATCGTCTCCCCAATATTAACTTCATCAAAACCTGCTAGTGCCACCAAATCTCCTGCGAAGGCCTTATCAATTTCTATACGTTCCAAACCTGCAAAACCAAGTAGTTTACTAATCCTTCCTCGCTTTTCAGTGCCGTTCTCCTTAATCAATACAGCATTCTGGCCATTACGAATAATTCCATTATGAACTCTGCCGATAACTATTCTTCCAAGAAAGTCTGAGTAATCAAGCGTTGTAATCTGTAGCTGCAATGGTTTAGTTTCATCACCAACTGGAGGTGGAACATGACGAATGATTGAATCAAAAAGCGGCTTCATAGTGTCACTAGATTCAGACATATCTGCTGTTGCAAATCCACCTAATCCGCTTCCAAATAAATAGGGGAAATCGCATTGATCATCATCTGCACCGAGTTCTAAAAAAAGATCAAGAACCTTATCTACAGCAGTCTCAGGTTCAACTCTTGCCCTATCTACCTTATTCACAAAGACAATTGGCCTTAAACCTTTTTCCAAGGCTTTTTTAAGCACAAATCTAGTCTGGGGCATAGGTCCTTCATTAGCATCAACAATTAATAAGCACCCATCCACCATGCCTAAAACTCTCTCAACTTCCCCACCAAAATCAGCATGACCTGGAGTATCAACAATATTTATTCGTGTGTCTTTATATGTTACTGCAGTGTTTTTAGACAGAATAGTTATCCCACGTTCACGCTCCAAATCATTAGAGTCCAAAATACAGGTCGGGACGGCCTCATTATCTCTGAAGATCCCTGACTGGGTGAGAAGCGCATCTACCAAAGTAGTTTTTCCATGATCGACATGGGCAATGATTGCAATATTTCTGATCGACTGTTCCTTGCTATTCATTTTAATCAATGCTTCCGTTATAAAAAAACGCTCTAGAGCGCAAGGCGAAAGACTATCTCAACTTTAGAAATAAGTAACCAATAAAACTGCCTTCAATGACCTTTTAAGTTTGAACCAAAGCAAGATTAATCAAGAAAAGATTGCGAAATGCGAAATTCAACAACTTAATTTGAGGCCTCTCTTGTGCGCGCACGTTCATTGGCGGCCTGAAACTGCCTAAGAGCATCAACAGTGCCCTCAAATCTCCAATGCCAAGGCTCGTAACTTACTTTCTGTGCATTCCCTCTAGGGAATGAAAGCACAAAGTGATATTTGGCAGCATTTTTTTGAAGCCATATAAAAGCATCAGTTGTTTCAAATTCAACTTCTAAATCAGTTTCTCGTCTTTTTGCGTCACCTAAATCGATTGCATAGCCTGTGCTGTGCTCAGAATATCCAGGCGGAGCTGAAACTTTTGCTCTTTCAATTGCAATCTGATTTCGAGCTGATTTTCTTCCATAAAAAATTTGTCTTTGAAGATCATGCGATCGATAACCACTCAAAAGAACTAAATCAATTCCATCAGCGCTAGCAGCTGAGCGCATTAATTTAAGAGCTTTGTAGGTGTCCTTATGAATATCTAAACCTGGATAGACCGAAACCAATTGTTGAGCTGAGACCTCTGGATATGGGAAATGACCAAGCAAAAGGCCATCAGAGGAAGGCAATTGCTGAGTCCCAAGTAAAGGTGCTGATCCTATAAAACGAGATGAAAAGCTTACATACAGCAATATCGCTGAACCACCTAAGAAAGCCGATGCAAGAGCTATAAACCTAACCCCTTTTGAAGAGGGTCTAATTGGATTAGACCTTCGTGCAAGAGGGATATCATCGGTGTTATTGCTTCGAGCGGATTCAGCTCGAGCCACAAATTTGAAAAAGAATGTTTGTATCGATCGTAACGGGGTTGGCAAGAACTCTTTACGAGATTTCTTTTGGCGAGTTAGTTTTCATTGACGAATATATAATTAAGCCTAAAAGATGTTGCGTGTAGCAGTGATCGGTGGGGGCCCAAGTGGCTCATGTGCCGCAGAAATTCTTGCAAAAGCAGGAATCAAAACCTGGATCTTTGAGCGAAAGCTTGATAATGCAAAACCTTGTGGAGGTGCAATTCCTCTTTGCATGGTGGCCGAGTTCGATCTTCCTGACTCGATCATTGATCGAAAAGTACGCAATATGAGAATGATTTCACCTTCCAATCGCGAAGTGGATATAAGCCTAGACAAGGTTTATGGCAAAACCGAGAATGAATACATAGGAATGTGCCGCAGAGAGGTTATGGATGCCTTTATGCGTAATCGTGCAGCTGAACTAGGAGCAAACCTGGTTAATGGATTGGTAACCAAAATTGACACCGGAACAAATCGTGAAGGCCCCTATACCCTTACCTATTCAGATTTCTCATCAGGTGATGCTACTGGTGAAACCAAGTCTCTTGAAGTTGATCTGATAATTGGGGCTGATGGCGCCAATAGCCGCGTTGCAAAAGCCATGGATGCGGGTGACTACAACGTTGCTATTGCCTTTCAAGAAAGAATCAAACTTCCTGAGAAGGAAATGAGTTACTACGAGGATCTTGCTGAAATGTATGTAGGAACAGATGTTTCACCTGATTTCTATGGGTGGGTTTTTCCTAAATATGATCACGTTGCAGTAGGCACAGGGACCATGCAAAAGAATCAATCACTTATAAAAAGTCTTCAGGTAGGTGTAAGAGAAAGAGCAAAAAAAAGACTTGTGAATGGCGAGGTTATAAAGGTTGAAGCACATCCTATTCCAGAACATCCTCGGCCACGTCGAGTGGTTGGAAGAATGGCTCTTGTTGGGGATGCTGCAGGGTACGTAACAAAAAGTTCTGGTGAAGGGATTTATTTTGCAGCTAAAAGTGGTCGTATGTGCGCTGAAGAGATTGTCGAGGCAAGTCAACGAGGGAAAAGAATACCTAGCGAAGGTGATCTAAAAAAATACCTTACTAAATGGGACAAGAAATATGGAGCTACTTACAAAGTTCTGGAAATTCTCCAAAATATCTTCTATTCAAATGATGGTGCAAGAGAAGCATTTGTAGAAATGTGTGATGACTTAGATGTTCAAAGACTTACTTTCGATAGTTATTTATATAAGACAGTTGTAGCAATGAAACCTCTTCAACAAATTAAACTCACTTTTATGACCATAGGATCTGTTCTAAGAGGGCGGGCACTTGCACCTGATAAATACAAACCGGTACCTAGTACAGTTCGAGACGATGCAGAAGTAAATAAGATGCTGGAAGTATGTACGATAAAGGGAGGTATAAAAGTACCCACAGACGAGGAAAAAGTTACCGCAACTAAAAGTTGATCAATTAAATAGCAACCCCTAAGTCAATAAGAATGATCAGATAGTTCTTTATTTGATCATTTTTATCTGATCAAAATCTGCAATTATACTTGCCTGATTACATAGAACTCTCAGCAAGTTAAGCCTGTTTATTCTAATATCATCTGAATCAGTCATAACCATAACACTTCCATCTCCATCAAAGAAAGAGGATAATACTGATGTGCTTTCAGAAAGTTTTTTTGCTAAAAGCACATATCGATCTGAATGATCGCTAAGAGCAATCGGCTCAAGGGAATTTATAATCTTTAACATATTAAACTCACTTTCCTTTTCAAATAACTTAGAATCAACCACATTAGTAGAACTTAAAAGACTTATATCTAGCAAACTACTCTTAGCCAAGCGTGAAGCTCTGGTTACCACTTGCTGGACTGATAATAATTGACCTGAACTTCTCATATCTGTAAGCAAATTAGCTCTAGTAAATACATCAACAGGGTCAGATAATAAGCGCTTGATATCTATTGTTTGTCCTGCTACAGCCTGAGCTATATCAAAATCAATGCCAGATTCTTCAAGAATGCTAATAATTCTAAGTCTGAGGAATTCTGATATGTCTAATAAGATTCTATTTGGGTTTATCGTTAATTCTGTAAATAGAGCTGACCAGTAATTTATAGAATATTCTAAGAGTTCATTAAGATTTAATTTCCAACCTTTTTCTTTAAGTATCAATAATATTCCATTCCCGGCTCTTCTTAATGCATAAGGATCAGAAGAACCAGTAGGCCTCTCTCCTTTAGCAAAAATACTAAGCAATAACTCTATTCTTTCAGACAAGGCAAGAATAGAACCAGCATCTGATTTTGGAAGGTCACCTCCTGCATAACGTGGTAAATAGTGTTCTAAAACAGCCAACGAAATATCTCTAGACTCTCCTTCAGCAAGAAGATACTTAGCTCCTATTATTCCTTGAAGCTCAGGGAACTCGTTAACCATCTGGCTAACTAAATCATGCTTACATAAAGATGCTGCTCTATGAATAATTTGCTTATCAAGACTTAAATACTTGAGGTATTTACAGAGTGAATTAGAAATCCACTCAATTCTTTTCACTCGATCAAGAAGTGACCCCAATCCTTCTGCAAAGGTAACATTACTAAGTTGATCACATCTATCAGAACTAGTTACGGCAAGATCAGCCTGAACAAAAAACTGTGCGTCTGAAAGTCGTGCTCTTAAAACCCTTTCGTTTCCTAGCTTAATAGTTTTATTTGCTGAAGGCAATCCATTACTTATGCATAGGAATTTGGGGAAAAGAGTATTCTTTGCATTAAGAGATAAGGGGTCAACCAAATCAAGATCTAAATATAGTGGAATATAACGTTGATGAACGCGCATGACAGTGCTTAGCACTTCAGCAGGCAACTCAAGAAATTGATGGTCGAATTCCCCTATGATTAGGTTTGGTGACTCAACTAAATCAGTTAGTTCCTCCAACAACTCTATAGAGATATCAACAACAGCATTAAGTTCTTTAGATGCATTAATTATTAATTGTTGAATCAATCCCTGACGTTTATCTCGGTCAATTTGAACACCAGACTTACTCAAAATTGATTGATATTCTTTTGCAGAACTTATAACAACATCATCTTGATGCAACCTATGTCCCTTACTTTGCCTTCCAGAAACGACTTCAGGGTCTGTACCTTTAAGGCAAACTTTGATCAAAGATTCATCCAAAAAAGCAACAAGCCACCTCACTGGCCTTGAGAAACGTTGTTCTCCTAAACCCCAACGCATAAAACGACGTCCTTGCAAATTTCCAATCCAACCAGGTATCAATTCACCCAATAACTCTTTGGCATCTGCACCACTCTCACAAACTTTTGCAAAGACAAATGATCCCTTAGATGTTTCGCGTACTTCCAAAGCAGAAGGGTCAAGATCGAATTTCTTTGCAAAACCTATTGCTGCTTTTGTGGGAGAACCATTCAGAAAAGCTTTATTTGCAGGAGGTCCCTTATATTCCGATTCAAAATCTCGGGCTGAATCAGCCACTCCCTCAGCAATAAGTACAATTCTTCTAGGCGTACTAGTGCACTTGACAAGTTGAAAATCTAAACGCCTTTGGGTTAAATCATTTTTTACTAGCTTCTCCAATTGGGGAGTAACTAGCCGAGCAAAGTCTGCTGGTAGCTCCTCTGTCCCGACCTCAAGAAGAAAAGTCGCCACGGAGAGTTAGGTAATGCAATATCACACTTTATTGAATAAACGGTCGATAAATGACTGTACGTTTAGCTACCCTAAAGGAGGAAAAAAATTGTGCCGTGATTCAAGGGGATAAAGAGTCTGATCAGACGGCAGATAAAAGCCTCTTTCCTTGTATTGCAAATAAATCAGAACTCACGAAATTCGAAAGATTCAAAGCTGAAAGCAAATATTTAAGAGAGCCTCTTGAAACTGAGCTTGAGAACGAAAGTGATCATTTTTCTAATGACGCACTTCAGTTACTGAAGTTTCACGGAAGTTATCAACAAGACAATAGGGAAAATCGCAAAAAAGGCTCTAGTAAAGACTGGCAGATGATGCTCCGACTACGAAGCCCAGGAGGAAAAATCCCACCTTCCTTATTTTTTGCTCTAGACCAGCTTTCCGATCAACTTGGCAATGGAACACTCCGAGCAACAACCCGACAAGCATTTCAAATGCACGGAGTCAAGAAAGAAAACCTACGTAAAGTCATCAGAACAATTATCAAATCATTAGGGTCCACGCTAGCCGCATGTGGTGATATCAATCGCAACGTAATGGCACCAGCAGCACCGTATGAATATGGTGGCTATCCAGCTTCAAGAAAACTCGCGCAAGAAATTGCTGACCTTCTAACACCTTTTACAGCACAAAGTTCCTATCTAGACCTTTGGGTTGATGGAGACTTGCGATACAGAATTCAACCTAATAAAGCAGTAAGCAAAGCAAAAACAAAACAAAAGCAAGGAGCTGTATTTAGCGGCGACTTAAACGAACCACTTTATGGCTCTACTTATATGCCTCGTAAATTCAAATGCGCAGTGACTGTTCCAGGCGATAACTCAGTAGACATTCTTACTCATGACATAGGGTTAGTAGCCTTCACGAAGAAAAATGGCACTCTAAAAGGATGTAATGTCTATGTTGGAGGAGGGATGGGGAGAACCCACAACAATGAACAGACATATGCACGGACTGCTGATCTTTTAGGATATGTAGCAGGAGAACATATTTTGGAGTTTGTACAGTCTGTATTGGCACTACAAAGAGATTATGGAGACAGAAAAACCAGAAGACACGCTCGAATGAAATATCTACTCCATGAGATGGGGTTCCAATGGTTTAAAAATGAACTCACAACAAAATACTTTCAACAGGAGATCAAGCCGCCTGTCCCTGAAACAAAAAAGAAATTAAAAGATTATTTGGGTTGGAATCGTCAATCAAAAGGCATTTGGTTTGTAGGTATACCTCTCTTATCTGGACGTTTAAAAGGTAATCTAAAGAAAGGCCTTAGAAAACTTGTAGAGACCTACCAACTTGAAATACGACTTACACCAAACCAAGATATATTATTGTGCAATATTGGAGACATTCAAAAATCCAGCGTAAAAAGAGGTCTGGAAGTTTTAGGAATAGAATATCCTGAGAAGGTAAAAAGACTAGAGAAGCATGCCCTTGCTTGTCCAGCTCTTCCATTATGCGGTCTCGCAGTAACCGAAGCTGAAAGAGCCTTACCAGGTGTCCTTAATCGAGTAGAGGCTTTATTAAAAGAGATGGATATCAATAAATCAATACTAATAAGGATGACAGGCTGTCCCAATGGTTGTGCTAGACCATATATGGCGGAATTAGCTCTAGTAGGTAGTGGTGTAGGCGATTATCAACTATGGTTAGGAGGCACCCCTGATCTTGAGAGGCTAGCCAAACCATATTTGCAACGCATGCCAATAACTGAGTTAGAATCAACACTGAGACCCTTGCTTAAAAGCTGGAAAAACACCGGAGCAAGTATTAGTCTTGGTGAGCACGTAAGGAATCTAGGCGATCAAGCAATTTCCTCTCTACTTACTGGTGGAGTGCACGAACCATAAATGGCCTCAGGCAAGTTTCTACTCCATGCCCAGAGCTGATCTCCATAACTAAAGTGCCACCATTCATTGGGATGCTGCACAAATCCTGCCTTTTTCATGACCATCGCAAGAGAGAGCCTCCTTTGATGCCATAAATCACAGTAAACATTCTTCTTTGCAGTCAATAAAAAGTAGTTAGGAGAAGAAATATCACCAATCTCATCAATCTTGCTACCCATATCCAAAAGATTACCTTGAATATTCGCAAGTGTTAAATCTACAGCGCCTCCAGTGCTGTGTGGAGGCGGATTATTAGGATCAAGACTGGGTGGGGCCCAGAATTGCTCAACGTCCTTAACTACTTGAGTAAAGGCAACTTTATGGTCTGGGTTCTTTCGGTCAACTCCTCTTAATATGCAATGGTCCTCAATAGATTTCTCCACCATAAAGGCCTGTACAGGAATAGGTCTCCATGCATCGAATATTGCCAAACGAAATTCAGGAAAATCTTTTTTTAAATAGTTTTGAGCAAGAACTAAACGATTGAATACACCAGTTCGCAATCTCCAAGGATCAACATTTTCTCCATAGGGCGCCCCTAGTGACAAATAAGGATGTGGTTCAAGACAAAAAAAATTGCTCTTTAATTTAACAAGCTCTTCACCAGATTCAACAATCGGTAAATCATTCCATGGGCGTCGCTCAAAACACCTCATAAATCAAAGTTTCCACAAATTTAGAAGACTTTTCCACAGGCTGTGTCTCGCTATTTATAGCTAATTAGATTTCAGATACAAGAGGTTTTATGCTATATGAATTGTAAAGCAATAAAAAAGGGCTTTCTATTTACCTGAAATGGGTCAAGAATCTGTTGAGATTACTTGCTAAATGGTTCTTTTTATTTAGATGAATAAGCTATTAAAATAAAACAGAATTACCACTAGATATACCTAGAATATCTAGATATTCCTTTCGTAAGGGCTTTCACAAGAAAAGATCTCAACAGTATTAGACGAGTCTCAGGTATGTGGAAAATATTAATTCAAGCTTGCTTTATTGCTTAAACGCTCCGAATGCTCGTCAACAATCTGTTTAAGTAGCGGATTTCTTTCAAGCTCAGGGTCATCTTCCAAAATATTGATAGCCTCCTTCCGTGCTTCATCAAGAACTGCGTGATCATCTATCAAGCTAGCAAGCGCAAAATCGGGTAGCCCCGACTGCCGCGTGCCTAGAACTTGTCCTGGTCCACGTAAACGCAGGTCAATTTCTGAAATTTCAAACCCATCATTTGAACTAACAAGAACTTCTAAGCGTTGCCTTGCCAGATCATTTTGACTGTCATTGATAAGCAAGCAATGAGAAGTTTTTGCTCCTCTTCCAACACGTCCTCGCAATTGATGCAATTGAGCCAGACCAAAACGATCTGCATGGTCTATAACCATTACAGTTGCTTCAGCTACATCTACACCAACTTCGACTACTGTTGTCGAGACAAGCAGCACACATTTACCTGTAACAAAATCCTGAATAGCAGACTGCTTCTCAGCACTAGTCATTCGTCCATGCAACAAACCCACAACAAATTCTGGAAAAACAACTTCTGTTAGTTGCTTATAAACCTCAATTGCTGAACGGAGGTCAAGTTTTTCTGATTCATCCACCAATGGTAAAACGAAATAGGCTCGCTGACCCTTTAAAACTTCATCTCTGATTAATTGATATGCCCTTTCTCTTTGTGCACTTGAAAGTAAATATGTCTTTATAGGTGTACGGTTGGGTGGCAATTCATCAATCTGACTGACATCCAAGTCGCCATGCAAAGAAAGGGCTAACGTTCGAGGAATAGGTGTAGCAGTCATCGTTAATAGATGTGGCTGAAGCCCCTTAGCTAATAATCGATTTCTCTGGTGCACACCAAACCGATGTT
Source organism: Prochlorococcus sp. MIT 1307 (assembly GCF_034092395.1). NCBI lineage: Bacteria > Bacillati > Cyanobacteriota > Cyanophyceae > Synechococcales > Prochlorococcaceae > Prochlorococcus > Prochlorococcus sp. MIT 1307. The sequence goes on along the minus strand of NZ_CP139301.1, from coordinate 230,091 downwards.
GCTCATCAACCACAACTAGTCCTAGACGTAAAAATGAAACTGGGTCTTCAATAAGTGCATGAGTGCCTACAAGTATTTTCAAAGATCCATTTGAGAGATCATCTAAAATTCGACGTCGTTGCTTACGAGGCGTAGATCCGGTAAGTAACTCAACATTTACGTGAAGATGAGTAAGCCACTTACATAATGTTCTGTAATGCTGAGCTGCTAAGACTTCAGTAGGAGCCATGAAAGCTCCTTGCCAACCAGATTGAACAGCATTTAAAAGAGCTGCTATTGCTACAACGGTTTTACCACTTCCCACATCACCTTGTACTAAACGGGCCATCGGATCTGGTTTAACAAGATCCGATTCAATTTCGGATAGAACTCGCTGTTGAGCTTTTGTTAATGAGAACGGTAATAATTCAAGGAAACGACCAACTAATCCATCACGTTCCCATGAAATATTTAATGGTGGAGCAGAGCACTTACGAAGCGCAATGCGCCTTCGTAATAAACTCAGTTGTAATAAAAGGAATTCATCAAAGACTAATCTGCGACGTGCCGCTTTAAGTGAGTTTTGGTTATAAGGCCTATGTATTGCTCTTATTGCTTCACTCTTAGTAGGTAAAGAAAGGGTATTTAATCTATTTTCTGGAAGCGGATCTTGCCATGTTTTAGCCAATGGCAAAACAATTTCCATGAGATTTCTAAAACGTTCTGCAGTAAGACCTTCAGTTAATGAGTAAACGGGCAATAATCGACCAATACTTTGAGATTTAATTGAAGAGTTCTTATTTTCTAAAACTTCTATCAATGGGTCATGGAAAGTCTTTCCATAAGGGCCACTTTTAACCATTCCACTTACTGCAACTAGCGATCCGGGAGGATAAAGCCTTATCTGGCTTTTTAAATATGAAATATGGCTGAAACGGTAACCTGCAAAAAATCTAGTGACTTTAATACGCCCACTTTTATCCTGAAGGTGTAATTCAAGAATAGATAAATTTTTATTTTTAGGGCTCTTGAATCCATTACAACGTCGTACAGTTGCAACTAAAGTTGCTGTTTTACCTGGCTTTAAATCTTTGATAGCAAGTAATGATGAGTAATCGACATAGTCTCTAGGATAGGCTTGGAGTAAATCCTTGATGGAGAGAATGCCAATAGATGCTAATTTTTCCGCGATTTTTACGCCAATACCCTTGACATCAATTAACGGACTACTAAGGCTTAATATTGTATGAGAAATTGATCCTGGACTAATCTTAGAGTCTTCAATATTCTTTATATTTAAGCTTAGCTTATGATCTTGACTGGGCAAACAAAATTCTTTTTCTAATTTATACAGAAACTGCCTGGTACTAGATACCAAGCGGCGCTTTATAGAGTCTGTATTATCAGCATATTGTAGATATTTTTTTGAGATATCGTTTAATCTAGACAATAAAGATCTATCTATATTGTTATCAGGAATGGCAATAATTTGTCGAGCCATGAAAGAGCTAAAGGTTTCATCTCTACCTAACAAATCACTAAAACCATGCTCTACTTCCAAAGCCAAGGCCTGCTTTAGGGGCTTTAGCCAAGCTCTAAGATCACTAAGTTGATCTTCTGTTAATTCATTGGGGGGAGGGTAGCTGATGAGTCTTTAGGGTCCTTCCACCAATTATGGTGAATCTCATAAGACAATGAACGACCTTGCCAATATCGGTATTGTCGCACCATTTGAGATATATCCTTTTGATACTGATTCAATTGCAACCTCAAATTCCTGAGTTGGGCATTATCAAACTCTAATTCAGATAAACGAACCAAGATGCAAGCTATATCTATACCCTCAACTAGACCAGAAGAATTCGTGGGCACATTAACTCTCAAGATATTAGTCTGTGAATCTTGAGAACTCATTTGTCCAGACAGAACTGCCTCTAAAATAGTGATAGGAAGAATACTATTCAAAATTCCAACTCTTAAGAGTTCAATATTTAATGCATGAGAAAGGTTTCTCAACCTTCTAGAAATACCTTCTTCAAAAGAGTTAGTCCAATTTGCCAAATCTTGAGGTGTATCAAGTAAAAAGACTTTATCTTTATCTGTCTCATTATTTGAAGGTCGGTGTGAAGAAATATGTTTAGATGGCAATTTCTGACTTTCTTTTCCATCAAAAGCTTGAATTGCCATCGAGAAAAGAGATTTTAATGAATCAAGCCTACTTTTTCTTATATCAAGTGGAGCTGATTTGATCGAAGCTTTCCAATTATTATTGTTTAAGGGTAGATCTGTAAATTCATTGTTAGTATGGTGATCATCTAATAATTTATCATTTAACTTATAGTTATCATATGAAGCAGTATCATTAGATTCCACATAAGCATCAGAAAAGAACCATCCATCTATTTGAGAAGGATTATTGATTGGTGGTTGACTAGTAAGTTCTACATTCTTACCGTCAACTAAAATATCTTCTTCATATTCAATATTCGTTAGCTGTCCACTACTTAGCTCCTTAGACATCTGGTTCTTAGCATCATCTATTAAAGCATTATTCTCTCTTTCAATCTGATCTACTAGGTCCATTATTTGCTCAATCGTTAGCATCGAGATACATTTTCTAACTAATTGATCAATCATTAATTGGCAACTCTTGGTATTCTCAATATTCGTTAAATCTAGATTATGAAAATCTTTTCCTGTAACCAAAGAAATTATTGCATTACGTACAGTGGCTAGAAGCGTTGACCTGATTACCTGCAAGTAAAGTTCATATGAACGATATATCTTTGGCGTTAAAATATGACACTTTTTCTTTAGAAGTTCTAACTGTTCTTTAGGGTCAAATCCCTTAACATTTTTATCTTTATAATTCAAAATCAATTTTCAGAAATTGAGGCTACTTCTTCTGCAAAATCACTTTTTTTGACTTCAATGCCCTCTCCTAGGGTGTATCTAGAGAATCGTCTTACTTGTAAGTTCTCCCCAATTTGGCCTGCAACTTGCTTTACTAACTCAGCAACTGTCATTGAACTATCTTTAATAAAGGGTTGTTCCATCAAGGCAAGTTCATTTAATCGCTTACCTATTCTTCCTTCTACTATTTTTGCCTTTATTTGATCTGGTTTTCCAGCTAAGTCATCTCGCCCCATTTCAATGGATTTCTCATTCTCTACAACATGATTTGGAATTTGATCAGTACTTACATATTCAACATTTGGACATGCAGCAACTTGCATTGCAATATCCTTCAAAAGTCCCTGAAAGAGATCTCCTCGCGCAACAAAATCTGTCTCACAATTTAATTCCAAAAGTACACCTACTCTAGAGCCAGTATGGATATAACTACCAATTGCGCCCTCTGCAGCAACCCTGCCTGATTTCTTTTCAGCGCTAGCGATTCCTTTCTGTCTCAACCATTCAATCGACTTAGTCATATCACAATCGTTTTCAACTAGAGCTTTTTTACAGTCCATCATCCCTGCTCCAGTTTTGTCGCGCAATTCTTTAACGATTTTGGCTGAGACGTCCGCCATTGGATTAGAAGTGAAATTTGTGAATAGGTTGCTAGCGAAATTACTTCGAGAGCAAAGAAAGGTGCAGAGAAGTGGGTTTAATTTCCACTGCTCTCACCCCGCTGATCATTTGAACCATGACGACCTTCATTTATGGCGTCAGCTAATCTCCCAAGAACCAACTGAACAGAGCGAACTGCATCGTCATTACAAGGTATCGGCACTTCGCATAGATCAGGGTCGCAATTTGTGTCGAGCATTGATACAAGAGGAATATCTAATTTACGTGCCTCCAAAACAGCATTGGTTTCACGACGTTGATCAACTAAGACAACTACATCAGGCAATCTTCTCATTCCTTTTAGTCCTCCAAGATATTTCTGAAGACGTTCAAGCTCTCTACGTAAAACAGCAGCTTCCTTTTTGGGCCTCATTGCTATAGCTCCACTTGATTCCATCCTCTCAAGATCCTTTAAGCGATCTATACGAGCTTTCATCGTGGTCCAATTAGTAAGCATTCCTCCTAACCATCGTTGATTTACATATGACGCTCCACAACGAGTTGCCTCCATAGCAACAACTTCAGAAGCCTGTTTTTTAGTTCCGACAAATAAAAACCGCTTACCGCTCCTGGCTGCAGTTCTGGTCCATTTATATGCACTATTCATGCACACAGCGGTTTTTACTAAATCAATAATGTGAACTCCATTTCTCGCGCAATAGATATAGCGCGACATTTTTGGATTCCATCTACGTGTCTGGTGTCCAAAATGCGCACCAGCCTCCATCATCTCGGAGAGAGTTACTACAGCCATGTTTTTTTGGGTTTCGGGTTCGCCTCCACCTGACAGGGATGAAAGTCAGTCAAGAAAAGTACTTGATCAAGACAGCCATCACCCGAAACGAGCAGGTGTGCGTGTTTGTATTTACCTATCTAATTTATCAAAAGGCCTGTCAACGGATGCCCCTAATAGAGGCTTCTTTGTAGATTGCTCTAACTCCAAAAAGATTTAAAGGAATTCTAAGTAGTTCCATTGCTAAACCTGGATGTCCTTTCCTAATCAACAAAGCCAGTAGGGGCCTGAGGCTTCGCTCATTAATAAAACCTCTAAGGGTTAAAACCTCCCATAGAAATAAATGGAGCCAGGTGTATTGAATAATGAAACGAACACGAAGCGTCGGATGTTTTTTAAAGAAAACAAGCCCCATTTTTGCTCTTTCCCTCTCAACTTTTACCAAGAGAGGAATTTGATCCAGGCTTAAGGGAGGGTGCCAATGGTAACCAACAGCTTGAGGACATTTCACCAGCTTTACTCCCATTTTTCTAAGCCTTTCACCTAGTTCCAAATCTTCCCAACCATATAAGCAAAAAGCAGTATCAAAAAGGCCAGAAGATTTTAAAACCTCTTTATCGATAGCCACATTACCAGTTGCAAAATATGCCCATGAAAGATCTTGAAGCTTATGAGGTTCAGAAGTGGGATTGTCAAAATTAGCAGTATTAATCACCGCTCCATAGGTAAAGCAAAGTCGATCTGCCTGACTTCGCCAGGAACGAGTCAAAGTCTTTACATGAGAAGACAGAAAAGTTTTAGTAACTACTAAATCACTATCTATAAAAACAATCACTTCTCCACGCGACTGAGAAACACCACGGTTGCGGCCCTCAGCAGGGCCTGCATGTTTTTGCTCAACTAAGCGAACGTGGGGGAATTTAGCCCTCTCATGCCTGAGCCAAGTTGGTGTACCGTCAGTAGAACCATCATCTACAACTATTACTTCATAATCTTCTATGGAAGAATTTAGAAGCTGACTCTCAAGCGCATTTAAGCACTTCTCTAAAATCGGCTTGCGATTATAGGTAGGTATTACGACGCTTATGAACACCCTTAAATACCAAATTCTCTAAAAAGTTAACAGCCTATCGAAAGAAAAAAAAGATGATACAGCAATTAGCTTTATTGAAGGTTGATATCAATGAAGCTCAGTCTGCTGCTCCTCCATTGTTGGCAGTACCAGTTACTCCATTTCCTGCCCCTTCACCTCGTCCATCATTACGAAGTTTACGCTTTTTAAATTTCCGAGCATATGCACGGTTGCGCTCCTGCTTTTCTTTTTTGAGGTTTCTACGTTTTGCCATGTCTTTGGAATATCAATTCAATGATAACAATCCAACCTCTACAAGCTAAACAAGCAATCTGCCATCTTCCATCTTTAAAAGACGATCTGCAACATCAAGAATTCTTGGGTCATGAGTGACCATAAGAACAGAACATGATTGATCTAAAGCTAATTTCTTTAATAAATCAACAATTTCCCTACCAGTAACACTGTCTAGTGCTGCAGTTGGTTCATCTGCTAATAACAATTTTGGTTGAGCCGCAAGTGCCCTTGCAATTGCCACTCGCTGCTTCTGACCACCAGAGAGATCATGAGGAAGCTTACTCATTTGATCTTCAAGACCAACAGCCCTTAACCATTCACGTGCCTGATCTCGGCGAGACCGATAGGACAATCCCGCAATTAAGTCAGCCCCCATTTGAACATTTTGTTCAGCAGTCAAACAACGAAGGAGATTATGTCCCTGGAAAATCATGCCAATTTGACGTCGCAATTTTTGTCGCGTTCTACGTGCAGAGCCTTTTAATTGATGACCAAAGACGGAAAGACTGCCTTTTTCAACTTTGCGAAGTGCTCCTATTAATGTAAGTAAAGTTGTTTTACCACAGCCAGAGGGTCCAGTAAGTAATACCACTTCGCCGGGGTTTATCTGCATAGAAATTGAATCAAGAACTTGCCGTCGCATCGTGCCTTTTCCAAACCAGTGACTCAGCCCATCAATTTCTATAGAAGGAATACTTGACATAGATATGTTCTCATATTTAGAAGTAACACGAGAAGGAATTGTATCCACTAAAATATCTCAGCTGGATCGGCATCTGCTAAACGTCGCATAGCTACTAATGCAGAGCCCATGCACATAACCAATATCAATAAAAAAACGAGAAAAGCCCTTTGTGGATCCATTGCTACAGGTAATTTTGTTGAATTTCGAACTAAAGCATATAAAGCCTGACCGGACAAATAAGCAGGTATATAACCCATGACAGCAAGTAAAATCCCTTCTCGAGCAACAACCCCAAGCAAAGTTTTTAATTTATAACCCATAGCCATAAGAGTTGCATACTCTGGGAGATGGTCACTTACATCGCTATAAAGAATCTGGTAAACAATCACACATCCAACTACAAAACCCATAGCTGCACCAAGAGTAAAAATGAAGCCAATTGAGGTACTTGTACGCCAGTAATTTTTTTCAAAATCAATAAAAGCCTGCCTAGTCAGAACTTTTACATCTCCAGGCAAGCTTTTACTTATTGACTTAGCAACAGACTCTGAGTTTGACCCTGGCCTCAATCTAATAAGGCCAATTTCAATACTCCCAGGTGGAGATGATGGTAATAATTGCATAAAAGTTTCTCGACTAGTTATCAAATTCCCGTCAGCACCAAAAGATGGTCCCAAACTTACTAAGCCTGCAACTCTTACTCTTTTCCCTGCTACTTCTGTTTCAATAATGCGCCCATTTCTGTACCACATTGGGATAGGGCCAAACTCGTCTCTAGAAAGCTCATCAAACAACACTCTTCCACGAATTTTTAATGGTTGAGCCTTTGAAGCAAATTCAGGGTTTTTTAATAACGGATCACCTGGCTCAAAACCCAATGCAAGTATTGACCTTGTTGAAAGAGTTTCAGGATTCCTCCAAAGAAGAAAATTCCAATTAACAGGTGTGGTTCCTATTACATCCTTATGGGCCATAGCTTGTATAAGCCTTCGTCTTGGAAAACCACTCATGCTTATAGAACTCATAGAACGGGGACTCATCAATACCAAATCAGCGTCAAATAATTTATGAACAGTGACACTTGCATCAAACAAACCATCACGAAAGCCTAATTGCATAAACATAAGTATTCCAGCAAAACAAATACCAGCAAGAGCTACAAATAGCCTCAAAGGTTGCCTAGAAAGCAACAACCATGAGAGGGGAATCCTCCTACCTTTCCAATGCCATAATTTCACGATAACTTAAATCTGGCTATTACTTTCATGCCAGTAAGTGACTTAACCAGTTCTGCAGATTTTGGCTCTAAAGTTACACGTACCTCCACAATCCTTGCATCAGCATCTCCTGTTGGATCGGTAGATAAAACTTTCCTTTGTCTAACCTGTGGGCTAATTCTTTTAACTCTGCCTTTAAGGGTCCCTTTAAAACCTCCGTTCTCACTAGTCAACAAAACTGATTGACCGACTGAAACCCTATTAATATCAGATTCATATACTTCAATAAGAGCTTCCATAGAGTGATTAGCACCTACTGCTACTACTCCTTCTTCTCCTGGGCGTTCACCCACTCTAGAACTAATTTTTAAAACCACTCCATCAATAGGACTCTTGAGCTGACTATCATTAAGGTCAGCTTCTAGACCTATAAGTTCTGCAAGTGCTTCCAGTCTTTGGCCTTCAAGTTTAATTAGTTCATCCTCTTTATCTTCAAGATTTACAATTGATGCGGCACCCTGTTTTGCTGCTTGTTTGAAACGAGCAACTTGTCTAGTCTGCAATTTAATTTTTATGCTAAGAGTCTTAATTCTTGCTCTAACTCCAGACAAATCAGCAAGGATTTGAGGCTTATTATCAAAAATCGCTAATACTTGTCCTTTCTTCACGAAATCCCCTTCTTTGATTAACAACTCTGCAACTCTCGGGGTACCTCCAAAGCCACTAATCGGAGCCGCAAGACTTCTTACCTCCCCTAATGGTGACAACTGACCTAAAGCTGCTACAGACTCAAGAGGTATGACAAGAGGTTCTGATGATTTAATTTCAGTTGCCTCCTTTGACCTCTCAACAAATGTAGAGAACAAAGATGCTAAGAAAAATCCAAGAACTGGTGAAATAATTAATATTAGAAATTTTGGCTTCATAAATTGGTTGGATCCTCAAATAACAGTGTATTTATATAGCGATCGGCCCATTGAGGACTGAATGCCTTCGCCAGTACATTTCTAGTTTTGTCGTTGCGTCTTTGTTGTAGGCAATAGTACTTCTGATAATTAAGCCTACCAATCGTAAGGGCAGAATCAAGCAAGTCAGGTTCTGACAAAGACAATGTAGTGCATAGGATTTCTAAATAAGAATCAACAATTTTCAGAAAAGACTCTTCTTCTTCTCTTCCATCAGGTCGTATAAACTGTACATAATTAGAAAAAATATCCCCCCAGTCAGGCAATTGTCTAACATGTCTAAAGATTGGAAGAGAGAGGTCTGACAATTTCTTCTGAATAATTAAAGGCAAATCTTTATCAACTGGAGAAAGATCAACAACAGCCGCAAGAATAGACTCATTTCGAGAAACAATATCTACTCCAAATATCGGGATATCAAATGTTGGCTCAGGAAAAAAGACACAGTGAAGGATCTCTAAGCCTGAACCAATCCTTGCAATCTCTAGATGAACCTTTCTTATCCCTCTTGCACGATGAAATTCGTTACGAATAAACAAATCATCTCCATCTAATTTACCTTTAATATCTAGCAAATCAGAATTTAACTCTAATGGGATTAGACGAGGCAAAACAGATCTGCGAAGCCTAATTAGATTTGCTAGGGATTCCAAAAAGGGATGAAGCCTTTGTTCACTTTTTGAGGGATTAAACAACACGACAGCATTAAGATAAGAATGGGGTTTTGAAAGCCAACTCTGACAATTTCAATTCAAGGGCCCAATCTCCATCATTGGGCTCTGCAAAACGACACTCTTTGTGTCATAGCACCAATGAAAGAGGCTCCACTGACTTGTCTGGACCTCTGGTTTAAAGCAGGCAGTTCCAATGAATGGCCTGGAGAAGAAGGCATTGCACACTTTCTTGAACACATGGTCTTCAAAGGAAGTAATAACAATGATGCAGGAGAGTTTGATAGAAAGATTGAAGCACTTGGTGGTAGCAGCAATGCTGCTACTGGGTTTGATGACGTACATTTTCATGTACTTGTACCACCCAAGGTAGTCGCACCAGCATTAGACCTTTTACTGGACCTTGTACTACAACCGGCTCTTCTTCCAAGTGCCTACGCAATGGAAAGAGAAGTAGTACTTGAAGAAATAGCCCAACAGAATGATCAACCAGATGAAAAAGCCTTTCAAAAATTATTGAGTACTTGTTGGTGTGACCATTCATATGGGAGGCCCATCCTTGGATACAAGAAAAGTCTCAAACAAAGTACCCCTGAACAAATGAGAAGTTTTCATCGTCGGCTTTATACCGCTGAGAACTGTTGCCTATCAATTGCCGGAGCCCTCCCCCAAAATATAGATAAATTGATTGAAAAGAGTTTGCTCTCACAATTAGAGAAAAGTTCCAAGCCAGATTTAGCCACCAAAACCTCTACAAACATTCCATTTCAAAAGCTCAGACAAGAGTTTGAAGTTCCTCGGCTCGAATCATCGCGATTGTTAATGGCATGGCCCATAGCCCCTGCTAAGGAACAAAAAATTATTATGGGTGCTGATATTGCTACTTCACTTCTGGCTGAAGGCCGCTGCAGTCGCCTTGTAAAACACCTAAGAGAAGATCTACAAATAGTCGAAACTATTGATATGGATGTAACTTCCTTAGAAAAAGGTGGATTAATTTTACTTGAAGCTTGTTGTAGAGAAGAAAACTTGGACAGAGTTGAAGAAGAAATTCATAAAATCCTGGGCGAAAGTATAAATTCATTCCCCAAAAAACATGAACTAGATCGAGCTTGTCACCTCGTCAGGAATGGTCATTGCTTCAATCTTGAAGCAACAAGCCAAGTAGCAGCTCTAGCTGGTGCACAAACCCTTTGGGAACGTCCTCAAGGTCTACTTGAGCCCTTGGAATACATCGATTATTGGTCAGGTTCGAAACTTAAAGATGAAATTTTTTGTCAGCTAAAACCTGAACTTAGTTGCACATTAATTGCCAAGCCTTCTGAAGTCGAATCATGAGCCCACTTGATATCGCTTTAGATCCAATTCAAGCTCCAGGGATCTTGGCAGCAAAAGTTTGGATTAAAGGAGGAAGCAGCTTAGATCCGGACGATGAAAAAGGAGCTCATCAATTACTAGGGTCTGTAATAAGTAGAGGTTGTGGTCCCTACAACAACTTAGAGCTAGCCAATCTTGTAGAAGGTTGTGGTGCAGGACTCCGTTGCGATACAACTGAAGATGGACTACTTATTAGCCTCAAGTGTTCCGATAGTGATGCTCAACAACTACTACCTGTTATTGGATGGATGATAACAAATCCACATCTTGATTCCGATCAGGTAGAACTAGAAAGGGAGTTAACGCTTCAAGCACTTCAAAGACAAAAAGAAAACCCCTTTCAAGTGGCTTTTGATGGATGGAGACATCTTGCCTATGGTAAAGGGCCCTATGGTCACGACCCTTTGGGTATAACAAACGATGTCAAAACACTTAAGCGTCAAAATCTCTTACCAATTGCTAAAAGGCTGGTTGATGAAAATCAAGTGATGGCTATTTCAGGGATTTTTCCCAATGATTTAAAAGAAAGACTATATAAAATAAGACCATTTAATGAATTGCTATCTAAGAAGAAAGAAATTTCAATTCAAACATCCAAAGAAGAGCAACTGACTAACTACATAAATAAAAATAATTCAACAATCACCTTAGAAGCAGAGCCCACTGGACAAGTCGTGTTAATGCTAGGGCAAACAACAATTGGTCATGGTCATGAAGATGACTTGGGTTTACGTCTACTCCATTGTCATTTAGGTTCAGGAATGTCTAGTTTACTTTTCCGAGAACTTAGAGAAAAGCACGGAGTTGCATATGAAGTAGGTGTACATCATCCAACACGTGAAAGAACAGCACCTTTTCTGCTACATGTATCAACCAGTGAAGAAAAAGCTGAATTAACCCTTCAACTTATTTTGGAAATCTGGGAGAATCTTAAACAAACATCACTTTCTGAAGAATCATTAGTATTAGCACGAGCAAAATATAGAGGTCAAATAGCTCATGGGTCTCAAACAGTAGCCCAATGTGCAGAAAGAAAAGCTCTATTAAGAGCATTCAGATTGGGAGATAATTACGATAAAGAAAGTATCAAAAAAATTGAAGAAATCACAAGTAAAGACCTTCAAAATATCGCTCATAAATATTTCAATAAGCCACTTCTAAGCTTGTGTGGCCCTAAAGAAACGATAGGAAAGCTAGCAAATAAATGGCGCTATTAACACATCTGATATGTATTAAAGATCTATCTCAGTCAGACTGATCAAGATCATCGTGGCAGATTTTAGAAAGATGGTCAGTAGGAATCAAAAAAACTCCACGTCGAAACCTTACTCTCGCGATATCAATTGCATTAAATCCGACAATTTCCCCTATCTCTTCTGAAGAAACTAGGTCAGGAGGCCTAAGCATTGGCTTAGGGTCTGCGGTCTTTAGATAGGACAAAGGAACGACTAAAGAGACTTTGTCACCAATAGATAGGTCCATACAAGCTAGTAATTGTCTCTTTCCTAATGCAGGATGGTAAAAGTTGTAATCATTATGTGCGAGCTTTGGCAATTTGGAGCGGTGCACTTGCAGCTCTCATGATGATGATGGTAGGGGGTTTCACTCCTACTGCATTGATCCTGCCAGGACTAGATTTCACTCCAAAAGCAGTTCCTCTTGCTAGTACCTTCCAAGTACCCGCTCTACTGCTCTCAGCTCTTGTTTTCGGCCCAAGAGCTGCTGTAATAGCCACATTGGCTTATTTAGTTATTGGCCTTTTTTATATGCCAATATTTCATGAGGGCGGAAGTCTCAATTATCTGGCAAGTCCTGGTTTCGGGTATCTAACTGGTTTTATACCAGCTGCTTGGATAAGCGGTCGTCTTTTACAGCAAAGCAAGAGTATTGATTTAATTACTCTTGCCTTATGTGCTTTAGCTGGAATAATCATTCTACAAATTTGGGGAGGACTTTATTTAATAATTGGTTCGGCAATAGGTAGTTGGCAAGAGACTCTACCTGAACTTCTATTTAGCTATTCAATCGCTCCTTTACCTTCCCAAATACTCCTATGTCCAGCCATAGGAGTTTTATCAATTGCATTAAGAGGTTTACTTTTTATCGCATGAGAAAAATTCTATTAAAAAGAAAATTTATTTTTCTTTTGAGCACTTTAGTTATTGCTTCTGATCAGTTAAGCAAAATCATAGCAATTCAAGTGCTTAAAGAAAAACAATATTTAATATTAATACCTAATCTAATCCAATTACGTTTAGTCCAAAATACAGGAGCAGCATTTAGTTTATTCAATAAATCTACACATATATTAGGTTTTTTAAGTCTTTCTGTGTCTATCGGATTAATTATATGGATATGGAGAAGCAAGTCATTTCTTACTTTTAGAGGATTAGGTTTATCTTTTCTTCTAGGTGGTTGCATTGGAAACGGAATAGATCGATGGAGAGTTGGATATGTGAATGATTTTCTTGAACTAATACCTATTAACTTCCCAATATTTAATTTAGCCGACATTGTCATTAATCTTGCTGTAATCTGCTTTTTTATTGAAGAGCTTGTTAAGTACAAAAAAAAGATGCCAGATCAACCATCTTAACAAATGAATCGCCAGAAATTACTAATTTATAGTTCTGGTGGACTTATCCTATTACTCCTCACAGGAGCAGTAATAGGAGGATTTCTACGATTAATTAATGAAGTTCGTTATTCTCTTGAATACTTCCTCCCCTATTGGTTAGTAGGGCCTGTATTATTTCTAGCCGGTTGCCTGCTATTGGCCCTAATAATTCAAGTAGGTTGGCCGTGGTTTCAGTCCTTTCTTAATAAAATATCGAATCAAAGTATAAACTCTAAAAGCCAAACATTAATTCCAAAGAATAGACATCAAGCAGCAAAGCAAAGTTTAAAGAGTATAGATCGATTATTAGAACGTTTACAGGACAATGTTGCAACTGAAGGTCTTAGGCAAGATAGAGACCGTGTCGAAAAAGAACTTGCAAGAGGAGATCTAGTAGTAGTTATTTTTGGAACTGGATCTAGTGGCAAGACATCTCTTATAAGAGCAATACTTAATGAAGTGGTTGGTAGAGTTGGAGCCCAGATGGGTTCAACAAAATCAAGTCAAATTTACCGGCTAAGACTTAAAAGGTTAGATAGAGGCCTAAAACTAATAGATACACCGGGAATTCTAGAAGCAGGCAAAGATGGATATAGCCGTGAGAAAGAAGCACGACTACGCGCAAGTAGTGCAGATCTTATGGTTGTCGTTGTAGATAGTGACTTGCGCTCAGCCGAGCTTGAAGTCATAAAAAGTCTGACTAACCTTGGGAAACGGCTATTAATCGTCTTAAACAAATGTGATCTACGCGGCGAAGAAGAAGAGCGAAGGCTTCTTGCTTTGTTAAGGCGACACTGTAAGGGTTTAGTTGATTCAGAAGATGTCATTCCATGTTGCGCTTCTCCACAGTCAGTTCCGATTCCAGGAGAACAACCATGGCAACCTCCGGCTGAGATAAATAAACTCTTACGTCGACTAGCGAAAGTCCTACATGATGATGGGGAGGAACTTCTAGCAGATAATATTCTGCTTCAATGTCGGAATCTTGGAGACAAAGGTAAAAAACTACTTAATAGTCAACGAAAACAAGTTGCCAGGAAGTGTGTAGACAGATACAGCTGGATAAGTAGTGGTGTTGTCGTCGCAACCCCTTTACCAGGAGCAGATCTTCTTGTAACAGCAGCAGTTAATGCACAAATGGTAATAGAGGTTGCTCGTATATATGGAGTACAACTAACTAAAGACCGGGCACAAGAGTTAACAGTTTCGGTAGGACGAACTTTGGCTGGGCTAGGAATAATAAAAGGGGGAGTATCCCTTATTGGCTCAGCACTCAGTATCAATCTACCTTCATTATTAGTAGGGAAAGCAATTCAAGGTATTGCTGCTGCATGGCTAACACGAATAGCAGGTGCAAGCTTTATCACCTACTTTCAACAAGATCAAGACTGGGGAGATGGTGGTATCCAAGAAGTTGTTCAACATCATTACGATCTGAACAAACGGGATTCATCTCTTCAAAAGTTTATGGAATTGGCAGTCCGTCGAGTAATTGTTCCTCTTAGAAAAAATCAACAAAGACAACTACCACCGCGCCCAGGGCTTCGGGAGGGGGAGGGAGCATCGGACCACGAGCATCTAAAACCGTAATCAAAACCAGATAGATTAATGCTATTAATATTGAAAATGCACCCGTAACTATTGCTACCCAACGTGCTTTTGTAGGTGATTCTGGCATTTGATTAAATCCCGACAGAATGGTTCAACAAATTCGCCAATTTACTAAGGTGAGTCAACTGAGTATGTGGGTTACCCATAACAGCTTTAAGGTAATAACGATCATTATGAAAAGGCCTAGAAAGCATAAATTTCTCATCTAATAAGCTCCGTCGAGTTTCTTTAGACCATCTAGCTGATTGATTTTGGTTAAAAGATTTCGGAGTACATGAAATCAAATGAAGCGGTCCTGTAATCACACTTAGTTTTGATACATCAAGCTGCTTCTGAAAAGATCTACGTCGATCAATTGAATCCTTAAGCAACCGTTCAATTCCTTTTTCCCCAAGTTGTCGCAATCCAAGCCATAATTTTAAAACTTCCGCCGGTCTAGTGCCCTGAATTCCCATCTCGCCTCCATGAGCATCCTCTCCCCATGCAGGTTCGATGTATGGCAATCCAGTAGAAAAAGTTTGAATTAAATTTAATCGGTTAGCTACAAGCAACAACGATGATGCCTTTGTAATCCCTAAAAGCTTCTGTGGGTTAATAGTCACCGAATCGGCTGAAGAAATACCATTAACAATCGAATTGGTTTGTTTCGATAGCGCGAAGATTCCTCCGATAGCACCATCGACATGAAACCAAAGATCTTCTCGAGCACAAAATCGACCTAGTTCTACTAACGGATCAATCGCCCCACGCACAGTTGTACCTGCAGTTGCTACCAAAACAAAACATTTTCTACCTTCAGATCTCAGCCTATTTAAATGGGATTGGAGTAACTCAATTGAAATCTGACCCTCATTATTGGTACCTACCTTTTGTAAAGCGTCTTCATCAAGGCCCATTACTCTGACTGCCTTTGCTAAACACACATGTGCATCTTCACTCGCTAAAACGACAGCTTTAGGTTCATTCTGTAGACCTAAATACTGACGAGCTACGACTAACGCCATAAGATTGCTAAGGCTTCCACCGCTGGCCGCAACACCGCCTGATTGAGGTGGCATTCCAAGACGTTTAGTGAACCATTGGCAAAGCATTCTCTCTAGTCTCGAAAGGCTAGGAGAAAGTTCTTCTGCCAAAAGGTTGTTATTAAGACCAGCACATATCAAATCTGCGACTATCGATGCTGTTAAAGGAGGTGGATCTAAATGAGCTAATGACCCTGGATGAGATGGTTGAAATGCTCCATCCATAATTAATTGCAAATCATCCAAAAGAGCTTTTCTCGTCAAACCATCAAGCGCAGGTGCCACCCCTGGCATGACACTAAGTGCTGGCAATGGGCCATTCTGACTTGCTTTTCCGAACCAATCGCAAAGGCGAGATGAGGCATCTTCGAGAAACGATTGCAGCTCTAGATCTAAATGATCAGGAGAAGCAAACGGTTCTAATGAAGGACCTGGCTTTATATGTTTGTTACCAGCCAAGAGCTACAGAAAACCTAATTTCATTTTCCCTCTTAATAGCATTGTTTGATCAGGCATTAATTCAGAGATAACCCATTGTCTAAACCCATTGAGCTAAGCACACTGCAAAGTGAAGAATGGATGTTCAAGCTCCTTACAAGAGCTCAAAATATTGGTTTGTATGGGGAGGTTCCGATAAGTGCTGTCATACTTGATAGTAAAGGCCATTGCATAGGCCGTGGAAGCAACTGCAGAGAGAGAGAAAAAGATCCCCTTGGGCATGCAGAGCTCATTGCTCTTAAGCAAGCATCTCTAATACAAAACGACTGGAGGTTCAATAATTGCACCTTAATCGTTACTTTAGAACCTTGTCCAATGTGTGCAGGAGCACTCATTCAGGCAAGAATGGGACAAATCATTTATGGGGCTTCAGACCTAAAAAGAGGCGCTTTAGGTGGTTCACTAAATTTAGCCAAGGAAAAAAGTGCTCACCACAAGATGATTGTCAAAGGTGGAATTTTGAGTGAAGATGTAAGATTACAACTTGAACAATGGTTCAAGTTAAGGCGTAAATCCAAACTTAAAAACTAGACAATTCTGTATCAAAAAGATTAAGTAACTTATCTACATTTTCAGACGTAGAGTTGTAACCCATTAGGCCAATTCTCCATACCTTCCCAGCCAAAGCCCCCAAACCTCCTCCTATTTCTATACCAAAATTATTTAACAAATGAAGAGTAAAGGCTTTCCCATTTATTCCATCAGGGATGCGAACAGTCGTCAATGTAGGCAACCGTAACTCTTTTTGGACATGAAGTTCTAACCCAAGGCTCTGAAGCCCGTCCCATAGGCGTTCAGCATTAGTTCTATGACGTGTCCAAGAGTTTTCTAAACCCTCTTCAGAAAGAAGCCGTAGTGCTTCTCTCATCGCAAAATTCATATTTACTGGCGCTGTGTGGTGATAGACGCGGTCACTACCCCAGTATTTATTCAAAAGAGATACATCTAAATACCAGTTAGGCACTTTGCCTACTCGTGAATTGAGTTTTTCTTCTGCCCTAGAGCTAATTGTAAAAGGACCAAGTCCAGGAGGACAACTTAATCCCTTTTGACTACAACTATAAGCAAGATCTACCCCCCATTTATCTATAAATAGAGGTACTCCTCCAAGTGAAGTGACTGTGTCTAAAAGCAAAAGGCAATCATGTTTTTTACAAAGGCCACCAATCCCTTCCATTGGTTGACAGACACCTGTTGACGTTTCTGCATGAACTATTCCCAAAACCGTAGGTTTATGGAGCAATATTGCTTCTTCAATTTCACCTAGTGAGAATGCTTCACCCCAAGGCTTTTCTATAGTCACAACATCGGCTCGATATCTTTCTGCTATATCAATTAAGCGACTTCCAAAATATCCATTATTTGCTATTAAAACCTTGTCCCCTGGCTCAACAGTATTAGCTATTGTTGCTTCCATAGCTGAACTCCCAGTACCACTCATTGGAAGAGTTAAGCGGTTATCCGTTTGCCAGGCATAGCGAAGCAACTCTTGAACTTCACTCATTAAATCAACATAAAAAGGATCCAAATGCCCAACAGGTGGTAGAGCTAGTGCTTTTAGAACATCCGGATGTGCATTAGATGGACCAGGCCCAAGCAAAAGCCTTGTGGGGACGGATATTTGTCCAAAAACTTTGTGGTGGTCTTCAGCAACAGGGAAAAAGGTTTGGAGAGTCACCAAGGCCCTGGTAAAGGTCAATTAGTTCTGAGCCTAAACAGGCAAGCATTAAGCCGCGAAAATTCTTTGAGAGATTGCAATGGGATATAACAGCAAATGAGGATTCAAGAACCAAGACCTACCAAAATTCAAGGACTTGAGACCCAACTTGTTCCAAGCCAAAAAAGAATACAAAATGGTACTTATTGATACAAAACTAGTTTCACACACTTACTAACTTTAAAAACTATCTCTACTTAGTTAGCCAATACCCATGGGCAAATCTCCCCAGGACGTCCTCCGTCAAATAAAAGATGAAAGCATTGAATTAATTGATCTAAAATTCACAGACCTTCATGGCAAGTGGCAACACCTAACTGTCACATCTGACATGGTTGATGAGGAAGCATTTACTAGTGGACTTGCTTTTGATGGATCCTCAATTCGCGGATGGAAGGCAATTAACGAATCAGATATGGCCATGGTGCCTGATGCCAATACAGCTTGGATAGATCCTTTTTATCGCCATAAAACCTTAAGCTTGATCTGCTCAATTCAGGAGCCACGCAGTGGAGAACCTTATGCAAGGTGCCCAAGATCATTAGCTCAAAAAGCTCTTAATCACCTCGCCTCCACTGGCCTTGCAGATACAGCCTTCTTCGGGGCCGAACCTGAATTTTTCCTGTTTGATGATGTTCGTTATAACTCCAGCGAAGGAGGATGTTTCTACAGCGTCGACACAATCGAAGCACCTTGGAACACAGGAAGGATTGAAGAAGGAGGAAACCTTGCCTATAAGATCCAGATTAAAGAAGGATATTTCCCTGTAGCACCTAACGATACCGCTCAAGATATTAGATCAGAGATGTTGCTCCAGATGGGTCAACTAGGGATACCTATAGAGAAACATCATCACGAGGTTGCCGGTGCAGGACAACATGAATTAGGAATGAAATTTGCCGAATTAATTAACGCAGCCGACAACGTAATGACATATAAATATGTAGTAAGAAATGTAGCCAAAAAATATGGCAAAACAGCTACATTTATGCCAAAGCCAGTTTTCAATGATAATGGTACTGGTATGCACGTTCATCAAAGTCTATGGAAAAGTGGACAACCTCTTTTCTTTGGAGAAGGAACATATGCAAACCTTTCACAAACTGCGAGGTGGTATATCGGCGGAATCCTGAAACATGCGCCATCATTCCTAGCATTTACCAACCCAACAACTAATAGTTATAAACGTCTTGTCCCTGGTTTTGAAGCCCCAGTAAATCTTGTTTATTCCCAAGGCAACCGATCAGCAGCTGTAAGAATCCCCCTAACTGGACCTAATCCAAAAGCAAAGAGGTTTGAATTCCGCCCAGGTGATGCAATGGCAAACCCATATTTAGCTTTCAGTGCAATGATGATGGCTGGAATAGATGGGATCAAAAACCAAATAGATCCTGGGGATGGTGTTGATGTTGACTTATTTGAATTACCAGAAGAACAACTGGCAAATATTGCAACAGTCCCATCTTCATTAAATGGAGCACTTAGTTATCTTAAGTCAGACCATAAATATCTTACTGAGGGAGGTGTCTTTAGCGAAGATTTCATAGACAATTGGATCCAGATAAAATACGAAGAAGTCCAACAATTGCGTCAAAGGCCTCACCCACATGAGTTCGTTATGTATTACGACGCATAATTGACAATCTATATTTCAATATTTAAATAAAATCATTTATCAATAAAAGGTCTAAATACTGCTTAGATCTTTTATTGATAAATTACCATTTTATGAACTAATTAATGGGAGCGAAGACTAGATTAAAAATTGTCAGGAGATCTTTGAAATACAATTTCAGAATTCTACTAAATATATTAGCTCTAATAATATTTTTATTAACACTGCTAGAAACTATAGAAGCAGGATCATTAAGAAGAAAGAATGCAGAAAAGGAATTAGAGCTTGTTAACAAAAGTCTAGAGGATTTAGAATTGTATTTACGTGGAGAAGACAAAAACAAAATATGCTTAGAAGCCAAAAAAGCATCGAAGCTAATTAAGGAATCCATTCACGGATTAAAAAAAATAGAGCCAAACTACAATTGGATTGAAATCAGGGAAGTACTAATAAGAATCCCAATCAAAAACTGTCCAGGAAAATTTAAATCAAATACGACGCAATTTTGATCTAGTTTAAGGATAAGGAACAGCTCATGTAATAACGCAAGCAGAAATCAATAGAATTCAATTAATAAACTATAACTAAAACAATTAGAATCCTTTTTTTCACAGTAGAGTCTAGGCAAGAGCAGCAAAAGACTCATAACAGCATTTATGGCTGAGACAAACTTCACAAAGATCGCCTATCAAACACTTCAACAGGGCAAGGGACTTGCAGGACTTGCCCATAAACATTTGAGCTCCAAATTGATGGAATTGATAGCACCAGATGCTATCCCAAATACAAAACCTATACCTGCAGAATTATTTTATGAGCTTCGTCGCTCAGTTGCCGCTTTGGAAAAATTAGACTGGCTTGATGCTGAACAAGGCATATATCCAAAAAGTCAACTATTTGATGCACCCTGGCTTGAATGGGCAGCAAGATACCCATTAATTTGGTTCGATCTGCCTTCCACCTGGCAAAGAAGGAAACAAAAAAGAACTAGAGATATACCCATTAAAATAAACAAAAATGTATACCCAGACTATTACCTTCAAAATTTTCATCATCAAACAGATGGGTACCTTAGTGATTATTCAGCAGAACTTTATGATTTACAAGTTGAAATTCTTTTTAATGGAACAGCAGATTCCATGCGAAGGAGAATTATTGCCCCATTAAAAAGAGGTCTTAAAAGGTTCAGCAATAGGCCAAAAGAAAGTTTGAAAGTACTTGATGTTGCAACTGGTACAGGCCGAACTTTAAAACAAATACGAAGTGCCTTAAAGGACGAAGAATTAATTGGAATAGACCTCTCAGGAGCTTATCTTAGACAAGCAAGTCGATATCTAAACTCTAGAGGTGAAGAGTTTGCACAATTAATAAGAGGCAATGCAGAGGAAATGCCTTTCCCAAATGAAAGCATGCAAGCTTTAACATGTGTATTTCTATTACACGAACTACCAAAGAATGCGAGGCAAAATGTACTTAAAGAGTGCTGGAGAGTACTAGAACCTGGAGGTGTACTAGTACTAGCCGACTCAATTCAAATTGCTGACTCACCTCAGTTCTCTCCTATCATGGAAGATTTTCATAAGGTCTTTCATGAGCCTTATTACCGTGACTATATAAATGATGATATTGACGAAAAGTTAATTAATAGTGGCTTTCAATCTATAACTGCAGAATCTTACTTTATGACAAGAGTATGGAGTGCAACTAAACCCATAAAAGTCAATAATTAGTCACTTAAAGGACTTAAGTTATAAGTCAAATCAACATGTAACCTATAATTCAACTATATGGCCTAGTTAACATACAAAGATCTCGTCGCTACTATTACTAAATGCCTGTAGCATCGTTGTCTTATTTTAAAAGATTAATATTGTTCTAACGAAGAGTGATTAAACCAATGACGAAATGGCCATCAAAGGCTCAAGATCTTTCCATTAAGCTCCATGCTCAACTAAGCCTTAACGATAAAAATTGGCATAAATATAAAAACGACCCAAACAGAAGAGCTGCAGAATTACTTGCTGGAGCACTGGTTCAACTTATCTCTGGTGGGAAAGAAGCTGATATCACTGAGCTTATAAATCAATCAATGCGATGGGTAAAACGAGAAATAAAAGCTCCTAGTTGTCCTGATCGCTAATTATTTCATCGTCGAGTTGCTAGCTGCAAACGATTACCTCGGCGACTCCAACGAACATCATCAAAACAATGATGAATTATGAACAGTCCGCGCCCATGATTAGCATCAAGATCAGTAGGCAATGATGCACACCGTTCATCTATTGGGATTCCTTTTCCTTCATCTTGAATTTGCCATACAAACCAATTTGGAGTAAGTATTCGACGAACCCTTAAATGTTTTGAAGGGTCTCCACTATTGCCATGTAAAACAGCATTCACAAGTGCTTCTTGAAGACCCAGCTGTATTTTTTCAGTAGATTCACTTTGAGAAATAGGCTCCATAAGAATCTCAAGGAACGAAGATAGCTGAAGTGTTGAAGGAAATGAAAAGTCAGCCCACCGGAATTTCCTTGACACTAAAAGAACACAAAAAGAATATAGATGCTGAACAGCTTTGAATGAGCTGATACGCATCATTACTGCCTTAATCCTTTTTCAAAATAGTTGCTAAAGGGTTAATTTGAAAATGTTGAGCCAGAAGTCCCCTCCTCTCGACGTACAAGAAGTGCAGGATGATTCAAAAGAGCATCCATTAAACGGACCCCGCGAAGTTGGTTCACAAGAGGCATATGCCCTTCTGGGGCAGTTATTGACCATGAAAAAGCATGCGGATATCTAGTCCATACTCCATTTTCTTTCCAGCCAATTCGAGGCCACAAACGATCGTAACGACCTCCTAGTGAGTTTAAAAGGCGAGCCTGAATTGAGAAGCCAAATCTACCTTGGGAGTAAGCAAACCAAAGCCTATCCAAAGTGACTAGGTCAACTCCAGACATGGTTCCAACTTCACTAAAATAGACATAACCGCGTTCTTCAGCTTCTGGACCTGCTAATTGCCGAAGTATTGCACTAGTAAATCGGTCAGCATCCTCAAAATTTTCAGAGAGGAGAGAACTTTGGAAAGAGGCATAATCAATTCCTTCAAGAGACTCAGTGTGAAACCATCCAGTTGAGTCAGGAGAAATTAGCTTTGAGATGGCATCTGGTTGATTTCTGTGAATAACCTGCAGAATCCAGCCAGCAGCCCAATCATCCCCCTGAGGAGAAAAAGGTGCTAATGCGTCTGGCCCCAACAAAGCAATTTCTTTAGCTCGAGCTTCTATTGATTTAATAAGGCCACGACGTTTCCTTGAGGAGCCGTTAGAGAATTGCTCTAACAACTCTTCAATGCTGATATCAGATGAATGGGAGTTTTCAGAAAGCATGAATAGCAACCGGTCTCAACTGACCAGGCATAAGTCCACTATGTCAGGTATTGGCCTACAAACCTATCTGCCTATAGAAACCTTCAGACAGATCAATGGCCCAGTAATAGATATAAGAAGTTCTTCTGAATTCAATAAAGGGCATTGGCCAGAAGCCATTAGTCTTCCATTATTTAGCGATGAAGAAAGGGCAACAGTAGGCAAAAGCTATAAAAACGAAGGTAGAGAAAAGGCAATATTACTTGGATTAAAATTTATAGGGCCAAAAATTCCTGTCCTAAAGGGGAAGTTACAATCTTTAAGTCAGCAAGTTGGTAACACAAATAACGATGGAATAAATAAATATTGTCTAAAACTTTATTGCTGGAGAGGTGGTATGCGCTCAGCAAGTGTTAGTTGGTTAGCTAATTTATTAAATTTAAAACCTGTAATTCTGATTGGAGGATATAAAGCTTATAGAAATTGGGTACTAAAACAATTTCAAAAGGAATTGCCTCTCAAGTTAATTGGTGGAAAGACTGGCACAGGAAAAACAGATCTTCTATATTCAATGAAAAAAGCAGGCCTTTTTACAATTGATTTAGAAGGATTAGCCAACCACAGAGGTAGCAGTTTTGGAAGTCTTGGACTTCCTCCTCAACCAACCTCAGAACTCTATGAAAATCTACTCGCTGAAACCCTTGAAAATTGCAAAAAAAACCCAGCTCAGTACATTTGGTTAGAAGCAGAAAGTGCAAGTTTAGGTCGATGCAGAATCCCAAATGAATTGTTCAAACAAATGAAAAAAGCTCCGATTCTGGAAATATGTCGATCACAAAAAGAAAGAATTCAACAATTGGTGAAAGTCTATTCAAATCATGATAAAGATGCTCTTATAGATGCTGTTACAAGGATTAGTCGAAGACTTGGGCCACAGCGAACAAAAGAGGCTAAAACAGCTATCGAAAATGAAAACTGGGAGCAAGCCTGCGTAGCAATGCTCGATTATTACGATCGTTGCTACGACTATGAGTTAGCAAGGAGTCCCAAAAGAAAGACAGTTGACTTAACTGGTAAGACGGCAGATTTAGCAGTTGAAAAACTCCTTAGAGAAGGGCTTCTCAACTAGTTGAGACTAACGACATACATCACCTTTTAACTATTATTCAACTTTCGCAGGACTCCATGACTAAATCCAACGCAGTTGCAGCGATTCAATTCTTTCGGGGTATAGATGAACCTGTTGTGCCTGAAATACGTCTAACGAGAAGTCGAGACGGCAGGACTGGTCAAGCTTTCTTCATATTCGATAGCCCTGAAGCTCTCACAAAAGAATCATTGACAGATTTGAAAGGCATGCTTCTTATTGACGAAGAAGGAGAATTGGTTACTAGAGAAGTAAATGCTCGCTTTGTAAATGGCGAGGCTAGTGCTCTTGAAGCCACTTATACATGGAAATCAGAAGTCGACTTTGAACGCTTCATGCGTTTTGCCCAAAGATATGCAAAAAGCCATGGCATGGGTTATACCGACAATTCTGCAAAAAAATAAGAATGAAACTTCCCCATTGGCTAGCCCTATCGGCTCTTTTGTCAGCGGGGGTAATTCTATGGAGCCTAAAAGAAATACTTATTCAGATTTTTGCTGGAATTGTGCTAGCAATGGCGCTTTGCACGCTTGTAGAAAAGTTACGTTCAATAATTCCAATTGCTAGGCCTATAGCTTTGCTGTTTAGCCTCTCCATCATATTAATTTTCGTCAGCCTTATATTTATTATTGTCTTACCACCATTTGCAGAAGAATTCCAACAGTTAATAGTTCAACTTCCTAATGCAGCGAGTGCACTCTCAGACATTGCCAGAGAGAATTTAGAGAAAGTGAACGAAATGATTTATGGAGACTATCAAGAAGGAACTATTGGTAGGCAATTTTTCGCAAATGGATTTAATCCCTTACCTGATAGTTCAACATTAGCTACTGGTGTTGGGGATGGAATCAAAAAGATTCTCGATCTAGCTGGAAATGTAGGAAGTGTTTTCTTAAAAGTCCTATTTATTCTCGCTGTGAGTCTAATGATTTCAATTCAACCAATTGCTTATAGAGAAGTTTCAATTCTTCTGATTCCTTCCTTTTATAGACGAAGAGCTCGAAGGATACTTCTTGATTGCGGTAAAGCCCTTAGTAATTGGATGGTTGGGGTTTTAATTAGTTCTTTATGTGTGGCCCTACTAGCAGGAATTGGCCTATCAATTTTGGGTGTAAAACTAGTAATTGCCAATGCTATTTTAGCTGGCATTCTGAATGTCATACCAAATGTAGGACCAGTTATAAGTACGATATTCCCTATGTCAGTAGCATTACTTGATGAGCCATGGAAAGCGATTGCAGTTTTAGGAATGTACATATTTATACAAAATCTTGAAAGTTATCTAATAACTCCTTCCGTAATGCATCATCAAGTCAAGCTACTTCCAGGATTAACACTTACCGCTCAATTTATATTTACTGTGGTTTTTGGGCCAATTGGATTAATACTTGCTTTGCCATTAACAGTCGTTCTTCAAGTTTTGATCAAAGAAATTGTCATTAAAGATTTGCTAGATCCATGGAAAAAGAAACATCTCGCAAGATGACTTCTCGTAAATTAATTGCATTTTTAACATTATTATTTCTAGCCTTACTTATATGGCAGTTAAGATGGGTACTTATGGTTTTTTTTGGCGCAATAGTTTTAGCAGTTACGCTAGATGTACTAATACAGAAACTACAAAAACAATTAAAAATACCTCGAAGCTTTGCATTATGTCTTGTTCTATTTATTTTAATAATCTCTGGAGCCTTAATATTTCAGCTGTTAATTCCTGAATTAATTACACAAGTAAAAGAACTGGGAACACTTTTACCAGCTTTAGACTCAAAGCTTCAGTTAATAATTACAAGTCAACCTCTTTTAGCTGAAATTAAAGAATCTATACCTAACCAATTCAACTGGGAAAGATTACAGCCTTATGGGGCAAAATTACTTGGCTTCGCTGGGGATGCTGCAAACAGCTTAATTCAACTACTGCTGATAAGTGTGCTTTCAATCCTTCTAACATTAGACCCCAAATCCCATCGAAAGATAATTATTTCAGCAACCCCTAGGCCTTTTAGAAGCGAAGTTTCAACACTACTTGATAATTGCAGAGTTGCATTGGGAGGCTGGCTAGAAGGTATGACAATCTCAGCAACAAGCGTTTTTCTCTTAACCTGGCTAGGTCTTTCAATTCTAAAAGTTCCTCTAGCCCTTCTTAGTGCACTTGTATGTGGAATACTTACTTTCTTGCCCACAATTGGACCAACAACAGCAACATTATTGCCATTAGGTATTGCATTAATTATTTCTCCTATATTAATGCTAAAAGTACTAATTCTTAGAATCATCCTACAGAACATAGAGGCATTTTTATTAACACCATTTTTATTAAGTCGAACAGTAAATTTATTACCTACGGTTGCATTAATGGCACAATTAAGTTTAGGTGCGTTATTAGGACTACCTGGACTATTGATAGCTCTACCACTTACAGTAACTTTACAAGTCTGTATTCAAGACCTGCTTATTAAAAAAGTAATGGACAAATGGGTCTAAGTGAATCAAATAAGTAGTACAAATATTAGAACATTTTTTGTTAATCATATTGACGTATAATCGAGGCACTTAATAATAAAACAATGATCGCTAGGGGGTGGTGGCCAATAGCAAAAAACAAGGCGCTAAATGTAAAGTCCTCAATTAAAAGTCTTATTTCTATTCGAAGATCCCAAATCGAAACCAGAATCAAACTTAGTGGAATAAAATGTCGATATGTATAATAAAAAAAATTTCTCAAGTTATTTCTCAACTTTATCCTCTGATTGAGTCTCAATTGGCACTGGAATATTTGAACTGCTTAAACTTAATAATGAAGGAGCCAGTGCAATACTAGACCAACTACCTATTACAACTCCCAATGCCAACGCAATAGCAAACCAATATAAAGTACTCCCCCCAAAGAAAATCAATGCCAATAAAGGCAAAAGTGTTGTTCCACTAGTGTAAAGAGTTCTCGTTAATGTTGAAGAGACTGCCCTATCAATTTGCTCTGCCAAATCCAGGGAAGAATTAACGCGAGCACGTTCACGAATTCTATCAAATACAACAACAGTGTCGTTGACGGAATAACCTGCAATTGTTAATAACGCAACAGCAAAAAGACTATTAACTTCTAGAGAGAAAAGCAATCCTAGCCAAGCAAAAACACCACAAACAATAATCACATCATGACCCAGCGCTATTAAGGCCAATACAGCAAATCTTTGATCATATCGAAGGCTTATATATAAAGCAATACCTGCAAAGGCTGCCAAAAGAGATATCAAACTACTTTTTAGTAGCTGCCCACCAAGGCTTGGGCCAATTGTATTAATAGCCTGACCACCAGGCTGGAAAGGTCCGGCAATCGGCTCCATAGCTGCTATTACAGATTGACCTTGTGAAGCAGACAAAAATGGAAGTCTCAGCACTAATGATTTCGAATCATCAAGAAATTGAACTTTCGCATCTGATATTTTTGGAAAGGATTTTGTTTCTTCTTCTGAAATAGATAAATTCCTCAAAATTTCAGAAATTTTTGTCGTACTAAGTTCATCGCAGGAGTGATCACAAGTTCTTTCTAGCTGAATTTGCGTACCACCAGTAAAATCAATTCCAGGACGAAGTGGGGCCTTAATAGAAGGATTAAAAAAGCAAAGTAACAACCCCAAAAGGCTAAGTGCAACAAAAATTCCTGAAGTCCACCAAACAAAATGTCGGCGGCTGCAAAGCCGGATTCTTAGAGAACTTTTATTGGAATTGTAAGAAAAAGATCTGGTCATTAATCAAAATTGTGAAGATGGTATTTGGTTTGCAGGTAGAAAATTTGTAGGGCGTCTTAATTTTTGGTAACTCATAAGAAATCTCAAAAGCGTACGTGTGCAACTGAGTGCAGTAAATAAACTCAACACCACTCCTATTCCTAATGTCGCAGCAAACCCTTTAACAAATCCAGTACCTAAGGAAAAAAGAGCGATACAGCTAATAAGTGTAGTCAGATGGCCATCAATAATTGAAGAAAAGGCCTCTGAGAATCCAGTTTCTATAGAGCGAATAAGAGTATTTCCTCTCCTCAATTCATCCTTGACACGCTCAAAAATTAGAACATTTGCATCAACAGCCATCCCAATACTAAGAATGAAACCTGCTATGCCTGGGAGGGTAAGAGTTACAGGAACTAACGCATAAACAGCAAGATTAAATAATGCATACAGGCTCAAAGCAATTACAGCCACAAAGCCTGCTAATCGATAAGCAAGCAACATAAAGATTGCGACCAATGCAAGGCCAGAAAGTGCCGAGGAAAGACTTCTACGAATATTTGCAGCTCCAAGTGTTGGTCCAATCGTTCTTACTTCGAGGATTTCTACAGGCAAAGGGAGAGAGCCACCATCAAGTTTGACTTCTAAATCGCGTGCATCCTGAACAGTGAAATTACCGCTAATAGTTGCCGCACCTCCAGTAATTCCAGCCATCTTGAACTGTTGACCAACTTTTGCTTCACTAATAGACCTTCCATCAAGAACAATTCCCAGTAAACGATCTGTACCAGCTATTGATTTAGTTAGGTCCGCGAATTTTCCTCCGCCTTCACTATTGAAGGTAAGCGTGACTTCCCATCCAGAACCGTTTTGCTCCTGACGACTGCCTGCCTTAATCAAATTGCCAGTAAAAAAGGCTGGTTCAAAAAGTTCAGCTATTTTGAATTGTGCTTTATCTATCAATTGTTCAAGTTGATCGACATCATTTTCAGAAGTAATCTCAATACCAAGAGTTTTTTGAGCTAAAGCAATTTGCTCAGTATTTAGCTCAACATCTGAAGGGCTATTTAGTGAATTTCCCCGCTCTCCATAGAATTTGAGGATTCCTTCAGCTTGTCGTTTAATTCTTTGCAGATTTCTAAGCTCATTTTGAGTTCCAGGTTTCTGAGCCCTAAATTCAAGCAAAGCTGTACTACCTAGTATTTCCGAGGCACGTGAGGGATCCTGCTCACCCGGAAGTTGAACCACCAGTTGATCTGAACCAATGGTTTGAATAGTTGATTCAGAAACACCTAATCCATTAACCCGAAGATCCATAACAGCTTTCACCGCCTCAAGCTGTTCACTATCAACTCGGGTAATTTCTTCCGTGGGTTGAACCTGAAGAGTTAGCTGACTGCCACCACGCAAGTCCAAACCCAACTGAAGTGGAAAGCTTATAAAAACCGCACCAGCAGAAAAAGCCAGCGCAAGAATCAAAGCAAACCAGCCTTGTTGGCGTGCCATAAATTCAGAGTCCCTTGCGAATCATCTTCTGTGTAGCCTCAACTATTTGATGTGGCTGAATAATTGTGAGATTTTCTAATTGGCCGTTATAGGGAGTAGGTATATCTTGACTAGAAAGACGAATAGGTCTTTCATCAAGATCATCAAAACATTCTTCAGTAATTAAAGAAATCAACTCTGCTCCTATTCCACCAGTTTTCATACATTCCTCAACAACAATGACACGGTGTGTTTTTTTTATAGATTTTGAAATTGTTTTCATGTCAAATGGCTTGAGACTTATTAAATCAATCAATTCAGCCTCAATTCCATCTGCCTTCAATAGCTCAGTAGCCTTTAAACAATGGTGTCGCATACGTGAGTAAGTAATCAATGTGACATCTTTTCCCTCTTGAACAAGATCGGCCTGATCTAAAGCGCAAACATAATCACCTTCTGGGAGCTCCTCACTGAGGTTATAGAGAAGAACATGCTCAAAGAAAAGAACAGGATTGTCATCCCTTATGGCTGCTTTCATAAGTCCTTTCGCATTAGTTGGAGTACTTACAGCAACAATCTTTATTCCAGGGACAGCATGAAAATAAGCTTCTAACCGCTGACTATGTTCTGCCCCAAGTTGGCGCCCAACTCCCCCTGGTCCTCTAACAACAGTGGGAATAGTGAAATTTCCTCCACTTGTGTACCGCAACATCCCCATGTTGTTGGAGATCTGATTAAAAGCTAACAAAAGGAACCCCATATTCATCCCCTCAACAATTGGTCGAAGACCAGTCATAGCTGCTCCTACAGCCATTCCAGTAAAACTATTTTCTGCAATGGGAGTATCGAGAACTCTTAGCTCCCCATACTTCTCATACAGATCTTTAGTGACTTTGTACGATCCGCCATAAGCACCAACATCTTCGCCCATCACACATACACGTGGATCTCTTGCCATCTCTTCATCGATGGCTTCTCGGAGAGCGTTAAAAAGAAGTGTCCCTGTCACAGCTTCAATGCGATCCCGGTAGAACCGGATTAATAGGCCACGCTATATCAGCCTATGCCTATTAACCTCCTGCAGCAAATGTAGACAAAAGCAATACTGAGAGAAGCATCCCAGGGCTCAGCAAAAGAATCAGTAAACCAAGGTCGTGAAGTGTCATCTACTTAAAACCTAATAACCCTTATAAATAAGATGCTCAAATCCTAAGTAGATTCTCGTGCATTGCCATCAAAGAGACTGCGAATAAATACAAGGATTAGCCCTAATCCGATGAAACCAAACGTAAATGTAGCTAAGAAACTTATTCCTATGACCAGTGTTTTGAATCCTGAAGCTACACTTTGAGCTATTGGGGAAGAGTAGGCAGGCGAATGAAGAGTGAAATAGATCACCATTCTCTGACTTAACTCAAGACAGATCCAGGACAAGAAAATACTGGTAATAGCACCAGAAAAAAAACTAAGTGGACCTTTTTGCGGAGATATCGATTTCTCCTCTTCTCCTTTTAATATTGGATTTTTTGAATCACTCATGATTCAGAGGTAACTCCTTGAGGTTGAAAAGAACAACACCAACTTTCTAATCCTGAAGTTGATAATCGTTCTCTGTTCTGATCAAAAACATCCTTGGCCTTGTTGTAACTGGAATAAAGAGCAAAGCAACTAGGGCCAGAACCACTCATTGCAACACCAAGTGATCCTGGCAATTCAGAAAGTAACTCCAACCCATTCTGAACAGAGGAAATTTCAGGAGCGACTACTTTCTGAAGATCATTTTTCAGTGGTGGTGGTTCTGAGATGCTCCAATTTTTCAACCAATTTTCATCCCTTAATTGTTGACGGCACCTTTCAAAATCAGATTCACTTTCTAGATAATGAGCGCCCCTAATTTCCCTACAACGTCCATAAGCCCAAGGAGTAGAGACACTTACAGATGGGTCCTTAATCAGGATAACTGCCATAAAAGGACTACACGCTTTTAAAGATTCCAGTTTCTCGCCACGGCCGAAACATAATTGAGTGCCACCCTCTAAACAAAAAGGAATATCAGAACCAAGTTCAGCAGCCAAAGAAATCAATTTCTTTCTTGTAAAAGCAAGCCCCCATAAAGAATTTAACCCAAACAAAGTAGCGGCCCCATCACTAGAACCTCCAGCAAGACCGGCCCCAATAGGGATTTTCTTACAGAGATGAATATTCGCACCCAAGCCTTTCACTCCCGAGTTATCACGAATCAATCGCGCCGCTTTAATAATTAAATTGTCATCTCCTGTACTTAAGTTTGGATCATCAACAGAAAGGTTTATTTCTCCATCTTCGTTCCTAGTTATTTCAAGGTAGTCAGCCAGGTCGATGCTCTGCATAACCATCGCTAATTCGTGAAACCCATCTGCCCTTAGACCAAGTACTTCTAAATGGAGGTTGATTTTTGCGGGAGCCTTAATTCTTAGTAAATGCCCCGTATCAAAAGGTCTGTAAGAGGTGCTCATAATTGCTTACTAACTTCATTACTAAAGTTGAAATTCTTTGCCATTACTAACCATTCTTGAGGGGACACCTCTTGTGGCCGCTGATCAAGGCTAATTCCAGCGTTTTTCGCGCACCCCTCTAATTCATTCAATGAGCCTAATTCTCTAAGCGAGTTGCGCAACATTTTTCTTCTAGAAGTAAAAGCTTTACGAAGCAGCTCATCTACGCGTAGTGCTAACGCTGAATCCAAACGATGCTCTTCATCCACAGGCTCAATAGAAATAACCTGTGAATGAACTTTGGGTCTCGGTTGAAAACAACTTGGTGGCACCTGACAAATACTTCTGCATTTAGCCAGCAACTGCAGTCTTACACTAAGCGCACTGAAATTACTTTGGCCTTGTCGAGCCAGAATCCTCTCTGCCACTTCCTTTTGCAGAAGAAGTACAAGCAACTTATAAGTCCTTTCAATAGGTTTCCCTAAACGCCCCACCAACCGTTCGAGCAATGGTCCAGTGATGTTATATGGAATATTTGCAACAACTTTGTTCGAAAGGATTCCACAAGGAGGAGTCAATGGAATCGACAGAACATCTCCTTGTTGAAGAGTAAAACGTGGTTGGCTAGCAAAACGCTCCTTTAATCCCACAACAAGATCAGCATCCAATTCAACTGCATGAACTGCTGCAACTTGAGATGCTAATAGCCGTTCTGTCAGGACACCTCGTCCAGGTCCTACTTCCAGAACCCTATCACCACACTGAAGATCCGCAGCCTCAACAATAGATTCCAACACAGATACATCCTTAAGCCAATGCTGCCCTAAACGCTTTCGTGCAATGTGTCCCGAAAAAGGCATAGCCTTAACTACCCAAATACATACCAAACACTTGAATAGTAATTAAGACTGAAAATTCTAACTCTTATTTAAAACCAGATCAGACAACGAAGAGAGGTTGAAGAAAACACTGCGCCTCTTAAAGGAATTCTCTTAGAAACAAATAAGATTTATTTCCCAACCTTCAATCTTAAAACAAACTCATCATCACCAGAAGAATCATATTTCCAAAACAACTAAAAACCTAAACTGAGATAGATGCTAAATATCCATCCTAGTAATTTTGAGGTGTATTCTCTAACCCCAAAACGAATTACATCCCATTCAATATCTCACAGTCCTACCGACCGACCCCTCATCCTTTAACAAGCAGATCTAAGGTTTACCAATTAATTCCTGTTGCTATGCGTGCCCGCCTAATGGCCTTGGCCGCTGCTGCCATCTTCTTTTTATTTCCTCTCCAGCAGCCAGGCTTAACCGCTATTGACAACACCACACAGGTCGCTGATTTAAGCGATCTTGATTTGCCCTCGGCACTTGCTGACGACGACAGCTTCACCGATCTTCCTTTTGAACAACTTCGACAAGCTCTAAGAGAAGAAGTCGAATATGGACCTAAAAAAGGTCTTAGTCCCCGCTCCTTTAAAAAATACAATCTCCTCATCCGATGACATTTGACCCTCGTAGTCGCGAGCATCTTCAAAAGTTAATTCGTCAGCTTCCACGAGAACTGCCGAAGCCGAAGCCTCCTCTTGAGCAAAAAGAAAGTCGCACCAACGACACCTCTCACCCCATAGAAACCACAAACAATCCTCAATTGTTATTCCAAGAGTTAATGAATGCAAGTCCAGATGGGAACGTCCCTACACATTTAATACAGAGACTAAAAGAAATTGAG
The DNA here is from genome assembly GCF_034092395.1 of Prochlorococcus sp. MIT 1307. Taxonomy (NCBI): domain Bacteria; kingdom Bacillati; phylum Cyanobacteriota; class Cyanophyceae; order Synechococcales; family Prochlorococcaceae; genus Prochlorococcus; species Prochlorococcus sp. MIT 1307. The sequence continues at coordinate 196,506 of NZ_CP139301.1, read as the reverse complement.
ACCAAAGAGTTAGGCCATAATCATCAAAGCAACAAAACAACGAACACAAGTTCCGAGGCAAAGCAAATAGCACCAAAAAAGAAGTCAAAAAAAGAAACCAAGGAAGAAATTCTCTATTCTTCGTTCAATAGATTTCTATTAGAAGAGGAAGATTAGATGCAAATCATTGACCTCTGATTCACTCATGCTGAATCCGTCGCGTTATCGAATCCTTGCCATAGGAAAAATCCGCAAAAAATGGATAAGTGAAGGTCTTGAGTTATACCTAAAACGTCTACCTGGCTTAACAATTACTGAATTAAAAGACTCAAGTCCACAAAAAGAAGCTGACGCAATACAAACTCAACTAAAAAACAATGAAACACTAATCATTCTGATGGAAGAAGGAAGGCCTCTCGCCTCTATTCCCTTTGCTGAGTATCTAAAAGCATTAGGTTCAAAGCGACTTGTTTTTGTAATAGGTGGAGCTAACGGTATCGCACCTGAAATAAAAAAGATGGCCGACCTTTGCTTAAGCCTCTCACCTATGACATTCCCCCATGAGATTGCTCGCTTATTACTTGTGGAGCAAATCTATCGAGCTACCACCATTATTCACGGAGGCCCATATCATCGGAGCTAACAATTAAAGCCGGTCAAAATATCAAGCCCTACTAGCAAATAAGCATCTAGCCCTGAAACCGCCAAGTACACAAACTCCACCCACCCTCCGGGAAGAAGCAAGACAGAGAGCTCAGTAGTATTGGTGTACTATTGAGCTCTCTGTCTTGCTTCTTGTGAAGGATTCGCAGGTGCTAGTCGTCCTACCAGCAAAGCAATCGAAATTATTCCTACCGCTAGCGAATGAATGCGTTTCAGCAGGCTTCCCTTCCCCTGCCGACGACTATATCGATATCGGTATCGATCTCAACGAGTATCTAATTCAACATCCCGAAAGCACCTTTCTGCTTCGTGTAAGCGGTGACTCTATGACTGGCGCCGGAATTCATAACGGCGATCTCCTCGTTGTAGACCGTAGCCTCAACCCACGTCCCGGTCACATCGTGATAGCTGTACTAGATGGCGCCTTCACGCTGAAACGACTTGTTCTCAAAAATGGAGTGCTGTATCTAGAAGCAGAGCATCCCAACTATCTACCCATTGACCTACAGCAATACGAAAACGTGCAGATCTGGGGTGTAGCAGTGCATTCAATTCACAATCTCAAAAGCATTACATCATCAAAATGACTCAAGCAACAGCACTAATCGATGGCAATAATTTCTACGCCGCATGTGAACAAAACATAGATCCATCGCTCTCTGGTCGCCCAGTAGTAGTGCTATCTAACAACGATGGCTGCATCGTGGCTCGCAGCTCAGAAGCGCGGAAACTCGGCATTTCAATGGGCCAACCATACTTCAAGATCCAACATAAATTAAAAAAGCTCGGTGTAGTCGTACGCAGCTCCAATTACGCCTTATACGGTGATATGAGTCAACGTCTAATGGGTTTATTAAAAAAACATTGTGAACACATAGAAATCTATTCCATTGATGAAGCCTTTGCTCAAATCAGTCGTCCACCTGATTACGACTTACGTCCCTGGTCTCGTCAACTACGAGCATTAATATATCAAAACCTAGGATTACCCATTTCTATCGGTATCGGGGGTAGCAAGAGCCAAGCCAAGATTGCTAACTACCTCGCAAAAAACATATCAGCTCATGCTGGTGTCTTTGACCTACAAATAAATAAGGACCAAACATCATGGCTCAAGACTATTAACATCGAAGACGTTTGGGGAATAGGACCCCAAATCGCTCGTTGGTGTCGAATGCGAGGCATTAATACAGCTCAGCAACTACGCGATATGCCTAGCAACGAACTACATACAAAGTTCGGGGTAACAGGAATAAGACTACAAAAAGAATTACAAGGGAAAGTATGCCTACCTCTCAGGACAGTAACACCACCAAAACAGCAAACTTGCGTAAGCAAAAGTTTCAGTCGTCCGATAACAAGCCTAGAAGAATTACATCGCGCAATAAATAGCCACATAATTCGCGCCAGTGCAAAGCTAAGAAAGCACAATCAACGAGCAGGAACTATCACCGTATTCACACGCACAAGTCCCTTTTCAGAATCCTTCTATCAGCAAAGCGCAACAACTCAACTAAACACACCAAGCAACGACACGGCCGTTCTTCTAGCAGAAGCATTGACATTGACAGAGAAAATATTCCGGCCTTATTGCCTTCTAGTCAAGGCTGGAGTGATAATGAAAAAACTTCAGAGCACTGATCATCTACAACCAAACCTTCTAAGGGATTACAAGCCTGAAAGCCTAAAGAGACGTGAACGTCTAATGCAAACAATCGACAAGCTCAACGAGCGCTATGGAGATGGCACAGTGAAATGGGCGGCATGCGTTCTCAATCAAAGTTGGGACATACGCCGTGAGCAATTAAGCTGCTACACGACAACACGAATCAATCAACTTCCGATTGTTCAATCATAAGCAAATTCAGACCAACAAAAACTCAAATAGAAAATCATGGAATTCCTTTTATTTTTAACTGCAAAAGAAAAAGAAATCCTTGAACTTATCTACAAAGCAAATTTTTCAGTGGAAGAAAATTCTCCTTTATGCCTAATGGGAAAAAAGTATGTTGGGTTTACCAAAAAGCGGCAACGTGCAGTGGTTATTTGCACTCAAAATATAAAAGAGACTAATGGTTTTTACCTACCCAAAGTGGGTCGTGATAATAATAATGCTACAGCAATCTCCATTAGAAAAGCGCTTAGACATGAAGCAACTCACGTTGCTCAGGACTGTAATAATTCAAAGCTTCTAGGTGTCATTAATACTAAAAGAAAATCACACCCATGGTATAAAGCAAGAGCAATAAAAGGGTCTACAAGTATTGGGAATATAAAGAGAGAACGTGAAGTAGAGGCTTATTATATGGAAGACAGACCCAAGAAGGTAATTGCTGCACTGAAGAAGTTTTGCCCTTAAAAAGAACAAAGGGAGTGGTTAAAAGCTAAAACAACAAGGTTTTCATTTGTATTGTGCACAATAAAATCAATCAAATTACTAAGCCGTGAGGGGCTGCTTCTTTCCATAGCCTGCACAACGTTGTTGATCCAAGTGAAGAATATGCTTTCGTTCGCTGTAATAAAGATCTTGAAAGCGCAAGGCTTCACTATTTAGCTCTTGAAACATTTTTTCTATTCTATTTTCCATATCAAAAGATTCCTCTGGTCGATGGCGCTCTTCTTCAACAAGTGAGGAGATGCATCTCTCAAGTGTTTCCAACCTTTGACCACTCCATGCTTCCAAAAGATGTCTGCATCGCTTCAATGATTTCTGTCGCTCAAGAGCAGCAGCCGTTCCACGCAAATGAAGGAGGGGCTCAGACATGGCTGCTACATGAACCTCATCTGGCTCTAAAAGGGGCATAAGACGAGTTAAAAGTGGATTGTTATCAACCATTAACTGATCAGTGAGTAATCTTGCAATATCTATATCAGCAAGATCTTCTCCAGAGTCATTGCCTCGAATAATTTCTTCTAATCGACTAGCTCCAAGTTTGGTTTCTTCCAAGTCTGTTATTGCTGCCCATAACAACCGATGATGTTGCAAGGCAAAATCTTCAAGTTCCCTTTGACGCAGCTCACGTCGAATAGCAGACCTATGAGGAGAGCAATGTAGATATAAACGTAAGATCTCAGCTTCACTACGTTCACGTTGACTACCTTCACCGAGATGATCCCTTCGATTAGAACGTCCATGCCAACGCTGACCTTTTACTTGCTTACGAAGATCCTCCTCAAGTTGCAAAGCCAAACGTGCTTGTCCACCACTTAAACGCTCAGCAACCTTTTGGAGATAATGGGTTCGCACTGCTGACTGAGGCAGTTTGCCTAAAAGTTGTACTAACCCACTAACTGCAGACTGAAAATGATCTGCTTTACTGAGATCAAGGTCTTGCAAAACCTGATCTATTTGCCAATCCAACCAAAGTGGAGACTGATCAAGAAGGGCTCTATATTCCCCAGGACCATGCTCTTGAAGAAATTCATCAGGGTCTTTTCCTGAAGGTAAATGAAGAACACGCAAATCCAGCTGACCCTGCATTGCAAGACGTTCCACTTCTCCAATAGCTCTATTGGCAGCTCGTACTCCTGCTCCATCTGCATCAAAGTTCAATACTATTCTTTTACTCTCACTACAACGACATAATTGAGTGATTTGCTTACTACTCAAAGCAGTCCCTAAAGCCGCGACAGAGTTATGAATTCCTGAGGCATGCAAAGCAATGACATCAAAATAGCCTTCTACAACAACAGCTCTATCCTCCTTACGAATGAACTTAACTGCCTTTTCTAGACCGAAGAGATGCTGTCCTTTTTCAAAAACTTCTGTTTCAGGAGAATTTAAATACTTAGGCTCTGCACCATCAAGACTACGCCCACCAAAACCAATAACTCGTCCTTGACGATCACGAATTGGCACGATCAAACGATTACGAAAACGGTCATAAAAACCGCCTCCGCCTTTTCGTGAAACAACCAATCCAGCCGCCTCGAGTAAATCTGGAGATAACCCTTCTACCTGCTGAAGATATGTAAGTAGTCCATCCCACTGATCTGGAGCATATCCCAAATCAAAAGCTTCAATAGTAGTTTCACTCAAGCCACGCACTTCCCTCAAATACTTAAGTGCACTAGAACCTTTTTCTGAACGTAGCTGATCAGAAAACCAACCAGCAGAAAGAGATAGTGCTCGATGCAGCTTATCTCGACGTGAAAATTGCTGACGCAAACGTTCTTGCTGTGAACCATCAACGGTCTCAACGGGAAGTTGGTACTTTCTCGCTAACTCAAGAACAACATCTCCAAAACTTTGTCGTTGAAACTCCATCAAAAATTTGATGGAGTTTCCTCCGGCTCCACATGAAAAACAGTAATAAAACTGTTTAACGGGGGATACCGTCATAGAGGGTTTACTGTCATCGTGAAAAGGACAGATCCCAACATATTCTCTTCCTTTTTTCTTTAAAACAACGTGTTCTCCAACCACATCAACAATGTCTGCACGTTCTTTGACTGCCTCAATTGTTCGTGGGTGGAGACGGGGTGATGCCATCAGTACATTCTGGGGGATCTAACAGATTGGTCTAGTTAAAAATTTTCATAGCACTGGAAATGAATCCCCATCATCGTTTGACAAACAGAACAAAGATTTGCAGCAAAACTACAAAGCTGATCTTCTGACAGAAGTGAGCATCTATTACTCAAAAACAATGAAAGGTTATTTGAACCTAATAGCTAGTGCTTGGGCATTTAGCTTAATGAGTGTTTGCGTGAAACATTTAAGTGGGAGACTTCCTGTAGCAGAAATTGTTTTAGTTAGAGCTCTTATAAGCCTTCTAATAACAAGGTTAATGATCAAAAGGGCTCAAATCTCACCTTGGGGTAAAAACAAAAAATTACTGATAATCCGAGGCCTACTAGGGAGCACTGCCTTGTTCTGCGTATTTGAAGCCATTACAACTTTGCCTTTGGCCTCCGCTACTGTTCTTCAATACACATACCCAATGTTTACCGCAGTTGCAGCATCTTTATTCTTAAAGGAAGGTTTTGGACTTCGTATTGGAATAGCTGTGATAGTCGGCTGGTTGGGAATATTAATGGTTGTTCAGCCCGAATGGATAAGCACAGATAGTGTTCAACTACCTGCTTTATCAGTAGTTATTGCCTTAACTGGGGCTTTTTTAACAGCCATGGCCTACATCTGTGTTCGCAAGCTTTCCAGACAAGAGCATCCATTGGTAATTGTTCACTATTTCCCATTGATATCTGTACCTATAGCCTTACCATTCTTATTTAGTAGCGGGGTTATACCTGTAGGTGTTGAATGGGTTTGGCTAATAGGCATTGGAATATTTACTCAACTCGGTCAAATATGGATTACAGAAGGCTTAACTCTCATACCAGCAGCTCAGGCAAGTTCTATAAATTACGTACAAGTTTTATTTGCATCTACCTGGGGCATAATACTTTTTGCCGAGAAGTTAAATGATTGGACAATTATCGGCTCATTTTTTATCCTTGTAGCAACCATACTAAGTCTAAGCTCCCAAAATAAAATAGATAACAATAATGTTCGATATTTATAATAGTTAGGAAACAATCAACTTGTAAATTAAATAATTGCAGAAGTATCTCCAATGAAGATTTACAGAACCAAATCCTCTATACAGAGAGAAATAAGATGCCCAATAGGCCTAGAATTCTTAAATGATTAAGTTTTTCAAACACATTGGTAATACTTCTTCAATGCTTGATCTGGCGTGTAGAAACTGCTAATATTTAATTAAACCTACAATTCTGAGGCAGAATAAAAGAAAGGTTTTACTGCCTCAATTGTCACCAAAGTACGCCTAACGACTGAAACCAATGAAGATTGCTCTTGCCACTCTTTTAGCCCTCAGCGCAGCATCGCCAGCTATAGCTGAAAGTACACAACCTGGATACGCAAACGATTCCCGTCAATGTGCTCGTAGTGAATACAGGGAGGAATACGTTCCTGGGAACAAAAACTCACCTGGCTATGTTCGAACCTGGAATGAAGCAGTACAGGTTCCTTGCAGCTCAATTGGAGCACGACGTACTCAACAAACCCAGCCAATAGGCGATACAAATGATTGCAGTGAGGGAACCTTAATTGGAGGGCTCCTTGGAGCAGGGCTTGCCACTACTGGCTCAAGAGGGAAAGATAGATGGTGGGCGATCCCAGCAGGTGGGGCTGCAGGCGCAATGCTTGGCTGCCAAATAGATGGTGGCTAAGATCTAAGATTAATATTTAATCAACTTAAAATATAAAAATAATAGACTTAAGAATTAATTCAGCAAAAACAATATAAAGCATTATTCTCAATTAAAGGTTTTGATATTTCAACCTTCTTTTAAACATATAATGTCAAGACTTTATAGGAAGTGCGTAACTTTTCCATACTCTAGATGAACCATTAGCAATAAATGAAGGCCTCACCAAGCTCCAACTCTGACCTTTCTCCCCTTTTTCAAGAAATACTTGAAAAGGACTATTGATTGTTTCCGTACTTGGTAACGTGTAGTCAACATGACCATAAACTAATAAGAGTCTTCCATTCTCATAATCCATAAATGCACTTGAATCAACTTTAACCCCTAACACTTTAGAGACACCCTCATCAAGATCTAGGAAATCTGTAAGTGCGTTCTGCGTGATATTAATTTGGAGTTCAAGTGCATCCATCAAGACTGAATTGGGAGGCCTGGTTGAGCTAAAACACCCGTACTGTGTAATGCATAAAACTAACGCCAGAATTAAAGGGCAAATCCGTTGAAAGAGATGTCTCATGCAAAAAGAAGAAAAAAAACAGAACCATCCCAAGACTCAGCATGCTTAAGTCAAGAGAAAACCAATGATTAGCTGGCTTCATGGGCAAAGGATAGACAACTGGAGGCAATCACTAAGGCAAGGAATTGTTTTGGCTTGTTCAGGAGTTGGCTATGAAATTCAACTCTTACCACGTCATCTAGCCTTAATTAACTCAATTGACCAATTGACTCTATGGATCCATCAAGTAAAGCGGGATGATGCTGATCATCTATATGGATTCCAGACGAGAAGTGAAAGAGACCTCTTCAGAATACTTATAGGAGTAAGCGGAGTTGGCCCACAAATGGCCATTGCACTATTGGAGCAAAATCAAATTGATGAATTAGTAACTGCAATAATTCATCAAGACATTCACAAACTTTCAAAAGCCCAAGGAATAGGAAAAAGAACTGCCGAAAGACTTTCAATCGAATTACGCAACAAACTCTCAGAGTTCAGTGAGGTGAAAACCGACAACTCGCGAATAGAGGGAATTGATTTGCAAAAACTTCCTTTCAAAGCTTCAAATATCATCGAACTGCAAGAAACCCTAAGAACACTGGGTTATGACGATATAGAAATCAATAGCGCAATACAAGCAATGGCAAGTGAAGCACAAACCAAATCTACAAAGACCTCAAAAATTACAGATTTAGGAACATCTCTAGAAGGTATTGAAGGATTACTCAAAGCCAGCTTGATTTGGCTAAGCAACGAATCCAGGTTATAAGGAGCTTAAGGGGTTAAATTAAGTTTTTAAAATCAAAGCACTTTTCAAGACATGCCGCTCGATACAGCAGAAAAGCAAAAACTAATCAACTCTTATCAGAAGCACGCTACTGACACAGGTTCTGTTGAAGTACAAGTCGCAATGCTTAGTGAGCGCATCTCCAAGCTCAGTGGCCATCTTCAAAAAAGTAATCATGACTACTCATCGCGAAAAGGTTTGTTAAAAATGATTGGACGAAGAAAGCGCTTACTTAATTATGTGAGGGAGCATAGTGAAAAGCGTTATAACGACCTTGTAGTTAAGTTGGGGATTAGAGGGTGAAAAAAAATCGGGATCCAATCTCGTCCTTTTAACTTATTAAAAGAATATGGCCGAAATCCCCCCACCCAAGCCTTTCAAGCCTGCGGGCAAAAGTGCGGCGGCCAAACCTGGAAGCACTGGAAAGGCATTAAAGCAATCGCCCAATAGCAAAGCTTCAAAAAGAGAATCTGCTATACCAAAAGAAGTTGCAAATAGAATGGCCCGCAGAATTGCTATCACAACGGGGCTTCCCACTTTTAGTGGAATGAGTGTTTTTATAATTAGTTATTTATTAGTCAGTAGAGGTATTGCAGATATTCCTCCAGCATTAACATTACTAACATCAGCAGCTTGCTTTTTAACGGGTCTATTAGGCCTAAGTTATGGAATACTTTCTGCAAGTTGGGAGCTCTCTGCTGGCAGTTTATTGGGGTTAGAAAATATAAGGCCAAATATAGGAAAGGTTCGAGATGCCTTTAGTGAGTTAACAAAAAATAAGGGATAACATATCACATATCACATATCACATATCACATATCACAACTTAGGTTAATAAGTATTCAGTATAGTTAGCACTGAAGGATTGACTTTGCAATGAATTAAGTGCTGCATTTGCATTCCCGACGCAAAACTGATGCCCAAGTCTTACATAACGAACTTTTTCCCCTTGCTTAATAGAAGCAACAACTGGAACCTTTATGCCTAACTCATCTTTCCCTGGCCTATGTTTATAGAGACATTCTCTTAAACGATGTTGAACTTCTATATCATTAGCTTCTTCTGGGAGTAAATCTACAAGTAAAAGGCGAAGATCATCAATAGTCCTGCAATCATCGACAATTAGTTGAACTCGTTCATCTCTACGATCAACAGATGCCCAAACAAGCAACCGAGCTTCGAGCATAAGAAAGTCTGACAATCTGGCATAAGTCTTTGGAAATACAACTGCTTCAGCGTTTCCAGTTAAATCCTCCAATTGAAGGATAGCCATACGATCACCTTTACGAGTAGTCACTTGACGCATCTCAGAGATCATGGCAACAACACTAATTTTTGTCTTGTCAGATTGATCATCCAAACTAATAAGGCCTATAGGCGCTATCAACTTTGCAGGAGGTGAAAGCTGTTTAAGTGGGTGATCTGAAAGGTAAAAACCTACTAACTCCTTTTCCAGTCTCAACTTTTCACTAGGGGAGTAATCAGTAGTTTTAGCTGCTTTTGGTGCCGTAGAAAAATCCGTTTGTTCTTCATTAGCAGAGACCTCATTGATTAGGTCAAAAAGGTTCCCTTGTCCAGATATACGATCACGAGCTCTGGAAGCAGCCCAATCAACAAGTAAATCAAGATCTGCTATTAATTGTGCCCGGTTCGCGTCTGGTGCTATCGAATCAAGTGCTCCACAATGTATAAGTGCCTCTAAGCCTCTTTTATTCAAAACATTTGAAGGAATTCGATCACAAATTTCTGCTAATGAATTAAATGGCCCGTCTTTTTCACGACTAGCTATTAATTGCCTGATTGAACCATCACCAAGATTCTTTACCGCTGAAAGTCCAAACAAAATTCTATTTTTATCTGGCGTAAAATCAATTCCAGAGGCATTCACATTTGGAGGCGTAACTTCTATGCCCATGGAATTACAATTAGAGATATAACGCTGAACCTTGTCAGTAGAGCCAGCATTAACTGTTAATAAAGCTGCCATATATGCAACTGGATAATGAGCTTTTAAATATGCAGTTTGATAAGTAACTGCTCCATATGCTGTTGAGTGACTTTTATTAAAGCAATATTCAGCGAACAAAACCATTTGATCAAATAGTTCATTAGCAACTTTAGGGTCAACTGATTGACTAGTAGATCCTTTAACAAAATGATCTCTATGCTTTTGCATCTCGGCAACCTTTTTCTTACCCATTGCTCTGCGTAATAAATCAGCTTCTCCTAATGTGTAACCAGCCAAATCCTGAGCTATTTTCATTATCTGTTCTTGATATACCATAATTCCGTATGTTTCTTGAAGTATGGGTTCTAAAGAAGAATGAGCAAAATCTATGGGCTCTCTTCCATGTTTTCTATTGATAAATTTAGGGATAAGTCCAGCATCAAGAGGGCCAGGACGATATAAAGCTAATATTGAAGATATATCTTCTAATGAAGAGGGCCTTAATTCTCTAACTATTTGTCGCATGCCACTTGATTCTAACTGAAATATCCCCTCTAAGTCTCCTCTAGAAAGCAACTTAAATGTATCAACATCTTTCATAGGTAACTTTTCTGGATCCAATCTTACTCCTATGCTTTGCTCAACTAACTCTATTGTCTTCTCAATCATAGTAAGATTTTTCAGACCAAGAAAGTCCATCTTTAATAATCCCATAGATTCAACATCTTCCATAAAATATTGCGTAATTACTTGTCCATCATTATTACGCTGCAATGGAACTAAATCATCAAGTGGATCAGCTGCTATAACAACACCTGCTGCATGTACACCGAATGTCTTATTAGTACCTTCTATTCGAATTGCCATATCAACCCATTTAGAAACAATTGGGTCTTTTTGATATTTATCTCTAAATTCGGGACTAGGAGAATCTTCTCCAATCATTAATGAAAGTTTTGCTGGTTTACCTCGAGCAACTGGAATTAACTTGGCAAGTCTATCTGCATCACCATATGGAATATCTAAAACTCTAGCAACATCTTTCAATACTGCCTTAGAAGTCATCCTATTAAAAGTAATAATTTGAGCAACTTTGTCTTCTCCGTATCGACTAGTTACATATTCAATAACCTCACCTCTTCTTTCGATACAGAAATCTGTATCAATATCTGGCATGGATTTACGTTCAGGGTTTAAAAAACGTTCAAATAGCAACCCATTCTGAACAGGATCAATGTTTGTAATTCCCAAGGAATATGCAACTAAAGAGCCAGCAGCCGACCCCCTTCCTGGACCAACAGGAATACCTTTTTCTTTTGCAAAGCGAATGTAATCCCATACCACTAAAAAGTAAGTAGGAAACCCCATTTGGTCTATAATATCTAATTCATATTTAAGTCGGTCTAGGTATTCTTTATCAATCTGCTCAATTCTAGACACTTGTAATCTTTCTAAAAGTCCTAATTCAGAAACTTCAGTCAAATAAGTAATCGAGCTATGTTCCTCAGGTACGGGAAAAAGGGGCATCTTATAAGTTCCTAAAATATTATAATCTTCTACCTTGTTTGCCACCGAGACAGTGTTTTGTATGGCTTTTTGAATGACATCTTGCTCTAGATGATCAACAAAAAGCTGTCCCATTTCTTGCTCGGTCTTAATATATTCAGTGCCGGTATAGCGAAGGCGCTTTTCATCACTAATTAATTTTCCAGTGAGAACACATAGCAATGCATCATGAGCCTCAGCATCATTCTTTGTAAGATAATGAGAATCGTTAGTTGCTATCAAATTAATACCTGTTTCCATTGCTATTCGGCTTATGCCAATATTGACAATTCGGTCTTCATATGAGCCATGGTCTTGGATCTCTAGATAAAAGTCTTCTCCAAAAACATCCTGATACCAAAGAGCTACATCTCTTGCCACATCTGGACGCCCACGCAAAATAGCCTGGGGTATCTCACCTCCAAGACATGCAGTAGAAACAATCAACCCTTCACTATGAGCTTTTAGCAATTCCTTATCTATACATGCCCTAGAAAATATTCCACGACCTCTCATTCCGCGAAGATGACTAATACTTGTAAGTTTGACCAAATTCTTATAACCCAACGAATTTTTTGCGAGGACTACGAGGTGGTAACGACGCTCTTTCTTAGGTTGCGGATCATCAATAGACCCATTAATTATGTACATCTCATTCCCGATAATCGGCTTAATGCCAGCTTTCTTACAAAGCTTCAAAAGCTCTATTGCTCCATACATCACTCCATGGTCAGTTAAAGCTAGTGCCTTAAGCCCAAGCTCCTTTGCTTTCTCAACCATCCTTGGCAGCTGACAAGCGCCATCAAGAAGGCTGTAATCACTATGGTTGTGAAGAGGAACAAAACCCATCAAACGACCATAGGTGCAGACGCAAGATAAAGGGCAACATGCAACAAGAAAACACTATATGTAGTGATTCCTTGTTCTCAAGGTATGAACTGACCAGCAGGCTTATTAGCTAAGACATCAGCAGCCTGCTCAAATTGATGAGCGACCTGCAACAATCGAGGCTCATCCAAGACATTTGCAATTAATTGGAGCCCAATTGGCAAGCCATCCTCATCAAACCCACAGGGGAGGCTGATTGCAGGAAGACCAGCCAAATTTGCTGGGATAGTTAGCAAATCGGATAGATACATTGAAACCGGATCACTTGAATGAGAACCAGCTAAAAATGCCGTAGTTGGAGATGTAGGAGTAAGTAAAAGATCTACTTTGTTGAAAGCATTTGAAAAATCACGACGAATCAGTGTTCTGACTTTTTGTGCTTTCTTGTAGTACGCATCAACATACCCTGCAGACAAAGCATATGTACCTATCAAAATACGCCTTTTAACTTCAGGACCAAAGCCTTCAGTACGACTTCGAGTTGTCATAGAGGCAAGGTTTTCTGAATCTTCAGATCGATAGCCATATTTAACCCCGTCATATCGGGCCAGATTCGCTGAAGCTTCTGAAGGTGCAATTACGTAATAAGTCGCAATTCCATCATTAAAACGAGGACAACTAACCTCAACCACCTCAACACCAAGTGATTGCAATAGATCTGCCGAAGAAAGAACAGACTCCTTTACCTGAGGATCTAAGCCACCATGTTCAAAACACTCTTTAATTAAGCCAACACGAAGACCTGAAAGTGAGTCAGAAAGAGAAGCAGAGTAATTAGGAACAGGAACTTTTAAGCTGGTTGAATCTCTGGGATCACTGCCAGCTATTACCTGCAATATTTCTACGGTATCAGCAACACTCGTTGAAAAAGGACCAATTTGATCTAAAGAACTTGCAAACGCCACTAATCCCCAACGACTAACTCGTCCATAAGTCGGTTTTAATCCAACTACTCCACAAAAAGAAGCAGGTTGACGTATTGAACCTCCAGTATCTGATCCTAAGGCAGCTATACATTCTCCTGCTGCCACAGCAGCAGCACTACCACCAGAACTTCCACCAGGAACTCTACTTGGATCCCAAGGGTTAGAGGTAGCACCAAAAGCCGAGGTCTCAGTAGAGCTTCCCATCGCAAACTCATCAAGATTGGTTTTGCCAATGAGAACTGCACCTGATTGCCAAAGCCTTTCTGTAACTGTGGACTCATAAGGCGGAACAAAATGTTCAAGCATTCGACTTGAACATGTAGTAGTCACTCCTTTAGTGCATAGATTGTCCTTAATTGCTAAAGGAATACCCGCTAAAGGAGGAAGCGGATCTCCAGCAGCTCTTGCTTCATCAATTCTTTTTGCATCTGCCCTTGCCCTATCAATTGTGACCTCGAGAAAGGCATTTATCTTTCCATCAACCTTACTAATTCTAGAGAGCTTCTCATCAACAAGCTCTCTAGCAGAAACATTGCCAAGTTCTAGTTGGTGTCGCAATTCAGCTATAGACATCTACTTTTAGCTTTATTCATTTGTGACGCTATCAGTACGATGGACTATTTGAATTAGATAGTGAGTGGCTCACCACGACGCTCACGAACCAAAGTGTGTTTAATTGAATCAGAACCCTCAATAGAAAGATCTTCTAAGAAGCTCGAAAGATTCACCTTGAGATTTCTACGAGTTAAAAATGGACCATACCAGTAAGTAACATTAGGTGCACTTGTTTCTACCTTGGCCCACCAAGCCAAGCCAAGATTATTTCCAAAGCGGCGAAGCCCGTGAATTGGGCCCATAATTAACAAAGCGTATATCTCTATTCTGCCGTCCTCATATTGAATTCCGAATTAAAGGATTGTGATCCCTGACGAATCAGAAATCTTTCTTAGAGGTGAATGTTCTGTTTGAAAGGGCCAGAATCAGTGTCTCCCTCTATGTTTAAACAGGTTCCGGTCTGAAAATCATCCAAAGAAGAATTTACCTTCAACAGATTGGAAATATTGTTTTCACCACCTTTTTTCTCCGTTTGATCATTTGCAGAAAAACTGGACTCTTCGCTTTCCAAAGACACGGAAGCACATTTTGCACGGACCATTCTTGGAGAAGGGTCCTGACCCTTCAAACCCTTCATCCAGCCATTTCGAGCAACTTCATACAAAAAGACTGCTGTAGCAGCAGAAGCATTCAAACTTGGTGTAACACCTCTCAAGGGAATCCTAACTAAGTGATCGCAGTGCCTTCTCGTCACGAGTGATATACCTTTCCCCTCAGACCCAGTAACAACTACTAAAGGCCCTTCAACATCTACCTCTGGCAATGTCTCATTTCCTTCCTCCGCTAGGCCAACAATTCGATAACCAGCCTTTTTAAGTTCTTCAAGAGACCTATTTAAATTCACTACTCTTGCAACAGGAAGATGTTCTAAAGCACCAGCTGCAACTTTAGCTACAGACCCTGTTAAACCTGCGCTACGCCTTTGAGGAAGAACTAAGCCATGAGCACCAAAAGCTTCAGCAGAACGAACAATTGCACCTAAGTTCTGTGGGTCCGTGAGTCCGTCTAATGCCAGCAGAAGTGGAGGTTCAGACAATCCATTGCATCCTTCAATAAGAGTTTGCAAGTCAAGGGTTTGAGCGGCGGCTGTCTGAATTGCTATTCCTTGATGAACAGCACCATTTGTTAATTGACCAAGACGAGCCCAAGTAACTTCTTCAACAAGCACTCCTGAGGATTTAGCATCTCGAAGCAACTGAAGAAACCTTTGAGAACTTCTTAACTCAGGAGTGCACCAAATTCTATGGATAGGCCTCCCATTTTCAAGAGCTGCTTGAGTGACATGTCGTCCCCAGAGAATATCGGTCGTTAAAGGTTTTTCTGCTAAATTTTTTTCATCAAATGAATTGAAATCGTTTCTGTTAAGGAATGAGTTACCTGGCTGAATATTTTGAGTTCGTGGTTTTCTGCTAACTGAAGCGTTCCTTCTTCTTTTCTGATCAGATGATCTTGTGAATGACCTTTGGTTATTCCCCCTACTAGATATAGTTCTAGAACTGGAAAATTCAAAATCATTCTCTTTTTCGTATCTAGATTTTTGTCCTGATCTGTTGCGCCGATAATTTCTATTCATAGATAAATCTTTTCGACTTTGCCCCTCACCCTTTATTTCAGGCTTTGAGCGATAAGGTCCTCGACCTTCCGAAGAAAATTCCCTTCTAAGAGATTTATCAGGAATTGCCTCCTTACGTTGAGATCTTCTACCTCCAGACCGGCCAGATCGAGAGAGATTATTAGAGCTACGATCGAAACGAGAGTCCATTTTTTAAAGCCTATTGAAGATAAGAATCGCTCTGCTCCAGTAGATCCAAAAGCTGTGCCAACCGCGGGGGATTTTGCAAAAAGAGCCACCCAATCATTGTCTCAAATCCTGTGGCCTTCGCATAAATAGCTGCTTGCCCCTTACGAGGTCCTCGACCAGCTTTATTACGAGCTCGGCGCACTAAGTCCTTCTCTAAATCTGAAAGATAAGGTTCCAAGTGGAGAAGTGCCTTTGCTTGTGCAGAGGCCTTTACTTCAGAAACTACAGCAACGTGTAGATCTTTAGAGCGACCAGGTTTTTGGCAATACCTCAAGCGTTGATGCATCTCCCAAACAGCATCACCTAGCCAAGCTAATTGCAATGGACCTAATTCTTCAGGAGAGCCTGACGGAACCTGGACGCGTATCCAGTTAGTCAAGCAGAAAGTTTGGTAAAGGCGGCATTCAAATCAGGTACCAAATGAAGGAACTCTTCAAGTCGTACCAATTTGATAGTTTGAATAACCCTGGCATTACCAACAACAGTGAAGGAACGTTTGCTGTCATTGCAATGCTTTGCAATCTGAACTAAAGCTCCCAATCCAGAAGAATCAAGGAAGTCAATATTTGAAAGTTCTAAAACCGCAGAGGAGAGATTGGCATTAAGCACATCCTCCACATAAGTTTTGAACTGCTTCTCTGAGTAAGCATCAAGCTGGCCAGTGAAAGAAAACACCAGACAACCTTGCCTCTGCTCAAAACCACCTCTTAACGAGACTGTCAATCGTTGCAATTCGGTAATGGGCCCAGTCCCTCGAAACGCGAACGCATGAAGTGTAGTTATTAAAAACGAACTCAACCACGCTTTAGCGTCGTTCTTGCATCAGAGAGACAAAACGTGAGAAGTGATGATCTGCATCATGTGGACCTGGACTGGCTTCAGGGTGATACTGGATGCCAAAAATCGGACGATTCCTAAAAGCAATTCCTGCAACAGTTTTGTCATTAAGGTTGAAATGAGTTACTTCTACTCTCTCCTCAGGAAGAGATTTGGGGTCTAGAGCAAAACCGTGATTTTGACTGGTTATCTCAAGTTGGCCAGTTGTACCGCAAGGATGATTTAACCCCCTATGTCCATAGGCAAGCTTGTAAGTTTGTCCTCCAAGAGCCAATCCAAGAATCTGGTGTCCCAAACAAATACCAAATAATGGCAGATCATTAGCTTCCTCAATTAATTGCTTAGCTAGAGCTATGCCTCCTGTGACAGCTGAAGGATCACCTGGCCCATTCGAAAAGAAGACCCCTTCTGGTGATAATTGAAGAACTGAAGAGATGTCGGAGTTTGAAGGAACAACAGTGACCTCACAACCATGGGACACGAGCCTGTCAAGAATCGAACGCTTAATACCAAAATCAATAGCAACAACTCTGTAAGGAGAACCTTGATGAGGCTTAATCCTTTTATCAAACTCAACATCACAAGTCGAATTCCATAAATATGTCGCTTCTGTTGTTACTTCATCTGCCAAGTTCAACCCCTCCATAGTTGGAGAATTTCTAACTTTCTCTAAAAGTTGCGCTGGAGAAGATTTTCCATCAGTACTAATAACACCATTCATTGATCCAAAATTACGAATATGCCTTACAAGCGCTCTAGTATCTAGCCCACTAATCCCAACAACTTTTTCTTTCTCAAGCCAACTTTCAAAAGATTGCATACAGCGCCAATTGCTAGGACTCTGAGCAAACTCACGAACAATTACACCTTTTACAGATGGGTGTAAAGCCTCTTGATCTTCAGAATTAACACCAGTATTACCTATTTCAGGGTATGTAAAAGTAACTAATTGGCCAAAATAACTGGGGTCAGTCAAAACCTCTTGATAACCAGTCATTCCAGTATTAAAGACTACTTCTCCAAGTGCTAGCCCTCTCGATCCAAAAGAATTACCTTCAAATAAAGTGCCGTCGGCAAGAACCAAAAATGCTGGGTTTGCGGATAAGGAAGGCATGAAAATAATTCAAAAACAAAAAGATTTTTCGTCCTTTAATGAGATGAATCAAGAGTTCTTTTTAAAGACTCAAGACTCTGAAAGGGTAAACCCTCTTTTAAACAATTTAAAGATTTAGATAATGCACAATCTAAATCTTCTTCCACACCAGCAGCCCACAAAACCAAAGAGGTGTTCAAAGCCACTACATCTCGCTGAGGAATTGTTCCTTCTCCTTTTAAAACAGAAACAAGGATCTGCTTATTAAAGGAAACATCTCCACCTTTTAGAGCCTCAACAGGAGAAGAGGTCAGCCCCATGTCAGAGGGGTCAATCATTGCAGAGGTCACCTTGCCATCTACAAGAAAACGAAGATCGTTCGGACCAGCAAGCGACGCTTCATCTAAGCCCCCAGCCCCATGAACAACAACAGCTCTTTTTAAGCCCAATTTTTGTAATGCATCAACCATTGGATCTAGCAAATTACTCTTTGCAACTCCGAGAACCTGTGACTGAGGCAGTAAAGGATTCACCAAAGGGCCCAAAAGATTGAAAATGGTTCTCACACCTAAACTTTTTCTCAAAGGGGCTAATTTAACTAGTGAAGAATGCCAAGCAGGAGCAAACAAAAAGGTGACATTTGATTTGGTAATGGCCTGAACAACTAATTCAAGAGGAGCGGAAAGACAAATACCTAATTCCTCAAGAACATCAGCAGAACCAACCTTCCCGCTTGCACTTCGATTCCCATGCTTCGCAACTTTTGCTCCGCAAGCTGCAGCAGTAAAAGCTACTGCAGTTGAAATATTAAAAGTCTCAGCACCATCACCTCCTGTTCCACAAGTATCAACCATAGAAATTTCTGGAATTGAACAAGGCAAAGAACAGGCCTTTCTCAAGACTTTTGCCATTGCAGCTAATTCTTCACCTGTTGGACCTTTAACGCGAAGGGCAGCCAAAAAAGCTCCAGTCTGAACTGGTGTCAATTCTTCTTGAAGCCATGCACTAATAAGCGAGGTGGCTTGATCATCAGAAAGGTCTTTCCCTTGAATAAGCATCTCGAGAAGTTCAGGCCAGGAGGTTTGGTGCAAAGACATTGATCAAAAAAGCCAGAGACATTCCACCTCGACCAACTCTTGAGGACGAGATACCTCCAATATCACCCAAAAAGAGACAAGGTGCGATAGCAAATAAAAACACCCACGGTCGCTTTAGATGGTTTCAGCATCTTTTGTATCAAATCCAGAGCCAACTACATCCTCACCTTTATCACCAGGACGGTAACCAGCGTCCCAAATACAACGAGCTTTCTGATTTAAAGTTTCTCTGCTAAGGCCCCATAGCTTAAGAGTCTTGCGCATATCGTCATGAAGATCTGATGCACCAGGGAAGCCCTCATATCGAAGCATTAATCTTGCCAAATCCACAATATCTCCATCTTCTGGTTTCTCCTTGCCTAACAATCGATCAATATGATCACGATCAATAGAGTAAAGAGGATGATTCTGCTCCTTCATAGAATTCCAGCTACTAATCGAATCAACATGAATTTACTCATTATTCCCACCTGAAATGACTAGCATGTCTCTCTTAGAAAAAAAAATATGACATCATTACGTTTAGATCTAATCGGTAGATATCTAAGGCCCCATCGCAAGCAATTGCTTCTAGGGGCTTTAGCCCTTGTATTAGTAAATATATTAAGTGTTGCCATCCCAATGGAAGTTAGAACCATTGTTGATGAATTAAAAGAAGGTTTCTCTTTCAATGATGTTCTAAAACAAGCAATTTGGATTGTTGGGCTGGCAAGCTCAATGGGAATTGTTCGGCTTATTTCAAGGCAATTAGTGTTTGGGGTAGGTAGACAAGTGGAAGTAGAGCTTCGTCAGCGTTTGTTCGACCATATGCTTACTCAAGAACCTGGTTGGGTACAAGAAGTAGGCAGTGGAGAAGTAATAAGTAGAGCTACAAGTGATGTCGAGAATATTAGAAGATTACTTGGCTTCACAATTCTAAGTCTAACTAATACTTTACTTGCTTATTGCTTCACTATTCCAGCGATGATTGCAATAGACCCATGGTTGACATTAGCGGCAATAGCTCTTTACCCAGTAATGCTAGGAACAGTAAGTCTCTTTGGAGGACGAATGGTTAAGCAAAGGAAAAGACAACAAGAATCTCTAGCCAATTTAAGTGAATTAATCCAAGAAGACCTCTCAGGAATAAGTGCGATAAAAATATATGGCCAAGAGAGTTCTGAAAGAAAAGCTTTCAATCAATTAAATAATAATTACAGAGACTCAGCAATTGGACTAGCAAGAACAGCAAGCACACTCTTTCCTCTCCTTCAAGGAATATCTTCTATATCACTTTTATTATTAATTGCTCTTGGGAGTGGTCAATTAGAAAAAGGTATTCTAAGTGTTGGTGGTCTAGTAGCACTGATACTTTATGTAGAAAGGTTGGTATTCCCAACTGCCATTCTTGGATTCACTTTAAACACTTTTCAAGTAGGTCAAGTCAGTCTTGAAAGGGTGGAAGAACTATTAACAAGAAAGCCCAAAATCACAGACCCTAAAAATCCCAAAATCCTAAAGCAACAAATATCAGGAAGGTTAGAAGCAAAAGATCTAACGATTAGATATCAAGACAGCAGCCGAAATGTATTAGACAAGTTGAGTTTCGTAATTAATCCTGGAGAATTGGTTGCAGTAGTTGGTCCAATTGGCTGCGGAAAAACTACATTAGCTAGAGCAATAGGGCGCATGGTACAAGTCTCTAAAGGGGAACTTTTCTTAGATCAAAATGACGTTACAGACCTCCGGTTAAATGATTTAAGAAAGAATGTAGCCTTCGTCCCGCAAGAAGGATATTTATTTACAAGTAGTCTTGCCGAAAACCTTCGCTATGGAGATCCAGAAGCTTCAAATGAAGAGGTAGAAGCTTCTGCCAATCAAGCTCATTTTATGGACGATGTACGTGGATTTCCTGATGGCTTTAAAACTCTAGTAGGAGAACGTGGAATAACTCTAAGTGGAGGTCAGCGTCAAAGAGCTGCATTAGGAAGAGCCTTGCTAGTTAGATCTCCAGTCATAGTTCTTGATGACGCATTAGCAAGTGTTGATAACAAGACTGCCGCGGCAATACTTTCATCTATAAGAGAACAAAAAGACAGAACCATTCTCATGATCAGCCATCAACTCTCAGCTGCAGCTGCATGTGATCGAATATTGGTTCTAGAGGAAGGACGCCTAGTTCAACAGGGAACACATTCTGCATTGATCAATCAAGAAGGAACATACAAACGGCTTTGGGAAAGAGAAAAGGCTGTAGAACAACTAGATGCGGTCTCTTGATAAATCAGTTGTTAAATCCCCTCAATAGAAACATTTGCCAAAGATTTCAAGACAATTAAAAATCTTCTAGCAAGCTCTAAGGAGTATCTAACACCAATCAAATGAACGTCGGAACACCTTACGCCGTTCGCTGCGACCTGGCATTCGGGGATATTTATATCCAAGTCTTGGCCTGGATGGCCGTCATCTTCGTAAGTCTTGCCTCAGGTCTAGCGTTAATGGGCTCATCGAGACCCGTGTTTGCTCTTGTGGGTGTTGGATTGATATTGGTACTTAGCCTTCCATTTTTACTCTTCGCTTTTGTAACTACATTGCTAAACCACATCCATATAGAACCTGTGGAGCCTGCTTTAAATGACTAGGGTTACATCAATTCAAATTACAAATGTTCAAATCCTGGCTACAACCCAATAAAACAAAATTGGATTTATCAAACTCCAAAGGAGTACTCCATGAAATCTTAGGTACTCCTATAACTGCTCCAATCAATGCTGATGAGCAAGAGATCCTTTTTGCTTGTGGTTGTTTTTGGGGAGCAGAAAAAGGCTTTTGGAAATTGCCTGGAGTAGTTACTACTGCAGTTGGATATGCAGGTGGCCATGCTACTAACCCAACTTATAACCAGGTCTGCGGAGGCAGAACTGGCCATACAGAAGTGGTAAGAGTGGTTTGGAGACAATCACTAATTGATATAAGTGATTTGCTAAAAATGTTCTGGGAATGCCATGACCCAACACAGGGCAATCGTCAAGGAAATGATTCTGGGACTCAATATCGCTCCGCAATCTATATAAGCAATCCCGATCATAAAAGATTGATAGACTCAAGCCTAAAGACTTATCAAAAGAATTTAAATAGCAGAGGATTTGGCACTATTACTACAGAAGTAAAATCAAATCAAAAATTCTTTTATGCCGAGGATTACCATCAACAATATTTAGCAAAGCCAGGAAGCAGACCTTATTGTTCCGCGATGCCGACAAATGTTTTATTAGAAGACTTCGAAGGGGCAAATTTTATTCTAAAAAAAGAAGTTTGGTCACACTTTGATTGGAACATAAGCCATTGTGTTCTCAGAAGCAACAATTCTCCTATCACACAATGAATGATCAACTACCAGATCGAACTGTGATTTTAGCTTTAATAGCAACTCTTCTACTTATCTTCAGTCTAATCTTTTCTTTAAGGCCCGCTCAAAATGGCCTTCAACCATCCATAGAATGGAGAGATTCGCAAAGTATAAATAGTAAGCCACTAAAAATATAAAAGTATTTCTAAAGATATTTATGCTCCAAACCTTTTAATAAGTATTAATTCATATATTAGGTAATTATCGATTTTAGTCAAAAATCACTATCTAATTCTCATACCATTTTGAAGAGTTACTACTTTATAACTAACATATTCCCAAGAAAAGATAAGTCAGCTATTTATCAATATTTATTAGTTAATTCACCAAAAAATATACTTCTTAGAAGCAATTGAAAGCCAGGTGGAATTGGGGGGAATTTCTTAAAATAAGAAACCAAGGATAATTCTTCCTTAACTAAGGTATTGATCAATAAAGTTAGAGGCCAAGCTATAGGAGGAAAGGAGTTTGAATCTGCGCGTAAAGTATAAATACATTGAGAGCAAAAAAACAGAAGCTTTCTATTTCAGGAGCTCTAAAACGTCAATGGCCTGTGATAACTTAATTTGACGGGGCGTAGCGCAGCTTGGTAGCGCACCACTTTGGGGTAGTGGGGGTCGTGGGTTCAAATCCCGCCGCTCCGATTTTTATCAACATTGTTTCAAGAAATCATCTTGCCAAAACCTCAACACTAAGGCTTTATAGAATTTCCCATATTTGAAATAAATAATTACAAATTTTAAAATATAAACATCCTTGAAGGTTGGTCAACCATAATCAAATCAAAATCTTAATAATATATATTGCTTTAATGGCATATTAATCTTAACCGTTAAGTATAATTATCAAACCATTAGTTAACCATGCTATTTGAAAATTGAGGAAGTTTATAAAAAGTTGATTAAGTAAAAAATCAGACAGTCACTTATCCATTTTAGATTCAAAATACAAAAAGTTTAAGCCGAACGAATCAATCGCGCCATACTCCAAACCTCTTGCAAATGACTCACTCAGTTTTGAACTCGATTGCAATGCTTGATTTTACTTAAATAGGAAATGTAGTTTTTATGATGTTCAATAAAAGTGATTGAAGGAAAACAAAAAAGGATGGTCAACTTTTAGCAGTAAAAACAACATTTCAAAAAACTGAATTTAGGATAATTAAACACTCCTCAAAAAAAACTAGTGATCTAATCAATACTTTCAATAGGTGTCACAGCGAAGTCCAACAAAAGTTCCTCTCTCTCGCTTAATCTGCGAGTCCAAGCACCACGAACCGGTTCATTCCAAGTAAAACCAGCTTTCTTCGCTAAATACCTCTGCTCAAAAGAAACTTGGGCTCGCATTAATTTGCGTGGTTCCAGTCCATGAGCCAACAAAACCTCTAAATCATCACAACGGCGAAAAACTTCCGCAATATATAAGCAATCTGTTAGCGCGCGGTGTGCATTCCAAACTGGAACTTCATAGGCCAAAGCAAGGTCTCTAACAGAAGGCCTGGCTCTTAACTGCCGCTCAGATGGCCATCTGATGTCATTCATAGTACATAACCATGGCTTAGATATAGCCGGTAAAGGTCCCTTCCCAAACCACTCACGATCAAAATTAGTGTTATGTGCTACCAAAACATCAGCTACATCAATCAAATTCTGAAAATAAAGCACAGCCTGCTGCCAGGGTTGTTCCAACCTTGAAACTTCTGCTGAAATTCGGTTAATAGGTTCAGCACTATTAGAAGCCACTGGCAACAGAAACGAATGCTGCGCAATAACAGAACGGCTTAACACATGAAACAAAATTGCGCCTACCTCAATACATTCATCTGTTTGAGGATCGAGGCCAGTAGTTTCTGTATCGATAATAAGTAACATCTTAGGGAAAGATGTTGAAGGATCATCTCTGGCGAAAGAAATACTCCCCCCTTCTAAGTCTCTAACAATAGAATCTTTAGAATCATTGTTATCAAAATCTGATATGCCAGGACGCTGAAGAAGATCAAGTTGTTGATCATCAAGCTGATTGATCTTTTCTGCAATCACTTGCTCTAACCCTTATCATTTTTTATTCTCGCGCATCTAATCCATAACTTCTATATTTCTATTATAAAAATAATAAAAAGAGAATTTACTTTATTATTATGCATGAGTCAAGTCAACCCAAATTTCTTTTATCTCTTGCCAGTAACTTTTTAGTCTATAAACTTCAGGAGTTCTTCTAAGCTGCATTTATCTGGAATACATACATTGCTGAGCTCTTCATTGATTGGACCCAGTCCACTTGCTGACTCTTCCGCAATTGCACTAATGACCTCGTCCATACTCACATCCATCTCACTAGCCATCTCGCTGAGCAATTTTGCTGTATCAGCTCTAACCGAGATGATTACAGGAAATAGAACACGCTCCGCAGGATCAAGGTAGTTCATAAAGAAAATATTAAGACATCGAGGGTGGCTTGGCTGAACTTGTTACTGAATTTCCATGAAACCAGGCATGACGTCAGATTTGATACAAAACAAGCCCCCTGACAGTGGTCTTTTTAATCTGAAAAAGTCTGTAAGGGCAAGAAGAATTGAAAAAAGAGCTGTTTTTAACAGCAAATGCATAAGTGTGTCGACTGTAAATTCATAGTAAAGCTATTATTAATGTTAGAAAATTCAATGGAAGTTCAAACATGAGTAGTGTAATTTCTACAATAAATCCCAAGAATAAAAGATGTATCTATTATCACTAACAACAAAGGGGATTCAATTTATTTCTACATATCCAAAAGCAATCTTTCTACTTGTTCTGCTGTGTTTTTCCAATTAAAAGTTAAAGCCCGCTTAGGACCTTCTATCCTGGAAATGTTTTGCAAAGTCTTACTATCAGATAGCTCTAGCATTCCACTTGTAATTGACTCATAGTTAAAAGGGTCAATCAAGATGGAAGTAGCGCCAACGACTTCTGGAAGTGCGCCTCTATTAGAGGCCATGACTGGTGTACCACAAGCCATGGCCTCTAGAGCTGGCAAACCAAATCCTTCCCATAGGCTTGCTATAACTAGTCCCCTGCACTTATTTAGGAGTAACAATCTTTCTTCATCACTTACCCAATCTCTCCAAATACATCTATCTGATATCTGATACTCTCTAGCTATTCTTTTTAGCCTAGGTGTATATCTCCTATCTGATGGACCAACAAACATTAACTTATAATTTTTTCTTTTTAGAAGTGAAAAGGCTTTGAGAACTCTTGCTAGGTTTTTATGTGGGTTATGCCTTCCTAGTATCAGAAAAAAGTCTTCTCTAGAAAGATTCATTGGATATAAATTCTGGCTTTTAAAGCCTGGTTTTATTGTAACAAGCTTAGAAGCTGGAATCTTGAGAAATCTATTTATCTCTCGTGCTGTTGCTTCTGAATTGCAAAGTATCATTTCGGCCTGATGAAGTACTGTAGTCACATAAAGTAAATAATATGCAAAAAGAAAATTAGGCTGAGGATAACGAAGTGGGAGTAGGTCATGGGCTAGAACTATTGATCTTACAGAACTAAATAAAGGTGCTTCTGGTAAAGGAGAGAAAAACAAATCAGCTCCTAATTTATGCATTAAACTTGGAACATATTTTTGGACCCAATAAAGTCTCTTCAAATGTCCTTTTAATCCATATGCAGGAGAAAGGTCTGAGGGAATGTCAATACTTCCTTTTCTTCCACTTTTTAATGGATCAAGTAAAAGAACAATCTCTGGGGAAAGTGCAAGGGCCAGATCCCTTGAGAAAACTCCTATTCCGGTATTCTTTTTTCCTATATAACTTCCATTGAACAAGGTAAGAGCCACTCTTGGCAATCTCTAAATCCATAGCATTACTTTAGTCTCTTGAGGCATACCAATTGATTTTGGCTAAGGTAATTGACACGTTTGCTTTGAACAGAGTTAAGATAAGGTTCCAACCAAAAATAAAAATCTAACTACAAACTGAGTTAAGCTATTATTTTATTAGTTACATGCTTACTTTTCGTAAACTAATCCTTTTATAGACTGGAATCATGAATTATTCAATCTCTCTAGAAATTCCAACAATGAAGTCATCCAAAGAAAAGCAATTGAACAATTTCAAATAAAGGCATAAAGCTAAGTTACCAATACTAAAAACATGGCTGAATACGTCTATTTGGTTCGCAATGGTGAACTATACAACATTGGTCGAACAGACAATATTGAAAAAACAAAAAAAATTCTCGAGCCAGGTAAATTAGAAGCAGTGCTTCAAACAAGTGACTCTAAGTCCATTTTAAAAATACTCCAAAAAAACTATTCTGAGAAATGGCTACCTCAATCCAATTATTTTCGACTATCTAAGTTAGAAGCAATTGAGTGCAAAAGGCAACTAGAAGAAGGTCGTAGCAAAAATGATTTCAAACCTTTTTTTAGCGGTGCAACTCTTCTTATTACTTTCCTTACAGCATGGCTTGGGATTTCATTCTTAATAATTGAATTTGCTATTCAACCTATTTTCAGTCAATTTAATTAAAGCAAAGCAATATAGAAAAAAGGCGTTGCTTTTTTTCTATATTCTGAACTTGATATGAAATATAAAGAGAACTAAGAACAACTAGACAACACTTAGAAGGCTCATCTAATACCTTTAACGAGAATTAATAAGCCAAGGTTATACTTTTTTTTTGCTTTTGAATTTATTGCCACAACATGAAGCCTCTGATGAAAGAGCCTACAATGGCTTTGGGCTCGCGAATGTACAAATGCCCACTCAATGATTGCGGTTAATTTTAAACAAAGTCATTAAAACTAACATCTAGTTATTAAGAGCTTTCGTGGACAATGCCTTTCTTTTAAAGTGATATATAAAGCAGTGGATCTTATAAATACTTAAAAGAAAATTAACGAAAAGTATATTCAAAAGATATAAATATTTTACCCATTGATCCAGTCAGTGGGTAAAAAAGCTTATTTCTGGGCTTGATCAGTGCTTTAACTTAAAGCCACTGATCATTAAAAGTTGCCTCAATCACCTTTTAGGAGTGCTGGAACGTTATCCAGGTTAAAAACACCCCACCTAAACAGCCAAAAAGCAGTCCAGGCTACTGAAGCAACTATCGGGGCTAGAACTATTAATAGTCGGAAATCAATCACTGGATCAGTGGAGGGAGCTTGATGATCCTACGTAACTAGGGATAACTGGTCAAGCGACCATCATGAAGCCAGTTTTATAACTCAATGCTGCTTCCCTGGGTCGCCCAATTATTTTTGAAGGATCCTTGACCTACTTTTTCAAAAGTACTTATAAAGCTAGTCCAACCTATGAAGGCCAATCAAGCTTAAAAGCTATGAGAAGCTTCAAAAAGCTCAATAATGCATAGGCTCTTATAACTTGTACTGACGAACCAAAACCCAACAATAGCCAAATAGAGGTAAACGGATTTATCTATATATTTACTGAACTTTTCCAAGGATAGGTAATTAAGGCAAAATAAAGCCTCTTGAGCTGATCCATTGTGGAATATCCATTAAAAGTTCGGTGGCTAGGAATATTGGTTGGCTTCATGATTTGCCTTCTTCTTATGGTTTCTCCTGCGCAAGCGAGACTAGATCAAGGTGAGGAAGTGCCCAACTATGTCCGATCTGACATAACTGGTTTTGATTTCCATGATCAAGACCTTTCCAAATCTTCTATTGCTGGCGCTATTGCCAGAGATGCAAACTTTAGTGGAGTAGATCTCCATGGCACTGTATTAACTCTCTCCGATCTCAAGGGATCTAACCTTCAAGGGATAAATCTTACAGATACACTTTCAGACAGAGTGAATTTTCAAAAAACCGATTTGCGCAATGCCATTTTAACCAACATGATTGCGGCTGGGAGCAGCTTTGCAGGTGCAAGAATTGAAGGGGCTGACTTTACCTATGCAGTTCTTGATAGCGATGACCAAAAAAATCTCTGCAAAATTGCAGAAGGTATAAATCCTGTAACAGGAATAGCCACTAAGGACAGCCTGGAATGTGCTTCTCAAGGGGAAACTTATAAGCCCGCAATGCCAGGAAGATAAAATCCAACACATATTTAGAGTTCAGGCATAGTAGATAATTTTTAGTGCTCTAACCTTGAAGAAGGAAAAATCTCTCAAAGACTCGAAGGAAAAATTTTGAACTCATAAAAATCTAACTATTTCTATAGTATTGAGAATCAACTCTTATTATTCTTCAATTAATAATTCAACAATTTCTTTTAATTCTTCAAGATAGATCATTATTTTCTAAATCGGCAACCCTCCTCATTCTTTAGAGGCTTTAGAGCTTACTCAAGCCCTATACTATTAATAATGGAGTCTCAAAAGTGCAGTTAATTAAATAGTGAAGACTAAAATTGAAACCCTTTAATTGTACTTTTTGAGATTAATATCCATGAAGCTTTTTCTAGCTTTTCCTCCATAGTCATGTTGGAGTCGACTAGAAGTGTAGCTCTATAATTCAGTGTTTATTCTCAAGCAGTTTTTCTAAAATTAATACACACCGTAAAAGCTTGTTTTTAGGATTAATCAAATTAATAATAGAATACTATTTGGGTCCAAGGTCGCATTAATGAAATGGAAATTTTGGATTGATCGTGGAGGTACATTCACTGATTTAGTCGGAATCAATCCATTTGGGAAACAGATAGTAAGAAAAGTGCTCTCTGTACAACCAAATCACTTTGGTGATCCAGCAGTTAGAGCTATTAAAGAAGTCCTGCGGCTCCGGGAAGACGACCCCATACCCAAAGGCTTAATACAGGAGGTTCGTCTAGGTACAACCGTAGCTACAAATACTTTATTAGAAGATGTTGGAAGTCCTGTAATTCTTTTCTGTAATCGAGGTTTAGGCGACCTTTTACGTATTGGAGATCAGCGACGTCCAGATTTATTTGCATTAAATATTGAACGATCAAAATTTCTTGCAAATGCAGTTTTAGAAGTTGAAGGTCGGATTGATACAAATGGCAAAGAGCTTCAACCATTATTAATAAGTAAAGAGCTAGAGGAAGAAGTCAGAACAAAACATCTACAAGGGAACAAGACTTGCGCAATAGTCCTGCTGAATTCATATGCCAACCCAGATCATGAATTAAAATTAAAGAAATGGCTAATACAAATAGGCTTTCAAAATGTTATCTGCTCTCATAAAATCTCTCCTCTCCCTCGTGTAGTAGCGAGAGGGCAAACCACCTTAGTTGAAGCAAAGATCTCTCCTGTATTTCTGGCCTATCTAAGACAAATTAGAAATGACTTAGGGATTTCTACGCGCATACGCATTATGGGCTCTAGTGGAACCCTATTCCCACCAGATGTGTTACTTGCTAAAGATACAATTCTTTCTGGCCCAGCTGGAGGGATGGTTGGGGCTGTAGCGGCTGCCAAAGAATCAGGGCTAAACAAACAACCTCTCATTGGATT
Source organism: Prochlorococcus sp. MIT 1307 (assembly GCF_034092395.1). NCBI lineage: Bacteria > Bacillati > Cyanobacteriota > Cyanophyceae > Synechococcales > Prochlorococcaceae > Prochlorococcus > Prochlorococcus sp. MIT 1307. The sequence continues at coordinate 166,776 of NZ_CP139301.1, read as the reverse complement.
TGATATGGGAGGCACCTCAACTGATGTGTTCTATGTTCCTGCTGGACAAGGAAATCACTGGAAGCGTCTTCCTGAAACAGAAATAGCCGGTCAACAATTAATGGCGCAAAGGTTGCCGATTCATACTGTTGCAGCCGGAGGTGGATCAATTATTTATGAACAAGGAGGCCTCTTAAAAGTAGGCCCTCGCTCCGCTAACGCAATTCCTGGACCTGCTTGTTACAGACGAGGAGGACCACTGACAATTACAGATGCAAATCTTTTACTAGGACGCCTTCAATCCACAACATTTCCAGCACTATTTGGCCCTTCAGGAAATCAAACTATTGATAAATCGATAGTACAAAAACTCTTTTCTGAAATTGCTGAGACATTCAATAGCACGCCTGAAAAGATAGCTGAAGGTGCCTTAATAATTGCCTTAGAACGAATGGCAGATGCAATAAAGCAGGTTTCTGTGTTTTGTGGTCACGACATCCGCAAAGGTGTCCTTGTGGCATTCGGTGGAGCAGGAGGACAACATGCTTGTCGATTAGCTCAACTCCTAGGACTCGAGAAAGTTTTATTTCACCCTCTAGCTGGTGTACTTTCGGCATATGGAATCGGGATTGCCCCTCAATCTCAATTCCGAACAACAAACCTACGTGAACCACTTAATAAGGCAACTGTAGAAAAGCTTAAAAAATTATGCGATTCAGAGAAAAAAAAGGCAACAGAGTTACTCGAAGACTGTGAAGAGGATCAGATAGAAACAGATAGCATTACCTCAATACAATTAGCTCGTGTTGAAATTAGGTATCAATCCTGCGAACAGGGATTAGTAGTCAACTTGGAAGATAAAGATAATACTATTAGCTTGATTGAAAAATTTGAATCAGCACATCACGAACGATTTAGCTACATCCCCCCACGGAATGAACCTTTAATCTTAGAGAGATTAGAAATTGAGGTCATAACACCTACTCCTCAGGAAAATAGGCGAGTTGTACATAACGTCGCGCCCCTACAGAATCCAAGAAATACAGTACAAGTATATTTTTCACATTTAGGGTGGGTCAATGTCCCCTTATATCAACGTGAAAGTCTTCCATTGGGTCAATTGCTAGAGGGGCCGGCTCTAATAGTCGACTCCACTAGTTCAATAGTGTTAGAAGCTGGGTGGACTGCAAGTATTGAAGGTCATGGAAGCCTTTTATTGCACGTCAATAAAGCCAAAAAGAAAATATTTAAGCGTTTAAACAACTCTAATATCTACAAACCTGATCCGGTAACACTGGAATTATTCCACCATCGATTTAGTTCTATAGCAAAAAAAATGGGTCAACGACTAAAGCAAACCAGTCGATCCATCAACATTCGTGAGCGAATGGATTTCTCATGTGCCGTTTTTGATCAGGATGGAGCCCTAGTTGCCAATGCGCCGCACATACCTGTTCATTTGGGCTCTATGGGCGAATCAATTGTAGATCTACTAAGACAAATATCCAATGGCACAAGAGAGCCTCTTCGTGCATTAGAAACAGTCCTTTCTAATGATCCCTTTCATGGAGGGACGCATCTACCGGATATAACAGCAATTACTCCTGTCTTTGCAGGTGCTAAAACACCACGGTATTTCGTAGCTAGTCGTGGTCACCATGCTGACGTAGGTGGGTTAACACCAGGTTCAATGCCTCCCTTTAGTAAATCAATCGTTGATGAAGGTCTTCTTATTCGTAATGAGACGTTTGCAGTAAATGGAGAGCATAATCGCGTCTTCTGGGAAAAGCGACTTGGCCAAGGGAAAATACCTCCACGAAACCCTGAGGAGTTGATTGCTGATCTTCAAGCTCAAGTAGCGGCTAATCATTTAGGAGTTATTGAAATAGAAAAACTCGTTAGTAATTTTGGGCACAAAGAAGTAAGTGCTTACATGTCACATCTTCAAAGCAATGCAATGAAGGCCGTACAAAATCTAATAAAAAACCTCACAAATAGTTCTTATTCTGTTGAGCTAGATAATGGAGCCAGACTTTCTGTAGAAATTACGATTGACCAAACAAACAGCAAAGCAACATTAGATTTTAGTAACACCTCATTTCAAGGGGAAGGGAATTTTCAAGCCCCTCTAGCAGTAACAAAGTCTGTAGTTCTATATGTCTTTAGGTGTTTGATAGAAGAAGATTTACCACTCAATGCAGGATGTTTTACACCACTTGAACTAATTGTTCCAAAAGGTTGTCTTTTAAACCCATCAGCTCCATCTGCTGTTGTCGCAGGAAATGTCGAAACTTCTCAAGCATTATGCAACTTACTCTTTGGTGCTTTAGGCGTTCTTTCAGCAAGTCAAGGCACCATGAATAACCTTACTTTTGGGAATAAGCACCAACAATATTATGAAACTCTAGGTGGAGGTAGTGGAGCAGGAAACGGATTTAATGGAACCGATGGGATTCAAACTCATATGACTAACTCTCGCTTAACAGATCCAGAAATCCTTGAACGGCGTTTTCCAGTTCAACTCGAAATGTTTGCAATAAGGAAAGAAAGTGGTGGCAAAGGTCAATGGAATGGCGGAAACGGTTTGTTAAGGAAGTTTCGTTTCTTAAAACCTATGACTGTATCAATACTTTCTGGGTCTAGACGGATAGCCCCTTTCGGTTTGAACGGCGGAATGCCAGGTGAAGTTGGATTAAACCAACTTGAAAAAATCAATGGTGAGAAAACTATTATCGAAGGGTGTGCCTGCCTTCAAGTTTCAGCAGGCGAATCAATTATTATTGCGACTCCAGGCGGAGGAGGGTATGGAAAGCCATTGAATAGCCATACCTTATCTACCAAGCCAACCAAAATTTAAACACCTAGTGATGCGAACACCATAAGGCACAAGTTGTAGTTACTACTGCGACAACAACACCGCCCCATTTTATGAACTTTTGAGGAGCATTGAAAGTAGTACCTACAAGAATCGCTGACAAATTAACGACTAGGAGCTGATCAGTAGTAGGCGAAATACCGAAAAGACCAGTCCCAGTAGCAAGTAGATTCATTTTGAAAACCTATAGATATGAAATTTTAATACCTCAAAGACTAATACAGCTCTAATAGGCAAAAGATCAGAATACACATAATTTTAAAGATAGAGAGCAAAGACTATTACCTAGAACGTCTTCTAAGCCACCCAATTAGTTCGATCAAAAGACTGGTAACAAGGAAAGCAAAGTAGCCAATAACCAATGATTTGATCAAAACCCCAATGCTCTCACCAAGCATGAGAAATGTAACTGTCGCTCCAACAATTGATGGGGCTAGGGCTGGAAATAATTTAAGGTCTAAATTTTTCTTCTTTGACTTTTCCATAGAAAAAGTATAGCCAAAATAATTTTGACTGAAGCAACAATAAAGGGATTAAGTTTACAAAAAGTTTTTAATTATAAAAGGATAGACTAGCAATCTTACGTTCCATCTAAACATGAACACATCGAATATAATTAGCTGATGAGCTGCTGAGCCTATAAATGTTTATTGAAAAATTAACATTCTACTAACAAAGGTATACTTAATCCCTCAACACAAATAAAATCATACCAGCAATTTGGGAGAGTAAGCCTAACGTTATTATGATAAAATATTAACTATTAACATTAGTCCGCCATAAAAGGCTAAGTCTATTTATTAAAAAGCTTGCGAACCTGAACTAGCAGAAGGCAAATTGGTCGATTCCTTAACAGTCTAAACAACATTAAGGATGAAATAAATAGAACTTGTAAACTGTCAGAAAGGCTAGAAGAAAAAGTTTAGATTCTTATCTTAACTAACATTTGATTCAAAATAATTATGAACATAAATACTCACATAACTGCGGCTGAAAACTATTTTTTAGAGAATTAAAAATTTCCCCAGGTTAGGAAGAGAACATCTCTCTCTCAAAAAGGATGAGAATCGCATAAATTCTAATACCACCCCCTTTACTAACTGTGCAGGACATAATCAAACTTCTCTCAGATTCTTTGGAGCAGCCTCCAATAGGACAAACCAAAAGTTTCACATGGTTAGTGACCCCAATGGGAATAGCAGCATTATGCAGAACAAAAGAACCAGCGCTGAAACCTCCTTTTGAAATGGCAGTCAAAGAAGGTGTAGAAGTCGCAATCGATTTAAGCCGAGAAGAACGAGAGTTTCATCAAACAGAGCAAGGTTTAGTACTTCTTTTTTATTCCTAAAAAAATACTACATTGAGATAAAGGAATAAAGAAATCTTTTTAGGTTTGGTTTCGATTTACTTAAAAAATGTGAATATACATTTAAAAAATATCATTGATGCCAATTGCTATAAATATTTTTCTAAATCTTTTCAACTTTTTCCAATCTAATCATAGACTCTGTACTTAGGCTAAAAGTAGAAGCATATGAGTCAAAAAAGTGCATCTCTATACTATTTATCCAGAGATTTGAAACTTACAAAAGAAATCTCCCTTATACAAAACACTAATGATCAAATATCATAAGCGCTGCCAGGCTAAAGGATTATTTATATGAATAATCCTCTTAATAAAATTGCACTACCTTTCTGAAAATTTATATTTTTCATTAAGCCTACTAGGCTTCTTCCTCTCCAAAAAAAAGTTGCCAAGTTAATAAGACAAAAAAAGTTACGAACATCATTGCCAATAATGCATCAACCAACCAGTGAGTCAAGGTGCAATTGAAATTGTAAAATCAATAATAACCCATAAACAATGGAATAGCTCAATTCGAAACAAAATGCTTTTGCTGCTTTGCCAGAAATAAATAAATTTCAATATAAAAACACTTATCCACGAATAACCTCATCAAAACAATAATAAAGTATAGCTATTTCCTATGGTAATTAAGCTTTGAAAGAATATGAATTTACATGGCCCATAGAAAAGTATACAAATTTCTACTATATCGTTACCACAACTAAAGTATAATTAAATTATTTCTTTTTCTGATTTCAACTTAATAGGCATACTAAACACAAAAAACATCCCTTTAAAAGCAAACTATTAAATTCCCGCAAGATTAAAAAAAATAAGCCAAAATAATAGAATAAAAAATACGTAAGTTAAGGATTAGTTCTCTCTGCTTTTTTTGATAAGATTTTTGTTGATGACTATTTATACGTTTTATATGTACTTCTAAGCTATATGATCTTAGTATAAAAGATTTACTTGGGGTTTAGGCCATCGAGCCATATAACTAGAGCTACAAAGGAATAAGTCATAAGCTGACCAAAATGGCAACAAAATTGAAAAATTAAAGCCCACAGCCCCACCATTCAATCACGATTTAAAAATGATCAGTTTTATCCACACAGCTGACTGGCAAATCGGTAAAAAATTCTTCCAAGTCAAAGATGAGCAAAAACGATTCAGGCTTCAGCAAGAGCGCATAAACGTTATAAGTCGTATTCGAGATGAAGTGAGTACTCTGCAATCGCAATTCGTTCTAATAGCGGGAGACATGTTCGACTCTCCCACTCCTTCAACTACATCCGTTCTAGAAGTACTCGAAGCTATTAGGGAAATGGAAGTCCCTGTATTAGTCATCCCTGGAAACCACGATCATGGTGCGCTAGGGACTATTTGGTATCGACATGACTTTCAGCGAAATCAGCCAAAGATGGCACCAAATCTAAAGGTTTTGATAGAGAGAAGACCATATGAAATGGATCAAGTTGTTCTTCTACCTTGTCCATTGCTCAGAAACAAGGACAACAATGATCCGACAGACTGGCTACAGAGCTTCAACTGGAACTCATTGCCTTCAATGAAGCCAAGAGTAGTTCTAGCTCATGGAAGCATTCAAGAGTTTGGTCCTCGCGATTATGCAATAGATAACGAGGCTCAATCTGGTGCTAACAATATGATCGACTTAAAAGCTCTTTTAACAGATCAAATTGATTACATAGCACTTGGTGATTGGCATAATCTAAAGCAAATCAATGCTCATACTTGGTATTCAGGAACCCCCGAACCAGATCGCTTTAATAACGGTAAAAACAATCATAGAGGTCAAGTTCTGCATGTGGAAGTTGAACGAGGAATGGCTCCACAAGTTACAGCCCTACCTACCGGGCACCTTAATTGGCATAACATGAGTTTCAGATTTACTAGTGATGCTGATCTTGATCGATTTGAAAAAAAGATTGAAGAGTTAACTGCTGGTCGTGTTTCACGTGATCTTCTTAGATTAGAAATAAGTGGAAGGCTTAGCTTTAAAGGCCATCTCCGATACGAGCAAATAAAAGCTGACCTTGAAAACAAGTTATTACGACTTCGAATCAAGGGTGAATGTCAACAAACTCCAGAAACTGATGAAATTGAGAAACTAACCACTTGCCTAGAAGACCCAATGATTGCTCAAGTCGCGCTCGATCTAAAGGGACGACTAGACAATGAAGCAGATCAAAATTCTGAGGAAGCCTCTACAATTCGGCTTGCACTTTGTGAATTATATCGTTTTGCTGTGAAAAATTAGATATCCATGCGCCTAATTAATTGTCAACTACAAAATGTACGCTTACATAAAGATCTGTTTGTGGAATTCTCACCCCGCATCACATTAATTGGCGGACCGAATGAAACAGGAAAGACCACCTTAATAGAAGCACTTCACCGAACTTTATTTCTGAAAGCGTCGGCAACTGGTAAACCTGTTGAAGCACTAAGATCACGATTAAGTTCTGGCCATCCAAGCATACAAATTACATTTGAAGCAAGACAAGAGATATACAAATTGCATAAATATTTTAGCGGGAGCTCTGGTCAAATAACACTCCATAACCAAAAAAATACAAAGTGTCTTACAGGCCCTGAAGCAGAAGAATTGTTGGCTTTGATTATTCGCGTAAAAGAATCACTTGGAAGCAAGCAAGCACGCAAAGTTCTACCAACACGATGGGCCCACCTTTGGGTTATGCAGGGCTCTTCAGGGAATGATCTACTAAAGAAAGGTAAAGAAAGTTATCAGCTAGATTCATTACTAGTTCAACTAGAAAAGAAGGGAGGTGCGGCAATACAGCAATCAGCTCATGATCAAACTGTAAGTAAAAATATTGATGAAGCACTAGAAGAAAATTTCACTAGTCGGGGTATCAAAAAGAACTCAATCTACTGGCTAACAGAAGAAGCTTTGAATAGAGCTGAAAAGAATTTAGAATTGGCATATTCAAAACTATATGAATATGAAAAAGCAAGTGAAGAACTTGTGTCAATAACAAGCCAAATACAGACTCTACAAAATATAGAACTACCAAGGCTGCTGAAAAAAAGAATCAGTCTGACAAAAGAGGTTGAAGAAGAAAAAGAACTTAAAGCAAAAGTTAACCTTGCAGAGAAAGAACTCGAGCCTATCCAATTACGGTATAAAGCTCTGAAAACCCTATCAGACGAAATCATTAGTCTTCAATGCAATATTAAACTTAAAGAAGAAATGCAATATAAACTAAAGCAGGTTCAGGGTAAAAATAATGCGGAAGAACTAATACTTAACAATGAGACAAATAGCAAGAGACAATTAATAAAGGCTAGTAAGTTAAAACTACAAGACCTAGAACAACAAAGACATTTGATTCAAGTACTTATAGAGAGGTCAATAAATGAAAAAGAAGTCTCAGGTCTTACTAATGAACTCAAAGGCAATCAAGAAGTATTAGGCAAAATTATTTCACTAAAAAATCAGCTTTCTTCTATTGTCTCAATAAGCCGTTCAGAATTACAACATATTAGAGATCTAGGTTTAGAGGTAAGAGATGCTCTTAATCTTCAAAAATCTATGGAAACTAGCATCAAAATAATAAAGTCGAACCAATCAATTCGTCTTAATTCAGAAGAACTCAGACCAGGAGACGAAAAAAGAATAAGTAAGGTATTTAACCTTTTTGTAGGGGATGATGTAATCCTAAAAATCTATCCAGGGGGAAGGGAGTCGATAAATAGTATGCACAAGAAATATTTAATAAAAAAAGAAGAGTTCTCTAAGTTGCTCTCTAGTTTAAAAATAAACTCTTTAGAAGAGGCCGAAAAAGCTTTTGAAGACAGATTAAAACTACAACAAGAAATTGAATCGAATGAAAATTCATCAAACAGGAGCCTTGATACTATTTACAATGAACTTGAAGAATGTAAGCTAAAGAAAGTTGATATTCAAAATCAACTTCTTTCTCTCGAAATATATCAAAAGGTATTAAGAAAGGAACTTGATTTACCAAATAGCAATGATGAGCTATATAAGTTTCAAAAAACTATTCAACTGAGTATCAGGGATACTTCATATGCCTGTATCAAAGCTGAACATGACCTAGAAGCCTCCCAAAATATCCTCCAAAAATTTAAAGCAAAGCAACAAAATGATGACAGCAGCCTAAAAGTAATTGAAAGTGGTCTTAAAGATTCTAAAAAAAGGCTTTCTGTTATTCAAAAAGAACATGGGGACCAAGTTTATATATCTAATCAAATAAAAATAGTTAAGGATAAACTCCACTCCAGTGAAAAATTATTCATAGGACTAAAAAAACAATTATTTTCAAAAGAGCGATCATATGGTCCCCATGAAATTTTAAAAACAGAAGAAAAGATTAGAAGTTTAGAAGTAAGAAAGGACTATCTAATCACTCAAAAAGGAGCAGCTAAAGCTAATTGCGAAATTATTAGCAAAAATGATCCATATGCAGTTGTTGAGCAAGCTGAATTTGAAGTAAACGCAATGAGAGATGAGTATCAAGCTATAAAAAGGGTGACAAATGCACACAAGCTATTGCAAAAACTTTTTCTTAATGCACAACAAGATCTTTCTAGGCGCTATACCGAGCCTTTAGCTCAAGCAATAGGAAATTATTTAAAGCCTATAATCCCAGAAGATCCAATAGCAAAGCTAAATTTTGAAAAAATAAACGGATTTAGTGAGCTTATGATCAAACGTGGCAAAGAATTTTTTGACTTTAATGATCTGAGCGGAGGAATGAAAGAACAAGTAGCAGCAGCTTTACGTTTATCAATGGCTGATGTTCTTAAAGAAGAACATGATGGGTGCCTTCCAATTGTTTTTGATGATGCCTTTACTAATTCTGACTCAATGCGTTTAGAAAACTTAAAAAAAATGCTTAGCCAAGCAGCAGATAGTGGGCTACAAATCATTTTATTAACTTGTGATCCTAGCGCATATGAATCTTTTGCCGATCATAAAATAATTTTTTAAAAGTATCTAGATTGTTTTATAGATTTTAGTTCTCTTCTGATCAATTAATCGTGTAGAAAAATTCTATTTATTTAATAAAAATCAACTCAACTAAATTGAAGTAAGTTAATATTTGAGAGCTTTAAGAAAAAAATAAATACAAAGTCAAGTCTAGTCTCAAATAGCTAGAACCTACTTTCAAGAAAGCAGTTATATTTTTTGAAAGCTAAGATTGAAAAAAAAAGAATAAACTAGGCACAGTTAAAATAACTATCATTTGCTAAACGGGCTATAGCTAGTGCTAAGCAGCTGCTAATACTCCAGTCTGACGAAGTACGTCAAATATCCGAGCGCTTCTATTCATGCCCCTTTTAATAGGTCTTAGGCGATCAAGAATTGCAGCATTACAAATAATCCAATAATTACCTCTAGCTACACCTGCCTCGTCACAAACCACAGCAGGAGCGATGCTTGGAAATCTGTTGTAATGAATTGAGTTTAAAGAATCCAGCCAACACCTCTCAAGGAAATTTAATTCCTCTTCAGAAATTTCTTTTGTGGAGCAGTAGCTCTCAAGTACCAAACTCATGCTCGTGGCAAAAAGCATGCTATTTCTTCTTAAAGACATATGAAATTAACACCATTAATTCAAAGATTGTCAGCCTTAGATCTTTAGTAATAATTAAGAGGAGAAATTTCGTGCTCGATTTGCCAGTAGAAGACAACCTTTAGGAAATCTGCTATTAGCTACTTCCATTTGAACTTTATTCCTATTCGACTTCTTAAAAACTTTGGAATTCTTGCTTCACTAGCAAATTTGTCGAATTGTTTATCTACTTGTTTATTGATTAATTGTCTGAGTAGGCCTAAGAGGGTTTGAATCATTACGATTGCAAGTGGAATAACAACAAACAAATAAACCTTGATTTCTTGTTTTACTTGATCTAAATTGAGATTATCCATTCTAATCAAGCAATTCGAGAGATTTACTTAACATTTACATCCTCTTTTTGGTTCTAAATTCAAAAATGGTTACCAATTACGAGAACCAACTGTAAAGACTTTCAATATATTAACTTTACAGGATTTACTGCAAAGTCAATATGCTTAGAATCATAAGATAATAAATTCAGTTTTCAATCCTTTGCTGATTTGGTGTTGGATTTACAATTTTATCATAAATTTACTTAAATAGATATATTTTTTCTATAGCAGCTTCTTCGTAACTTTCTGTTCTTTGAGCTATTTCGACGAGAGTAATAACAATTGAAACAAGTACAAGCGTTATAATACTAAAGGAAGTGACAAGTATATTAGAGGTAAAGCTTTGATCCTCTATTAGTTTATTCTTAAAGATTGCTCAATCAATCTAAAATGTATAAAAGGGAAAACATAAAGTTAGGCCTTAGTACTTTAATATGATTATCTAGCCAAACAAACACAGCCTTTTATTTTCAGCTCCTCTTCTTCTTGTATAAGCATAACTGCTAAAGAGCCATGAATCCAAAGAGGTTGGGATCGTTTGTTTTAAACCGTCTGGAGATCTATAGACGCGCTCAATGCCAAATTCTCTTTCCACAATCGTGACAGCGAAATGCATAAAAACTCCTGGGATATGCCTTTTTAACAATTGAAAGAATAGGAGCAATAAGCAAAAGGTTCAGTTGACACTGATAAGGTAGACAGTAACTGTATTTTTCAAATTCTTAAAGTAAAATAAAGGCATTTCTAACTTTTAAGTGGGCGCAGCATAAAGGGTTTTAAATCCTCAGAATTCAAAGGCTTCATTCTGTACAAGTAAAAGTTTTTTTTCTATCTCCGGAATTCCACCCAGCAGTGAAAGCAGACTTAGTATCCCCTATTGTTTTGATAAACGAAAGTATTGTATAGAGAAAAGTAAAATTACTAATTTAAGGTCTACGGAATATGTTTTTAAAAGGCTTAGCTTAGGAAGGCGGATTATTTCGGGGTAAGTCCAATCTCTTGCCATCCAAAATATCGGCTAATGTTCTGAAACTATCTGAATACTTCCAGAAGTCAGACTTGCTCTGAAACCCTTCAAGAAAACGTCTACTAAAATCTTTTTGCATGCCCCATCGTTTCTCATTTCGGACATATTCACTGTGATTCATATCATTCAAAAAGAGACATGCACGTTCATGGAGTAGACACTCTTCTTCAGAGTTGAATAGTTCTCCATCTTTAGCTTGCCAAACCTGCTTAGACATTGCCTTTCATGAAGCTCATACGCTCTTAGCCAACAGTATCGCAACCAGGGTCGAAATAACTAAGTTTTGCCAATTTTGCTTGAACTAAAGACGCTTTGGCTGTTTTTTTATTGTTGGTTGCGTTACCTCCTATTACTGCAAGAGGAAGCCCCCCCCCTAAGCAAGCAGCAACTGATAACAAAGCTTTCTTGTCAGCCGTTTCAAATGTAATAGCTAAGGCAACAATCGTCCCAAAGCTTGCAGTCAGCAAACCTGTCCATTTACATATTTCTCCAGAGATGGACCTGGCAGTCTCTGCCAGTTTAAGTTCATTCTCTATACCTTTTAGCTTTTCTTCCATGTTTGGATCACGCATGTCAAAGAGGCAAGTCATCTAGAGATAGCGGAGATAGTCTGATTTTGCCTTTCTAGCTCTCGAATCTAAATGAAAATAATTACTCCTAGGCCCCAGCTTCGAGAGTTAAATCATGGTATTAATAATCACAGGTGTCGATGATGTGACACAAAGCACAGGAATGGGGTCTTACTTCTTATATATACAGGTAGTCAGAAAAATTAAATGGAAAGCTTCAGCCAAACAGAAGATCAATTGAATGAAATCTGTGAAGATGCTTTCATCAATATCAAAGAAGCTTGTATGAGGCTTCAGGAAAGGACTAAGTGTTCGAATGAAGTGGTCATTAAAATGCTGAATAATGTTGCTGATTTTTACATTTCACAGAATAAAGATTTTCAAAAGTAATCCAAACTACTTATAAATCAAAAAAGTTAATTTAACAGCTGGTTTTTTATTCTACAAAATTCTACCTGTTAACAAAGAATGGAAGCCTGAATTTGTCCAATATAAATAAGCAAAAAGCATGAGGACAAAGTTCAGAAAAACAATTGATCCAAAAAGCGCAATCTCCATTAGGAGAGTTGAGTTAAATTGAACTTTGCCAAAATGCATAGATCTCAATAAAATTGCGTTGTTTTTATGATTCTGTTGATGTTTCTAGAAATTATTTTAGAGATTAGAAAGGATTAAGTTCTATTTTGAGACAAAAGAGATTTTAAGGCCCCTGAAGTTTTGTTTTTATCAAAGGCCTTTTATTATCTGGCTAGAAAACACCAGGTATAATTTGTCCCGTAAAAATATAGGTAATTAAAGCAATATCAAAACCGATCATTGCCAAACGACCATTTTGTAGCTCTGCGTTTTTGTTCATGTGAATAAAAAGAATAATGGTTTAGAAAATGCCAGGTATTACCCAGCCAGTTAAGGCATAGTTATGGATTAGAGCAAAGAGTCCAATCATTGCTAAACGTCCATTACTTTGCTCTGCTTCCTTCGAATAATTAGGAAATAATTTCGACAGGATTTGTAAGAGCTTCATAGAAAATTAAATTAAAAAACACCTGGTATGAATTGTCCTGTTGTTGCATATGCGCCAACAGCAGCAACAAAACCAATCATTGCCCAACGAGCATTAGCTAGTTCAGATTCATGGGCATAACTTTTATAGTCTGGGTCTATATATGTATGCGGTTCAGCTGCATACACATTCTGACGTCCACCTGCTTCTGTAACTACGGATGAAGAAGTTGTCATTAGTTTTTTTCCTTAAACAAAACCTGGAATTATCTGGCCTGTAGTTAGGTATGCACCAATTACAGCCCAGAAGCCCATCATTGCTGCCCAACCATTAATTCGCTCAGCAACAACCTTTTCAGGCTCGACATTTTTTATTTCAAAAGGATTGTTCATTGAATGAAACTCATAATGAGGTTAAGAAAATTGGAGAGGGCCTACAAGGCTCACATGAAGAACTGTAACGCATTTTATGTCGAAGTGTGAAGCATATCGCATGCCGGTTTTTACTGCCTCTCTATTAAAAGCAATAATTCTAATCTTTCTAATGGTTTTTCAATGTATTTTACTTATTTCTATTTATCAAATAAGTGTGGCAGGAGATATACTAAGCATTAATTTATCCAACAAAACATATAAATATAGCATATAAGTAACCACTAATAATTGAATTGATGACATACATCCATTTTGGTGAATTAAAAGAATCGCCTAATTGTTTTTGTAATTTTTCTGAGTTGGTCTTTACAACTAAGCCATCTGTAGGATGGCTATCAAAGATCATTGACTTCTTCCACAGATACTTATATGTATAGACAGCACTTGTGATATGTGTAAATTCTGTATCAGGAATATCAAATCCAAAACATTTAAGCACTTTTAAATATCCTAAGTAATTAAGTTCCGCTTTGATTATTTGAAACCCGCAAAAAGCTAAATCAACTCCAGGCGTATTGATTTCATGAAAAGGGATTTCATTATAAATTGGCTCCTCATCAACTGAAAGATTATGTGAATAAATCACTCCACGAACTTGAATATCTTTTTTAAGAGAAAGACTTTTAGGTAAATTCTGAATACGTTCAAGTAAATCAATTGTATCTTCGTTATAATTGGAAACAACTCTGCGAAGACTAGCCTTATTATAGTATGAAATAATTCCAATTATTTGATTTTAGGTTGAACAATTAACCTTGTATTAGGCAAGTGTTCCTCTAACCAAGATTCAAGATTACCTTGCGCCAAGGAAAAGTTATAATTATCATTCAATTGAGAATGAAGAATTGAATATTTACGATCAATTCTTTTTTATATTATTTATAAAATGGTTAAAACCCAAACCAATTTTACGATCAGTTTTCCCTTCTATATTCAAATTGGAGTATTTTTTTGATTGTGCATTAATTACCAATATTTGAGATAAAGCATCATAAATGAAATCATTAAACAAAATCTATGAGAAGCTTCAATTTTATAATCTTTAATATCTTCTTAATACTTAGTATAAATCTTCTTACAAAAGATACTACTTATTTATTTATAGGCTATTTTATGATTTTAATATTCCTTTTAAAAGTCTTTTAATACTACTATTCTTTTTATTCCTTAAAAACATTCGATTCCATTTAATAATGAAATTCTTAATTACTTCCTTTTTATTTTTTCTTCTCTTCGTCCCTAACTTAGTTAACGCATACCCTCATGAAAAACTCCAAGAGTGTATCCTTGGATCAAAACAAAATCCTATAATCCTAGGGATACCAGAAGATTCAATAAAAAACTACTGTGACTGCACTTTGCAATCAATCATTGATGATGGGAATGACATGAGAAATTCAGCGAATAAATGTGGATTAAAGTATTTGAAATAGAAGTATCAACAATCAAAAGAAAAGCTTAACCTACCTTGAGTGAAGATGGCTTCATGAACAAAAACATAAAAACAACAGATATTTTTATAGCTTCTTGGAATATCAAAGATTATAATAATACAGTTCTGAGTACATAAATCGATTGCTGATATTTACTATTTTTTAATTTTTCGTAGATTTTTAGTTCCCAATAAGTATAGGCTCATAGCCTATACTTAATCAAATAATTATGATTTACTATTACAAAGCCTTCATACTTATATTATGTAATCTACTAGTTAATTAGTTTTTATAACAACCGCTTTTTAAATGATATTTATATCAATGCTAATTTCTTGGAGTTTTGATAATATTAACAAGTAATGAATTTTTCAATATGAGATTTCTAGCAATTTTCCTGTTGGTCGTTTTTTCATACCTGCCAACCGGCATGGCATATCCACAAGATCAACTCAAGGAATGTATCTCTAGTGCGCAGCAGAACCCAAATATAGAAGGCGTATCTAAAGAATCTATAGAAGAATATTGTGACTGTGCTCTTAAACTAATAGTTGATGAAGGTCAAGATCGAAGAACTTCAGGCTATAAATGCGCTGAGGTTGCTTTCAAGTAGTCCATCATTACTTTTAAGGCTTATTAGTTACGCCAGCTGGGGCAACAAACTTATGGAGAAAAGCTAGTTGCCCCTAACACGACGCACCCTTTGCCAAAAGAGAAAACCTAGTGGTTCTTACTTTTTAGGTCAACTCTCTCAGGGATAGGTATTCACCCTCTTAAATCCTAAACAATTAGCCTTGCATTTCGATTCTTATAGCGTCTATAGGTTAAATTTCTGATCTAAATTCCATTTTATTCTCTACATAAAAATTTTTATCTTCGTATTTAATTCAAACTGGATAAGTAACTGTTCTTAAATTTATTTAATTAACCTTATCTTCTTATCATTTCATCTTAAAACTAATTGTGTTATTTTCCTTTAACCGTTTTTAAGGCCTTAGCCAAAAATATCTGGCAGTTCCTTCTTCTTTCTTAACCGCAGTACAATTAGAGGCAATATTCCAAAGTGCTTTATGAATAGGTGTAGAGTTATAAAGATAAACCTTAGGGAACGCTTTCTTTATTTCTAGAGTAGCTTTTCTTGCGTAATAATGAGGAATAGTAGGTGCTATATGATGTATAACATGTGTTGATCCAATCCTATGGTGCAAGAAATCTAAGAGTCTTCCATAGGGACGGTCAATTGACAAAAATGCACCTCGCATAAAAGAGAAATCAGTTCCAGAAAGATGTGGAACATCTGTATCAGTATGATGAAGCCATGTATATATAACCAACCATACATTCACTACCAATAAAGGACCTATATAAAGCGTAATAAGTGAAGCTATACCCGCCTTAGAAGCCCAAAGAAAAAGTACCAAAATAACGAAGACAACTCCAAAGTCTGAAAGCCACACTTTTTTAGCCCAAATTGTGGGCCATAACTTCCTAGAAAAAGGTGCCCGCGGCCAGAAGTGATTCGAAGTCCCATATCGAGGTCCACCTGTTTTCCCCGCTAACAAGTAAGCAGGCCAACCAAACAAAAGGTGCATTACAAGTTGAAGTACACCATATTGAGCCTTGCCAAAAGTTCTTCTCGCTTCTACCTCCTTTTCACCACCAGGTTTTTCAGTGATTCCATTACCCCCAATTACTAATGGGACGTGCGTCTCACCATCTGTTATGTGATTGGTAAATCTATGATGAATAGCATGAGAACGCTGCCAAGAGAAGTAAGGGACTAAAAGAAAAGAGTGCAATACATATCCAACTATTGTTTGAAGCCTTCTATTATCCGAAAATGCGCCATGCCCACATTCATGAGCAATAACCCAAAAGCCCATCGCAGAGGTCCCAGAAACTACGGCATAGAGAATCCACACTGGAATCATTGAATATGTAAGCGGAATAACCAAACCAACTAAAATAATTACGACTTGAATAACCAAAGATTGAAATAAATAAGCAAGTGATATCACCGTATGTCGAGTGAAACATTTTGCAGGCACAACATTTCTGACATCTAATTGACTAGGCACATCCTCTTTTTTTACTGCCGCGGCCTTACCATTAAGACCTGAAAGCAGAACACTTTTGAGGTTCTGTCGCTGTGAGAAAGAATTATTTAGGCTGTCCACAAAAATGTAAAGATCTTTTCATCGAGGCAAAAAGTTGTCCCCCCCACCTTGTGATTGTGGGTTGCTAATGACCTCATCGTTTCAAGCTATAAAAAAATTGGTGGTTTGACGACTATTTGTCTTGAACAACGATTCTTCCTCCAAAGAACAGACGTAAAAAACCTTAAAATTAATCGCTCAGGGCCTTAAGCATTGCCTAAACAAGCATAAATGGAAAGCTGTGTGTGGGGCACAACCCCAGTTCTGATAATTGATCCGGAAGGAACGGCGAAATCAGAACACTTTTCATAAGTGACTGATCCTGCCTGATTAAGTATTTATTCCTGCTGTGTATCAATTGTCACCATGGCTATAGCAGGTATAAGCAGCTTGAACTGCCTACCCTCCCCCTGAGTCTGCACAGGGGGCTTTTTATTGGTTAATTGAAAAGCAAGAACAAAGCCCTACCGACTCTTATTCATTTGAATCGTATGCATTTGATGCGAGCCACTGACATGATGATTGCCTACAAGCTTTTTAAGAGACTGTGACCCGCAAATTGAACTCAAAGCTATGACCACAAGTGAGGCAGTGCTTAGGAATTGAAGTGTAATAGGCAAATGAGCGTTTAACCTGTCTCGAAAAGTTGTCATAAGTCAATGAATAATTACCTCATTTAAGCAAGTAAGCTTCAATTTCGCTTGGAGCTTAAACTCAATCAACATTAAGATTCTCTAAAAGCTCAATAGCTCTTTTCTCTAATAATCCTTTAGAAACTTAGTAAATTTACCTTTAAAGCCTATTTAGATAATTTCCTATATCAGTTATTTGAACTGGAAAGAAGCATCAAACATCTAAAAGGTTTACAGGCTATAAATTGGCATAAAGCAAGAAGTTAATCTATTATTATAGTTCAAATCAAAGTATTTTTTCTTGAGAATTCAATAATCACATAAGAAGTCGACATGGAATTAAGTAAAGTATTTAGGAGAATTTCAACTCATATACAACAGATTCCTAATGAGAAATTTTTAATTAATAAAAAAACAATAGATATTGAAATCCCAAGGAAACTCTTATTAGTTTAAGATAAATATATTTCTTTAAAGTCTAAAAGCAACAATCTTTTATAACCAATTTATAACCAAAAAAATCAAAGTCGAACGAAACATTATGAATTTTTACAATCTGGAGTCAATGCCAAATTTTTCAACATAAAAGAAGTAAATAATATTTTCTTTAGAGCTATTAAAAAGAATCTGAGGATCCATTTAAATAGATAAAAGCTGGGGAAAGAGTCATGTAAAATAAAGCTAGAGCATTCATTTATTATTTACATAGGAGACATAAAAGAGTCTCTATTCCGCTAAATATCGTTCAAAGTCAATAACTCTAGTAATTTCCAGCTGACACCCTGTTTGTTTATACGATTAAAGCAATGAATTTTTGACAAAACTAACAATTGGAGGAAATGAGGCTGTAGAATCAGCAATCAGTCGGTTTAAACGTGAAGTAGTGAAGGTAGGGATCTTTAATGAGTTAAGGCGCATACGCCATCACGAAACCCCAGTAGAAAAATACAAGCGAAAGCAGGGGCTTCGAAATAAAAGTCGTCGGCACGGACATTCTCGATAAATCTCAAAAAGAACTAATTGAAGTAATTAAAATGCATTTTCTATTTGACCCTTCAACTCAGGTAGGCATCCCTATTTTGCTTATAATCGAAAGAGTTTTTTATGGTGGGTTAGCAATATTTCTTTTCTGTGCACTTTTCACTTCTATTATAAAAGAGCTAAAGAGTAAAGGAAAGGACTCAAAAACCAAATAAAATTATTTATAGTAATACAATTACGACACCTAAGAGAGCTAGAAAGGCAGATAGAATGCTTATATTATTTATATTATCGCCTTCAAATTTAGCAAAAAATAGTGATATTACAGGTGAAATACTTAAAAGGGTCCAGCCTATTCCTATGGGCAATGTCTTAAATACTACTTGCTGTAGAAATATACCTATATTTGTTCCTAAAAGAGTCGCAAGAACAAGTTTACTTTTGCTTTGAATGCTAACTTCTTTTATGAAAGATAAAGAATCAACTCTTACTATTGGTACTAATATTGTTAATGCTCCTATAAGCCTAATCTCCGTTGATTGAAGTGGTGACAAGTCTGAACTTTTCAGTACAAGTCTAGAAATAATTGCAGCGATAACAGCACAAAATACAGACAGAAAGGCATAGATATATCCTTGTTGGTTTAAAAGATAGTCTGGGGAAAAGCCATCAAATTTTCTTAATCTCTCATTCGCTATTAGTACCAATGAAAAACTAACAACAAATGCTCCTAATAATGCTGTGTTAGAAAGAGTATCTCCTATAATCAGTGATCCTATTAAACTAGCAATCACTGGAGAGAACGCCTCAATTGTAAGTGTTCTACGCGTACCTAATCTATGAAGGGCTTCTATATAAAATGTATCACCAAGAGAAATTCCAATTACGCCACTTAAAAAAAGTACTGCTATTTCTTTCAGGTCAGACAACCAATCAATTGAGAATATTATTGGCAGAAAAATCAATGTAGCCAACGAAGTTTTTATAAGGTTGATCTGAGTTGGAGAAAAATATTTTGTTTGCGATCGCCAAAGGAAGCAGGCAATAGTCCATGAAAAAGACGCAGAAATCGCAGCAATTATGCCAGTCATAAAAGCCATTGAAAGTATTTATTCATGAGTCCTGAGAAAAGAAAGAAGGTTTGCCAGCTCTATATCTATTTGTATTGACATTGTTCCTTCTGATTCCATTGGAAGCAGATCAGCAAATAACCGATTAGTCTATTTATAGATTATTAAAATTGCCAATAACTATATTGCCCCGATTAAGAAAATTCTCTTTAAAGGGCAAAGGGTGGCTAATGAAAAGACAAATAATGTCCAAATAGGTTTTCAAGAGAATCAATCCCATGGGTTTTCAATTTTCTTTCCAGATTGCCTTTCACGAATTGACCCACTCCACCAGACCCATAGGAATCGAAGCCCTGATATCGCAAGAAATGCCAAGGCAATTAACAACCAAGTGTCTTCACTAAGACCAAACAACATAGAAATTCAAGTCAGTTTTTTCTATCATCGCCGAAATACTGAAGTAATTGAAGGCCTCTTTATTCCTAAAGGTGTTTTTCCGTATCCAATCCATAAAAAACCAATAATTTCCTCTTGCAGGGGATCAATCCCAACAATGGTGTAAGTCCTTGCATCCGAAACAATCTTTCCAGTTGACCATTTGCTGCCGACTCCATCACCAACAAGTGAAAGAAAAAGATTTTGGATTGCACAGGCGCAAGCAGCAAAATCTTCTTTCTTACGTTTTGGATCTTCTGTTAAAACCTGACTGGCGATAAGTAAATGAGAGGGGTTTAAATATTTTGCATAGGTATCTTTCTCGATAGGTTGATCTATTGCCAGAGAAGGAAATTTAATTTCCAAAGACAATTTTGCTAACAATTGTCTTTTTTCTCTATTAATGCAAGTAAATCGCCAAGGGAAAGTAAGCCTATGACAAGGGGCAAAATTAGCCGCCTCAATTGCTCTCTCTATTAACTGGTCAGGAACATTTGTATTTTCAAATACATGGATTGTCCTTCGACTTTTTAATGCCTGTTGTAAATCCATAAGCAGGATAGTAACTTTGTTTCCTTCTCGATTATTCCATCATGGGGTAAAAACTTAAACAATAAGCAACTTAAGAATTACTTTACCGAGTAAAAGCTAATCAATTTCTCGCTAACCTCCCAGAGTCTTTTTCTCTCTCTGCTTTCTAAGGCAATTGGTGCTAGAGGACACACTTTTGGATAGCCTCTTAAGTTAAATCTTGGCCCATATTGCTCTCCGCCCTTTGCATTTTGACTTGTAGCGGCAAGCAACTGTGGCAAAGCACCCATACGTGCAGTCTGAAACATTGGATCCAACAACTTATAAGCAAATGCTTCTAGCCAAGATCCACTTTCTGAAATTGAAGTGGCTTGAAGATTTGTTCTAGCCAAGCCTGGATGAGCTAAAAGTGAGGCCACTTGGCTTTTGGTTTCTCTCAATCTATTTTCTAATTCAAATGCAAACATCACATTGGCAAGTTTGCTTTGCGAGTAGGAGGCCCATCGATCATAATTTTCTTCTCCCTGCAGATCATCCCAAGCTATCTTTCCCATGTACTGGGCCCCAGAGGTGACTGTGACAACCCTTGCACCACTTCTTTTGGCAAGTAATGGCAATAATTTATTAGTTAATGCCATATGAGCCAAGTGATTGACTGCAAATTGAATCTCTAGTCCTTGCTTACTAAGATTGCGAGGAGGGGCCATGATTCCTGCATTATTGATTAAAATGTCTAGATAGCCATATTTACTTCGTAGTTGATCTGCAGCTAGATTTACTGCCCTCAGGTCCGCAAGATCTATTTCCAGTAAATCAACTTTTGGAGCTTCGTTTTCTCGTAAAAGTTCATTGCGTGCAATTTGGGCTTTTTCAAGGGAGCGGCAACCCAAAATGACAGTAGCGTTTTTTTTGATTAAGGCCTTACAAGTCTCAAAACCTAAGCCACTATTGGCCCCAGTAACCAAAACTAGTCTGCCTGTTTGGTTAGGGATGTCTTTTAAATCCCAGCTCATTTAATCGAATTGAAATTCATCTGAATTAAAAATATAAGGAAGGAGGTTGGACAAAATTCATCCCTATATTAACTATGAGTCCTTCAAATATTTAAAGCCAGTAGAATAAGCAATGCTTACCAATTAATCAGGAGTAATTTTTCTTTGGCGACAATATTCCGTTAATGCAGTCAATAATTCATACTCAAAACCAGAACCCTTTAAAAGAGCATCAGAGTTATCTATAAATTCCTTAATGTCTCCTTTGTATTTAAGGTAGAATTCTCTATTTGAAATCCCAAAAACCTCGTCTTCCAAGTCATCTAAAAATTGATCTAACTTATCAATACTAAGAAGACGTTCATCAAGAAATTTTGTTAGGGAATTAGAAATAATGTCCATTAGAGTTATTTAAAAAGAAAGGAAGTCCTCTTCTTTATGAGTTAGTTGTATGAATCCATTTGATAAGGTGATGATCAAAAGAATTTCTTCGACCTAATACAAATAGAGGTATTGAAACAGAAGAATCTTTAAAAGATCCTTTGTATTGAGTTACAAGTTCTAAATAAACCTTAAAGGTCCAACCATGATTTCCAAAATCTTGCCAATACCAATAATTCCTTAGCGCCCTGTGAAAGTCCTCCATTCCAAACTCGGACCAACACTCTTGAAGAGCTAGTAAATGATTAGAACCTTTTCTTATCAGTTCGTTGTACTTAATTAATTCAGGGGCTTCATGGGAGTTATCTACTGGCAGCCTCTTTGTTAATTCATCCAAACTAATCTTCTCAAGCCTCAACCAACATCGATCAAAAAGAAAAACTGGGCTCTTCATTGACCAACGTACCCCTAACAAACTTTTTAATGTTGATTCAATGGTCTGAGAGTGTTTGTATGTCAGTGAAAGTCCTTTCACCTCTGCAATAGATACATTTTTGTCATTGTTTGCTTTTTTCAAAGAAAAATAGTTGTTCGATTCAGAGGCTTTTAACTGGTTCATAACCTACAAAAGAATGGTTCGCTAAAGCAAAGATTTGATCAATTAAAAAAGAATTCAACCTCATTTGGCATTAACCCTTCCCATCCTGCTTCAATAAGGCGTTTATTCAGAATAGCCATATCGAAGTGTTTTGCTCCTGTCCGTACAATTCGATTTCGCATTGATTTTTTGACTCCACTCCTTTTTCTTCCAGCTTCCTTAGCCATAACATCTTTATAAAGATTGAGCATCTCAACAGGAATTGGACTGCCATCAAGGTCAACTCCACTTTGAATCGCTTGATCAATAGCTTCTGGTCCAGAAAATTCCATCACATAAGAAAATTTTCTCTACTACTTTGGCTCATCAGCTCGCTATTTAGTGAATTACTCGCTAAAAAGGGATCAAAATAAATATTGCCACCTAAGAAAAAAAATGCTTGATTCAGAAATAAAATCAATTGAAGATCTAAAAAATTTCCGTTCAGCTCCAATATTAGATGAAAATCAATCAAAGATTCTATTAGATGAACTTTCAAACTACATGCAAGATGTTGATTGGTTCACTATTGGAATAATGGCACCAAGTTCAAAATTGGCTTTATACCTTATAAAGGAGATGGAAAAAAAATTCAACTGGCCATCGATGAAATTGGCTACCCCATTAGAGGAAGAGGGACCTGTTTTTCTAAAAGCAAATCAAAAAACTGGAGACATCAATGTACGCATAGAATATGGATTAGGCGAAGGTATCCTGCTGGGTTGCCAACATAATGAAGAGCAAAAACAAACTGATACATTTGGACCATTCCCATTGGATTTCTTCAAGATTAAAGATTAACGCTTCTAAAAGATTAATGAAGCTAATTTAGAGCATGAAGATAATTGAAACATGCAAATAGCTATTTTGAAGATTGAGAATTGCTCATTTTGCTAAAGATAAACCACACTTGCTCAAAGAATGGTTAAAATGACATCAATTGGATACTGAGGTAAATACTTGAGTGCTTCTAAAAGGGATTCAGCAACTCAAATCATAAGGTACCTGCGAGTGGAGCTAAGGGAGCTCAATCTGGGCTTAGTCGAAGATGGATTGCTCCCAGAACCAGGCCAAATAAGGGCATTGCTCGCTCAATTGGATGCTCTCCAAGACCTTGTTCAAGGTGTTAAGAAAAAACCAAATCCAAATGCACCCAAACGGTCTTTGTAAATTTAACAATCACCACTTTAGAGTCCAGATTTACACAAAAAGCCTCTAAAGCAATTAACTGGCTTATTTGATTTATTTGGTAAAAAGTTAGTCATTACCCCTTGCTAGAGCATGAATAAGCTGTTACAGGCTAGCTTAAGGTCTACATGAGCATAGAAGCTATTTATTATTTATATTTTAGATTCTAACCTGATATAATTTTATACTAATAATTTTAATAATATCATCTTCTGCATATTTAAGGAGTTAGATTTACTAAAATCAATTCTTGTGAGAGACCTATATAGAATATAGGGTTACAAGATAGTTGGCTTGGCTTGTGTTTGTACTAGTAAGTCCTATTGATATCAACAAGAACTTTTTGCCTTCTCTATAGTAGTGAGCCTTTGAAGGTCAGAATCCCAAAGTATGTAATCAAAGCAATGTGGTATCTCAGTAAGAGTAATAATCTTCGCATTTACCAAAAGGTGCTTATTACGTTCATGACAAGCTCTCAAATGGTAATTAGGGATTCGATCACATAAATGATGAATGCTATGAAAAGAAATATCGGCAAAGAACCAATTCAAGCAACGAGGAATTTCCAAATTACTGCTACCTTCAACTGCTCCAAGTAAAGAGCTCCAATTATATGAGCCGTGAGCATATGAATCTTTGAAGTTATGTTGGACAAAAAATATGCATATAAAAATCGCAGCCGAAAACGTCATTACGACCGAATAACAACTCCAAAAAAGACCAGCACCAAGCCATCTACTCATAAGTATCCAAATTATAATCACAGCAAAATTATTAGCATATAGATCAGCAATCTCTACAAATGTATCACCATAACCTGAATTTTTTGATCGAAAGCGTCCTGAAAATACAAAAATATTGGCGAAGTCTTTTTTCAATAGGCAACCTATAAAATCTTCAATTATTGACCAGAGAAAAGACAATGTAACTTGTATTAATGTTAATCTAGGTTTAATGACTAAATAATAGAATCCTCCAGGGAATAACATTAACCAATGTCGACTGAAGGCATACAAAAACTTATTTATTTCAGAGAGTTTTTGATAATCGGTAAGAGTGATGACATCAATAGGTCCACGATAAATCTCCCAATTTCCATTATGCCGGTGATGAAAAGCATGATCAAGTGACCAAGGCTTTTGTGGAATTGCATTAAGAACGCCCAGGAAAAAAGCCATTGTTTTGTTCAACCATAGAGAGCGAAACAATGACCTATGTCCACAATCATGCATCAATGAAAATGCACGAGATGAAAACAAGGCTAATAATATTAGTATCGGCAAAATTGCCAACCCCTTGAATGAAATAGATATAGAAGCTTGATTAATTCTCGCAACTACCCACCAAAGCCCTGCAACAGGAGCAATCGTTGTGAAAAGCTGCCAACTTGCTCTGATATTAGATCGCCTTAAATAAGGCTTAATATCAAAGTCAGACCTACTTAATTCTTGGACTTCTGGTTTGCTGGGCACCTTATCTAGTTGTTGATAGGTTAAGGATTTTGCATTATTTAACTTAACCATAAACAATGCACATATCTATACCAAATAGATCTCTTACTTCTTTATAGAGCTCCAATTGATTTAAGCTAAGTCGATGCTTAATCCATTCAATATTTAGTAGATCTCCAATTGCATTTCTGAACTCAGACTTATTGGTCAAATATATAAATGCAGAATTACGTTTCCTGCCTGTGTCACTATCTAATGGCAAATTAAAATTTTGAATATGACGGTAATAGCTAAATGGTCCCACAAAATATTCTTGTTTAGTCTGTAAAGATGAATTATTTATGCAAAAAATCATTAAATTTTAAATAAGAGGAGTTTTCAAGAAAGCTCTAAACTAGATAAAAGTAGAAAAAATAGTAAATAGAGCTGTGCTAGCTGTACTTACTATTCTTAGACTGAGCTTCCAATAGGCAAGCGAGAATAAATACCCAATTAATTAGGGGGCTACATTTGAAGGTCACTTAGCGCGAACGGCCCCGACGACGACTTTTACTGCGAAGCCGTTGCTTCCTTTTGTACTTCTCTACGGGAGTTTCATGATGGCGTATTCGCCTTAATTCATTAAAAATCCCCGCCTTCACCACTTCACGTTTAAAGCGGCGTAGCGCAGATTCAACAGCCTCGTTTTCTCCGACAGTTACTTGAGTCAAAAATTAAAGTCCATTACCCTTTAGAACTTACCAGGTTACAAGCAGCTAAGGACTTGATCTCCACATAAAAAGTATTTACGCCAATTACAATTCAGTAGTCCTTAGCTAACCCTAGGGGAGGAATTCCCACTCCAGGCGTGGCTAATGGATGCAGATTCTCAGCTGAGAGATACTTTGCATATAACAGTGACTAATGCGGTCGCAAGGATGAAAACACTGCAAGACATAGCAGATCGTCGTTGCTTGTTTCATGAATACAAAGAATGGTTAGGAGAAAATTTAAATGATGAGGTCTGGGCAATCCCTGCAAACTGGAACAATGAATGGAAGAAATCTTGAGCTATTGCTCCTAAGTCTTAGGCCTCCATTAGATAGCGTACCTATTACAACCAAAAGTCATCAGTCTTCTCATCACAAAAAGGCTTTTGCTCACTAAAACAACATTTGCCCAACATCACCCACCCTATAAACGGCAAGAATCAAGACCAAGATGGCTGTGCCCTGGTGCTACACACTACTTGTGGAATATCTAATGGTTTTGATACAGAACAACAAAACTTGTGTGTGTGGGGGGGGGTGTAGTTGATTTTGAGCCAATCTCTCTTAGAAAACAGTTTCCCCATCACCTAAGCCCAGAGCGTTTCGCAAGGGTCTTTTTTTTGCCGAAAGTAGAAAGAGCATCCAAGAAATCAAAGCATTCGTAGAGGAAGTTAAAGCTATTGCACTAACCAAATACTTCAATTGATATTCCTCTTCCTTAACCCTCGCCCTAGCTGATTCACCATTTGGTTGGAGCATCATGCATGAAATACCAACCAACCCAAGCAACAAGATTTAATCCAAAAACGAATCCCCAGATCCTCCATGGTTGATCTTTATCTGGTTTAGGTAAAGTTGTTTTTGCCATTTAGACAGAAAAGTCTACCTTAACGAATTGGAAAGTTCCCTAAGAAAAATTGATTATAAATTAAATCATTCTTTTAAGACTAATGCATATCATTAATAATGGGTAAATTTTAATTTTAGTGAATTCAACAATCTGAAAATAATAAATAATATTTAGTAAAAAAAATAAAATGCTAAAGGCAAAGCGAAAAAGAACTAAGCAACTGACTCTTCATCTAAATAGGGTGCAGCAGCTTTTTCTACAAGTTCTTTTAATGCCTTTCTAGGTTCATTTACTATTGAGTAGAGGCGAGGATTATTTAAAGCTTGGCGATTTTCAAGCCTATCTAATTGAGCTCTAGCTGCATCTAAATCACTGCAGAAAAAAGAGAGGTGATTCGAACAAACACGAAAAACCAATTCCGTATCTCCACGAAAAGAATTAATAGTTCCTCCTTTATCACTTACGTATATTGGGTTTTTTAACATAACTATTGAGCCCCTTCTTTAAGATGTACTTCGACGCAACGTGTAACACATTCAACATCCTCTCCGCCAACCCATGAACAAGCAGTAATGCACTCAAAATAGGAATCTAAAGGATCACGCTTGTCTTCTGAATTTAGGACTCTTAATTTATTTGTCATGACACCTCCCAGATGCAGGTTTGTTTTATAGCATCTATTTTTCATCGTAGGTAATTTTAGTTTCCAAATATAAAGTACCTAAGCAATAACTACAGGAAGAGGGCATCTATTAAGCAAATCTATACTTCTTGTAAGGGTCAAGCGCCTTAAGGCAAGCCTTTGACTAACTGAAGGGCAATTGAGACTTAAATAACATTTTTTTGATAAGTTGATAGCCTGAATAAGCATAATGGGATTGCGAGGAGAATATCTGGGCATAGATATTTAACCTGCCGCCAAAAACAGTTGAGAGGAGAAAGCACAAGTTAAATCTCATCTTCAAAGATTCTGATTCCTAGACTATCCCTAAACTCATAACTTAAAAGTGACAAGTATCTACTTGTACAAAATCACAATCAGTCTTAAAGAACCTACTCCCTCATGGCATAGAAGAATCCTTATATAGCGTCCCTATTACAACCAAAAGTCATCAGTCTTCTCATCACAAAAAGGCTTTTGCTCACTAAAACAACATTTGCCCAACATCACCCACCCTATAAACGGCAAGAATCAAGACCAAGATGGCTGTGCCCTGGTGCTACACACTACTTGTGGAATATCTAATGGTTTTGATACAGAACAACAAAACTTGTGTGTGTGTGGGGGGGGGGTGTAGTTGATTTTGAGCCAATCTCTCTTAGAAAACAGTTTCCCCATCACCTAAGCCCAAAGCGTTTCGCAAGGGTCTTTTTTTTGCCGAAAGTAGAAAGAGCATCCAAGAAATCAAAGCATTCGTAGAGGAAGTTAAAGCTATTGCACTAACCAAATACTTCAATTGATATTCCTCTTCCTTAACCCTCTCCTGGTCTTTTAATCTGACTTGCTACCTTCGTCTCTGGCGAGTTCAAGAAGGCGACGAAATTCTTCAATATCCTCTTCAGAAGCTCCAAGCTGTTCTTGAAGCTTCTTTATCTCACAATTAATCTTTTGCTCTAATTTTTCATTAGTCAAAAGTAAGCAATGCAATACACCACATTATTTTGCAAAAAAAACACTGAAGCCACAAGTCCGGGTAGATTTACCTATATCAAAAAGCTTGGAATATCCATCCAAGAGAAGTTCAAGTCTCAATCAAGCCTATTTCTCTTAAAATATATTCCTTCCTGTATCTTGCTTCAGAAAGTAAATTATCAGTTAACTACTGGAAGGCTCACTCCAAGCAGTCGATTACTTCAAGGGTTGATTTACTTAAAGGTTAAATTCGCTAAAAGTAGATTTTAAAAAATGTCAACTCAAAGATAGTGGTCCAGTTAACAAGAAGATACCTGAAATACCTTCATTAATATTTAGTGCCATATAATTACTTGTTGCTCTTGTTGTAATGAACAGCTCCATTGCAAATATTGACAGCTATTGCTTCTCTGCCTACTTCTCCAGTGTCTTGAAGTTTATGTAGCGTCGAAAGGAAGCGACTAGTTGTATCCAAACATCGATTCCATGCCTCCGATTGACGTGAAACTGGGACTAACTCAACTGCAATAGCCGCCAAACTAAGAGCCATTACCCCAAAAAAGGCTTTCTGTAGTGATTCAGCCATCTAATCTTTTCGATATGTATAGAGGATTAATAGAACAGCCTATATGAAGCCTACAGCAATACTTCCTGACTAGCCATTACCCAAAATACCGTGACAAGCTGATTCATCAATGGAGGCGCGTAAAAAGAAATGAGTTAGCTCACACCTTGAGGCACATGAAAAAACAAGAGAAGTGACAAGAAAAAAAGCTTATGTAAGAAACTATGTATTCAGATCTATTGACCAAATAGACCTAGCAAAAGGAAGAAAACGTAATGATAGAGATAAGTTGGTATAGCAATTAATAATCGAATTTTATTAATTGCCGTATATAAAATATAGTGTATGTCAGCTAAAAAATATATAGATAATGTCTCTAATAACTATCCACCTGAGCACTAGGGAAGTCAAATGATCGTGAAAAGCAGGTGAATATTCAATCGGAATGCTGTGAGTCGTAACTAAAGATGTAGTAAACCCCCCAAATAACACCTACCATAAGAATTACAATCATGATGTTCACAGACCATACAAAATCGTTATCCATTAATCCCTCTGCATAATCCAATAGAAGCTCTACTATCTTATGTGGTGGTAGCTCTTGTTGACACTACCTACATAATTCAAAAAGCTTCTCTAAAAGTCCTTCATAGGATTGTTTTCTTTTTCTTCAGATATGATATTGATATCTTTAGAGCCCGTATAAATAATCCTTGGGTTCATCTATTTTTCGACCGACCCAAGCGACTTTGCGTGTTGAATCAACTCTAGCAACGACATTAGAGTTTATTGATAACAAGCTTTGGTAGGGAAGGGATGTCTGTATCATCCGAATAAATAAATCTAATGATTGGCCCTGCAAAGAAGTTCCTCTTTCCTTTAGCATATTTTTTTCTTGCTGGGTTTTCCAACTAGCAATAGAATTATATTGACTAGCCTTTAGATGCCATAATCTATTAAATCTATTCCATATTGGTTGATACTTAGCCAAGGCCTCTTGGACTCTTTGTCTATACTCTATTTCATTCTTGGAAATTTTTGCTAAGAAGTCATTATTAATCTCTATATCCTCTGAAAACTGACTAATTACAGGGCACCCTAAAAACCAACCCTCGATAATAAGAACCTTTGGATTAGCTCTTCTCCAACCAGAACGATCACCAAGTCCATTCCTAAGTGCTTTATCAAATTGAGGCGCAACCAAATTTCCATCTTTTCTCCAATTATCGATAGTGCTTTCGATTAATTCTATGGAATGGCTTCCAGGAAGACCCCTTGGTACCTTCCACGGATTTCCCTTCATGGCCTTCACCATATCCTCAGCTGGCAAATAAAAGTCGTCTAGTGAGATGACTGCAATTGGCCAATTCATCTTTCTTGCTGAGGCTTCAAGCCAATGCCCAAGACTAGTCTTCCCGCATCCTGGTAACCCAGAGATTCCTATCAAAACATATTCAGTTGTAGTTGTTAAAAAACGTTCAACCTCTGAGAGTAAAGGCAAACCTAATCCCCAGACCCAATCTGATCTGATTCCCCTAGGCCAATCAGAGGATGCAATATTTGTACCACCACGATTAAGCCAATGGGTCAACCATTTCAACGGTTCAGACCAACCCAAGTCTTGTAAAAGCTTCTCAAAAGGCTGAATAGGGAAAGAAATTTCTGGGTCTATGGAGGCAGACCAAGGAGAAGAGGCTGGGTAGGAATTGGAGTCTTTAATTATGTTTAATGCTGTCCTAGCAATACTAGACAAATCAAGGATCTAATTACACTTCCACAAAGAGGAATTATGAATAATCACGGCTTACTAATAAGAAAGAACGGTTTTTTCATAAAAGAAGAAAACCCATTAGGATGAAATCCATACACAGGAAAAAATAAATCTAAAGGTCCAAATAACATCAAGGCAAACACATAGGCAATAAAATAATCTTCTAAGAAATTAAGTTATTAGCTTTTTAGATACACATCAAGCTAAAAGATGGATTCTCATCAGACAAGCTGAAGGCAAAGCAAATACAAAAAAATATATTATCAACTCTTTACTAAGGCTTGGTCTTACATTGAATTAGCATAAAAATTGTTGGTACTAGGAGTAAATGCGGCAGGATAAACACTGAGGCATAAAGACTTGGGCGTAAACACTCGAGCGTAAAGACTGATTTACAAAGTATCCCATCATTGGTTACACCAGGTATGGAGCTCATCACATAACGAAGGAGATTCTTCAAATCTTTAAGAGGGTTGGAATACAACCCATCCACAAATAACTATCGGAGATCTTAATGAAAGCTCAAAACACAAAAAGTAAAAACACAGATTCTATGGTCTTATATTCTTCGAAGTACTCACAAAAAGATGGTCAGCCAGATAGGCGTCAGCAAGAAATGAAGAGAAGGTTTGGGATTTTGCAATCGAGACGAAGTTATTTAGAGCGTGAATTAAAAAGCGTTAAAACTTGTCTGTTTTCATTAGATCAGCAAATGCAGAGATATGCAGCTTACAAACAATTATCAATTCAAAACGAAATATCATCTAATATTTGAACTATAGTAAGATCCTTCAATATATATTTAAAGCTTTAAGTCAAAGGCATGTGAACTTTTTATTTATTAGAAATACCCAACAAATTCCTCAAACAAATAATGTAATTCTAGAGATACTTTGGAATAAAGTCTCTATTCCTAATAATCTAAACATGCTATTCTTCAAATTGAATCAGTAATTTTTTGTTGTAGAATTTTTCACATTTCTATTCTTTTATAATTCCCCAAACACTTACAAACTAGGATAAGGACCAAGTCATTGTTGCCAATGGAATCTAAATTTGTTTTTATTTACGATGGGCAATGTCCATTCTGCAATCACTTTGCAGAGCTACTTGAACTGAAAAGCAACCTATCCAATATTCAAATCAAAAATGCAAGAGAAAACCCTCCAGAGCTCCCTGTTGGGTATGACATGGACCAAAAAGGAGCGATTTTGATCAGGAATAATGAAATTTTGCAAGGAGCAAGTGCTATTAATACTATCTGTTCTCAAATAAAAGACCCTTCAGGACCTTTATTGAAAATTCTTTCTACTACTTTTTCTTCCAATCAAAGAACTAATCTTTTATTTCCTCTTCTTCTTATCGCAAGACGTGTTTCTTTATTTATTAAAGGTGTTCCAAGAAAATTAGTTTTCTAATTAACTAACCATATCTTTTGCTTACAATCTCCTATTTAATACAAGATAATTTATTGAAATCTAGATTTATTCCATTTAATTGCCATCAATAAGAAGTATTTTGATATAGTATTAACAGAATTTTCTTAATATGCCTCTCTTGTTCTAGAAGCTCTTCTTAGCCTCGCATTAACCTCTGGGGCTCTGCTTTTAGAGCTTTAGTATTAGGCCCATTGATGACGAGAATAAGGACAATTATTAATAAATTCAAAGACACCCAAACTGAACAACCTATTCATTAAAAAAGAATGATCTAGTACTAAGAGGATAATCCTTTTTGGCATCCTTTTATTACTTTTATACCTTGCCACTCATTGTTCTACTTAAAGTAAACTTAATAAACACATACAAACCAGACCCTAAAAGCTGCTTATTTTCTTACTGCAGTTTTAAATTAACAATTGAAAATTACATTTTATTTTCTATTTAATCAGCCCTTCATTTTTTTCGATTGAGGGGAAGGTTGAGCCTTTTATACCTTAAGCAGTCTTAATTATCAGACCTATTTCAAAAAAGGAAGAATCCTCCCAAAAGTTTCTGGAAATGAGCCAACAACTAAAAGCACTAAGCCAAAAACCACCCCAATTATTGCTAGATCAACGAAGAGATCCTTCCATCCATAGTTTTTCATATGTTTTTTGACTAATCCCTACCATGTACGTTTCTTAAATTCCCAACAAATTTGTATTGCTCCTGATTTGAGCCCAAGTTTTGAATAAGTTTACTTGTGGCGAACTTTCCAAGCCTGATAAAACCAGTTGTTTTGGTAGCTGTTGTAATAGGCATGAGAAATACTGGAGTACTTCAATAGCTATAGCAACTGATTCTTGCTAGGGCCTTAAAAGACACCAAATCCAATAAAAATCAGAGTCAAATAACTTAGAGGTAACAATTTCTGCTAAGGGCAAGATCATCATTTCCAAAAGATCAGTCCTAGAAGGATCCGACCTTTCGACCTCATGTTCCAGAAAATGGGTCTCCAACTCGACATCGTGAAATACCGGCATCTAAATTTTGACCTAAAAGGATTCACGTCTATTTGGTCATACGAAATAAAGCAGAAAAATATGATTTTTAGCAATAGCGTAAATACAGAAGAATCGTCCTAGCAGCCTATCGAGTCTTCCAATCTGGCTCTGCATTGCTCTCTGGTTGAGAGGTTGTTGAACCATGCTCATGTGAGATAGCGAAACACTGCGACAAGGTCCTATATAGATAGCTATCAAGAATGAGATGATTGTTTTAACCAAAGAGCTAGACCACCACCTCTTCCTCTTGCCGCTAGCCATTTTTCACTCTCATCTAGACGAATTAGAGCAAAGAAAGGCCTCTTGTTTTTACCTTGTATTTCAATCGATCTACTAAATAAAACACTTTCTCCTAATCTAAGCTCTATACATTCAAAATAAAAAAGCAATAGTGGTTGAGGTCCCTCTAATTCACCAGAACCAAAAAATCTGATTTTTAAAACTCCAAACTGAATTGAATTACTAACATCAAATCTGTGTAGTTCGTTATTAGTTTGATATTTTCTGAGTTCCAAACTCGCAGAGAAAAGACGAAGCAATGAACTAGAAATTGAATCTTGTTCATCTGTTCCTTGTTTCCAAACAGAAACAAATTTCCAAATACCAATTAAGGAGTCATATTCGATTCCGCTTCCATCCTTCCTAGCTAAAACCTCGAGTTCTAAAAGCTTTTTAAGGCTAGG
Source organism: Prochlorococcus sp. MIT 1307 (assembly GCF_034092395.1). NCBI lineage: Bacteria > Bacillati > Cyanobacteriota > Cyanophyceae > Synechococcales > Prochlorococcaceae > Prochlorococcus > Prochlorococcus sp. MIT 1307. The sequence continues at coordinate 132,956 of NZ_CP139301.1, read as the reverse complement.
AAGACTTGTAAAATCTTTATTTAGTTTTTGTTTATTAATCAGCCCCCCAACAAGAGGTGTTTTATCTTTTCCACGCTGTAGGGCCAACATCAAAAGAAATCCTAGAAGCACTAAAACAACTTCTAAAAATAGGAGCTTAAAAGCAATCATTCCTGGTTCCTAGGGTGCCATCAAAGATTTTTATCATATGAACAATTTCTACGAAGTATCTAGTTCGCTCAACTCAACCATTTTAAAAGAGCCATATTCATATGTACAAAAATTCTTTCTTAACTTTAACCTAAGAGATGAGGGTTTTTGCACTCAACACGATATTAAGTTACTTCCAACTTAATAAGAACTTGGTTAAGGAGGTAATCTATTTGCATATCTATAAATGATGCAATGGAAAGTAATCCTATTCATGAATTAGGTCCACTGCTTCTTAGCCTTGCCTTATCAGCAGGAGTAATAGCTTTGGGAGTGCTGATTTTAAGAGTTATATTTGAAGCAATAAAAGGCCTTGTGACCCAATCCCAAGATGACTAACCTTTCTTTTCTTTGTGCAAAATAAAAAATGCTATATATGCATGAGACCCGACAAAGGAGAAGACATATAGCCCAAAAGACTCCATTCAGTTATTAACAAATTCAAAAATTGACACGCTTAGGCCCTCCTGCCAGTAGGGGTATACCACTAAGTGTATAGGTCATCTCTGCCTCTCCCTACGCAGTCTTTCAAACTGACGAATGGGTTACTTCATTTGCCTCTCCTATTGAGATATGCCAATTTCTACAAATCTAACCTAAAAATACCACCAAAGAAAAGTGAATAATCAGAAGGCTAATTCAAAAAATCAAAAACTTCCTTTACAAAAAGATGTTCAGCTTACATTCGTGTGAGACATCAATACTCGATATATTGTGGCAATATGCATTATTCGTCCCTTCTAATTGCAAGATCAAATAGCCACGAATTCCAAATAGCAAAAGTCATAACCACAGACATTCACTTTGCCCCCCTAAAGTAAAAAGATTAAAAGATCTCAAAAAGCAAAGAAAGATATAGCTAAAAGCCAGCCGCAAACCATAGGAGGCATAAAGCAACTCCTATGGCTACAAGTAACCACCACCAACAGAAAGAACTGCTCAGCATGCCGAGGAAGTTAGGAGCCCCAGTAGCCTTGTCAATCAAATCAAATCCCAGTTCAGTTAAATCAGATCAAGTGAAGGAAGTATCTACGTCTCTCTTCGGTTAACTTAATATTAAAGTGCTTTTTATTTCCTATTTCTTAGTTCCTCAACAATAGAGTCCCATTTTTTACTAGCTTTTATTTGCTCAGCCTCTTTTCCTTTACTGATAAGCATCGAAATCAAATCTCTAAAACGTTTTAGAAAGTGAAGCTTCTTTGGCCTACCCATAGAGCTCTTCTCAGATGGTCAGATTTTCTGATGCCTTACATCATTGTAAAAGTAGCACTCTGAGTAACATCTTTCCAATCTTAGCTATTACCATATACTCATCTAATTCATAGGCATCGGCTTCTGCACTAATAGAAGAGAATTCACATTTAACTGACAAATTTCATCATTCTGTCCTTTCTTTGCCTACTGTATCAAGATCTTTAGCGAGAACAGCTCAATCAACTAAAGAGAGCAAGACCTTTCCGCCCCTTTGCTTCCAACACCATCAGTAATTATCACAGGATTGGTAATTGTGGAAATTATTATCCAATACCCCTTAACAGGCTCCTTCTCAATTACTAATTTTAGAATCACTCAAGCTTTGCAAAATTTATTTTTGATTATAAGTTTGCGTCATTAATAGGGCCTATGCGCCCTATTGGGTTTGAATTATCGCGATGGTTTTCTGGCCTAAAAGGAAAGTCTACTTCTGGCCCCAAAAGATCATCAATATTAATTTTTTCACTACCTTGAGGAATCTCTAATTGTTGTTTCTCCTCTTCCCCTTCATACATAATGGGAGTAGCTGCATTGACTGTATTTGCACAAAGCTGAAGGATTAAGACTAGTCCAAGACAAACAGCAAGGGTTCCCCTTATGAATTTATCCATATTGAAAAAAGGTATGCAAATTAGTTAAAACGAGCATAGGCTTTTAAAGGCCTATTAAAATTTCATCTAGTTATAGCATCAAAGGAAGAAATTTTATTTAGTTATTTGCCCTGTAATATTTTAAGTCCATCACTTACATGGGGCTTGGATGATTGTGCTCTTTCAAAGAAGATGCCTATCCAGAGACCTCGACTCTGATGCTAGAAAAGTACGATCTCCAAAATAAGATCAGGTCTTAGTTCATAAAGTATTGGAAGGTTTGAAGCTCTGACTTAGTGTTCTCAGGCAATCAAACAACAACTAATGCTAATTTGTTTAGTCGTCAGCAAAATTGTGAATATTCTTCCTCTGCTACTAAGTCTTATTATCACCATTACTCCATCCAGTAGCTTTGATTGCGATGGTGAATTACTTACCGTGACAATCAGGAATAATTTGAATGGTGATTTTGCCCTTACTACGGATCTGGAGAAAATTGATCAAGGAGCATTTGTTGTACTCGACTGGAAAAATATCAGCCTAATGCTGCCAGTCTCATTCCAGAAAGGAGAGATCAGCTTTACGGATAGAAAATGGCTCTGGAGTTATCAAGACAATGAACAGGGCTTACATGAAGACAATCCCAGATTTGCACAGCGTATTCCAAGTGGGGAGATTATTGAACATGAATGTAAATTGCATAAAGCAGAAACTGTTTAAAATATTTTCAGATTTTTCTTGAGCAGAAGAAGTTTAACTACCCACAGTTGCAATTAACAAAGCGATTCTTAACCAACCAGATTTAAATGAGCGATAAGGTTGACTCTTATAGTTTTTGAATTAGTCATCCCTCAATGCTTTTAAGATTTCGAAAGCAAAGATTTTCTATACCACTTGAAAAAAATGACGCCAAAGGAGATTGTTATTTATCGGTAAAATAGGCTGATATAAATTGATTTCACAAGATTCGCGAAAGAGAACTCTTAACATTAAAATTGACCAGGCTCCATTGGCTTTAACGTTCCAGATTCGACATCTTCCAATAACGACTTGACCACGCCCCACATTGGAAGTCCTGTTGTGAAAGCTAAAATTAATGATGCAATGAGAGACTTTAAAGGAGAAAAGGTAAATGTTTCCAAAACTCCAGTAAACATAATAGTTAGTCCTGCCAGTATTCCAACCCAACTTGTAATTGAATAAAAACCTTCTAAGGGAAGTGGTGAAAGCCTCTCACGATTCCAACCCTGAATTTTTAATTGCAGTACTCTGACAAATGAAAATGAAGATATAACAATCAATACCCCACCAGTCCAAGCAACGGTAATACTTGTAATCATTTTGATTTTGGAGTCAAGGAAAAATATACTAGGACCACAAGAGTTCCGACTCCTTTTAAAAACAGAAAAAACCAAAGGTTTGATTAGCTTTACGGTGACCTTTTATAACTTACTTTGGTTATATAAAAGAATTAGTGACTAGGCTGTAAATAAAATACTGATTAGTTCTCTATTTTTTCAAATGAAAGACATTACTACTAGCAATGCTAACTTTACTATCAATATTGAGATTAATTCTTTGCGACGAAGCTTCATTTGTAAAGCCGATCAGACAGTTTTAGAGGCAGCAGAAGAGGCCAGTATTTCATTGCCTAGTTCTTGTCTTGTAGGAATGTGCTGCAGTTGTGCTGCCCTTTTAAAAGAAGGTTCCATCGCGATGGAAGAAGCGATGGGATTAAAAACTGATTTAAGAGAAAAGGGCTTTGTCCTTTTATGCCAGTCCTATCCCAAGTCCGACTTGTATTTAATAGCCAACCAAGAAGAGGCGGTATCCAGTTAAAGTGCTGTGCAAGGCAGTTGTATTCCTAACTATTAAAAGAATTCAAATACTGAGATTAAAAAATAATTGACTCTCACACCCTTGATCAATGCAAAAGATATAAAGAGATCCTCCAACTCAAAGTCAATAAAATTAAATATGCATTAAGCAATAAAGAAATAGTAACTGTGTATCAAATTACTGCTGCTGCATTGATCTTTTTGACATACAAAATTGCTAGTTCAATCCAAGATCTAGAATTTCCTTATTTAATAACATAAGCAAGAAGATTCAAATCATAATGATTCATAGGATTCTTTCCTCTTTCTTCTAGAGATAGCTTCATTCCTAACAAGCGAACAATTCATCTAATCTAGAAAGGAATCTTCCTATTCATCAAGACACCTGGACTAGAGAATTTTTCTTCTTTCAGCTTGAAATCTAAGATAGCCATACCAGGCTATCTGTTGTTAGATAGAGGTTTGATACTTATAGAATTAGCTTTACTTCAACAGAAAAATGAATAAACTCGCTACCAAATGGATTACCAGAGGAGTACCTGCAATCACTGGGATGGGACTTGCTTGGGTTGCCATGAGAATAGTCCGTAATGAAGGACGATTACTCCTAAGAGAGCTAGAGTTACAAGATGCATTAGCAACTAATTCTTGGAAGGAAAAAAGCAGACTTCTGCGTGGTCACTAAACCTTAAGAAAAAGCACAGAACAATAACTAGCTAAAAGCCAAAGAGAGCCTTCTTTATACCACTAACCCTAGTAGTTATAATTTTTAGATCGTAACTCTTGTAACGCTACAGCACGAAAATATGGAGAGATAGTCATGAATTATCATTCTTTTAGTTTCAACTACCATTATGAGCGATGCTATGGGGCTTTGACTGTTGCTCCTGCATGTAGCCAACGTGTCGCTTTTATCTTTTTGTCAAAAGTTTTTATTGATAGATCACTAGCTTGAATCAAAGCAGGCCTTAAGAAATTGCTGCTCTCAATCAAGAGAACAAGTAAGAACTGATCACCAACTGGATCGTAATCAAGAATTGAACCGTGTAGAAGCGACAAAGGAGTGAGAATACGTCGCTTAAGAATTTTTCCATCACTATCAAGCAAAAGGGCCTCATCAATTAACCGGGACGTATATTTACGAACGACTACTAATATTCTCTGACCTCTATTATCACAACCAGCTGCCATCACAATACCCTTATCAGAAATCCATAGTTGCTTGGGTGCTACTCCTGGAATTAGCAACTCAACAGACTCTCGGTAATCAGGTAAGACATTTGTTACCACAGCTCGGCCAGATCCACTACAGAAGGCTTTCAGATTGCGATCACCAGGTAATACTTGATGAGAAGTGGGTTTACCATCTTGCGAGAGTGGTACTAACTCAATACCATTAAATGAAGGCATCACCAGGCCACTTCCGTCGGGAATAAGTCGGATTTGTCCGGTGGCATTTAGGTCTAAAGTTCTCTTATTTCCCTTCTCGTTCTGCACCCAGATTTGATCACTGCCTGGATCCTCCCCTCCTACCTGAACCAGCAACTCTCCATGTTGATTGCTACTAAGTAGCGCAAATACTTTTGGATCAGAAGTAAGTAAATTCAAAGGTCCTAAGAACGGAGACTTAAGCTGAGTGCGATTAGCCCGAATAGCGTTTTGAGTGAGGCTTCTCACCCAAACCTGGTGGCGCCATTCTTTGTCAATACTCACAAATGCCACACCGCGCCCATTACCAAGTGGTTCCAATTGGCTTATCTTGGGCCATGTTGGACTTAAGGGAACCCAACTGCCATCAAAGAGACGCATTTGAAGCTGTTCGCCGCCTGGTACTAGAACTACTGCTAGTAGATAAGGTCTTGGATCCCACCACCATCTATTACTCTCCAGCTTTAGTCCTCGATTATCTAAACCTCCTATTTCCAATCTCAATGGCTGCCTAATTGAGTGATCACTATTTATCAATAGGCGTACATGTCTGCCCATGCCTAACCATTGGTGCTGAAGCTTTGGATAGATTCTGCTATGTTCTCTAATTGAACTAACTCGCATTGAACGACTAAAACGAACATCCAAAGCAACAGTCCCAGAACGAATTTGTTGAATACCTATCTCACGTAATTTTGGAGGTCTATTAAACAATATTTGTTGTTGAACAATCGCTAGCAAGCCTGTTATCACTAGTGTTGTAACAACAGAGAAAGGAATAATTTGTTTTTCTTGATGACTCATAGTTCTAGTGGGTTCTTCGGACGTGGAATATTGCGGATATCTTTGGGTTGAACCACATTGAAAAGATTTCCGTTCAACTCATGAACAGCCATGATGCCTTCAATTTCTAACCACTCATCTTTCTTAGGAACAACACCTTCAGGCCACTGCACATGCAAACCAACAGGAGTCGCATCAGCAAGGCAACATCTAACCATCAACCTAGCTATCATTGGCGTTTCATCAGATCTATCCAAAACAAAGCCCTTGATCCGGACAGGTGCACCATTATGTAAATAGGGATCGGGTTGACTGTTCAAAATAAAAACCCATTCCATCAACGTACGCTGCTCAGGGGGCAAGTAAAAAGTAAGGCGAGGTGATTGATAAAAGTTACTGCCAGGACGATTAGCGGCTAACTCACTAAAGGAAGGATCTGGAGGAAACAACAAAGAAAAGATGGCCAGAAGAGAGCTCAAAGACCAGGCCAGAGGAATTCTCTTTCGATTTTGCCGAAAGCGTGGAAACAGCAGAATTACCGCCAGCATGATTAATAGCATCCCTGTCACACCGACCACAGGATGGAACACGCCTCGCAAAAGCAGGGCAAGGCGACCTGACCAGGTACTCCATAGCATTAACCATCCCCAAAGGCCCAAAAGAATTGGGCCAATTAAAGTAGCCATAGATTCACCCACTGCCCAACCAGGAGTACAAAGATTGAAGCAAGTAAAAAGGTTATAACGATGGCTCTAGGCCTCAAAAGGACAGTCAACAAACCTGCCAACTTCAGATCTATTACAGGGCCAAGCAACAAAAACGCCAGAAGTGCACCAGGGGTTACCTGAGCAGAAAAACCAAGAGCTAGAAAAGCATCAACACTTGAACAGACTGATACAACAAGCGCTAATAACATCAGTGCAAGTATTGAAAGTGTCGGAGACGATCCAACTGAAAGGAGCCAACTGCGCGGCAACCCACTCTGAACAGCAGCTGCTATGGCACAACCCAGAATAAGTAATGCCAAAAGATCAAGAAATTCATTAGTGCTTTTGAGCAAAATCTGAACAGGATTGAGTCGTTCTGAGAAAGGCCGGTACTCTTGGTATCGAGGAGTTGCATTTAACATTCCACTACTTCGTTCAAGAAGCCCAGCAATACCTAGAGGCTGGTTAAGACGACGTTCTGTCAATAGCGCAGGATCCAAGAGCTTGGCTTCAGGGATTTTCGTGAGCACTACTGAGAGTGCAAGCGCTATCAAGAATGCAGATAGAGGCCGTGCCAACAACAGCCAAGGTTTATCGGGAAATGCAACCCACGTGCTTACTAGAACAATCGGATTCAGAACAGGTGCCGCAAATAAAAATCCCAATCCCGTCCCCAAAGGAGCTCCATTAGCCAATAGGCGTCGTGCAACGGGAACATTTCCGCATTCACAAGCTGGCAAAGCAAATCCTAATAGTGCCCCAATAACTGGTGCCAACAAAGGCTGTCGAGGAATGCGTCTTATCCAAGCAGCCTGAGGAGCAAGCCATCTAGACAACCCGGCAATAGCAACTCCAATCAATAAAAAAGGCAAAGCCTCTAGTAATAGCCCTTGAAAGATTGCCCAAGCTGTGGAGAGACGAGACATTATCAATAGAGGTTGATTCTTAATGTGCAGTTCCTTTGTTCAAATTGGTTCTATAGACATTTTTTGTGCTTAAAAATCTGCTCTATCATTGTTTTCTTGCAAGCTAAGCTTACAAAGCCTAGTTTTTAACTGTAATTACTTCTATCATTTACACAAAAACTGTGATTTTGTCCAATTGCAAAATCATCTATATGCAATTATTAAGCTCCTTATAGCAAAAAGGGATGGTAATAATAACTGGTAAGAAGCAAAAAGATATGCGTTAAATTTATATAATTTTGAACCTCGCTTTCCTAGCACCGCACACAGGACATAGCCAGTTCTCCGGTAATTCTTCAAATTTAGTTTTAGGTGGTATCCCATTTGCTGGATCACCTCTCTCTGGGTAGTAGGCATAAACACAATCTCGGCATTGGTATTTCATCAGTTTCTAATTAGTTAGAAGAGTCCCAAATAATCCTGCGAAGGCAGAAATTACAAATATTGCAACCACACTGACTGCAATCACCCTAGAAATCAAGTTCATAAGCAAAGTTGGCAGTCGACAAAATAAGCCTGCCATTCATCGACATAAAAGTTTTTCTAAAGCTAACGACTTCTTGGAAATGCGCCAAGGTATAGCTTTCTTCTCGAAATTGATATCATTACTTTTACTGCCGATTTTTCTAGTCGGTCTGAACGAATTCACTCATTTAAGCTTTTTGAGCATCAGTCACCCTAATTCTTTTGATTTAAAGGTATTTGAGGTTGTCTCTCAAGTTCCACATGGTCACGCTGCCTCTTATGTTCAGAGTGCTGATGTTATTGGTGAATATTGGAAATCATTGAAAGAATCAAAGTCATAACATCTCAAACAAGAAGAAACATCAGTAAGCGTCAAGGAGGAACAAGACAGCCAGAACACTAGGGATAGATCTGAATTGATCTATCTGTAACCTCAGACACTAGCTGTAGGAGGACTTGATTTTTTATTGAATCCCGCTTAGAAAAGAGGTTCCCCATCACCCAGGCCCAATGCACTTCGCAAGGGTCTCTTTTTTTGCCTAAATAGCATTAACAAGGATCAAGGCTATTTGGCTTTTTTTGGTTTTTGTTCAAGGTGGTCTTAATAACCTGGCTGTTTTCGCTGAACTTGTATATATCTCGAATTAGGAGTGGCTATAATTAAAAGCAACTACTGCATCGACACCTAGACAGAGCAACTAAGAGTCACTATCAAACTTACTTGCATTAATACACTAAGACTTTGAGGCAATAGTAAAGAATCCACTAACAGGTAGAGCAACTAGAAATTATCTCAATGATTTAGGCGCAGAATAAAAGCAACCATTCAAAGTGAAAAAATATAATCCAGCAATAAATGTTCAAGATCTCCAGGCCTGACCTTTATCTAATTTTATAGCTGTAGGTTTGTAGGTTTGTAGGTTTGATCATGCCATGAGACTTAGTTCCTTGCTTTTAGGAAGCCTAAAGAAGCCATCAACGAATTAAAAGGTGGAGCGGCAACCATTATTACTATCAAAAAACAAATGGCAATGTAGTTAAAAAGGAAGTTCAGCAGATCTACCCGAAAAAGAAGAGGCAAGTTTCATAACGAACCACATAACTAGAGTCCCTTCAAAGAAACCAAACCAATACAAAGAATAGTTGGATATTCCCATTTGTTTCTGGGCCCTTTCTACAAGTGACTTATGCCAGGCAAACAGTTTTTTCATGAAGTCATGTCCTAATCGAATGCAAAGTCAGTAGAGATTTGTCTATAGACAATTCAGCCATAACATTAGCCACTATCCATGTTTGATCGACAGAAACACCTTCCAAGAATCGATTAAGTCTTATGCAGTTTACTTGTTAGCAGCGATTTTCTAAGGGTTTTCTGTGAGCAGCCTTATGTTTTTTTTTGATTTTACACCCATCAGTTAAGTTATGTAGTTTGCCACGCCAATTGTGCTGAAAAGACGTGCCATCGATCGCCTCATACAGCCTTATACATAGAAATCAAGCGAATTTTTTTCATGGCTAGTACAAAAAGGTCCAGTCACTTGTGATTGGTCTTTTTTAGTTATTTAATCCCTAGTCCGCTATTGATACTACTGGAGCCTTTCTTGCCTTTCTTGCACGTCTTGCAGGTCTTCCAGCAGATGGCTTGGCAGTTGCCTTAGGAGTAACTCTCTTGGGAGCTGCTTTCTTAGCGGCAGCTTTCTTAGGAGCTGCTTTCTTAGCGGCAGCTTTCTTAGGAGCTGCTTTCTTAGGAGCTGCTTTTTTAGCGGCAGCTTTCTTTTCTGTCGTCTTTTTGGTAGCAACTTTCTTAGTAGTTGACTTTTTTGTAGCTGATCCTTTGCGTGTGCGATGAGAAATAATCAAAGCCCATTCATCAGCACTAATGTTAGGTGGCTTATTGCCATGCACTTCAGAAGCCTTAGCGGCCTTCTCAATATCCTTAATTAGGTTCTTCCAAGAAGCTGCGAATCGTTTGTCTGATTGTGACTTTGCACCGCTTTCAACTAAAGACTCCACTACACCTTCAGCAGTGATCTTTTTACGTCTCCTATTAAAAATTTCCTTCTGAAGTTGAGCGATCATGGCATCGGCCTTCGCGCTCACATTGATCTTTAATTGAGACATTTGATCATGTATTCCTACCTTCTACACCTAGCAGAATTTGAGACTTTGGTCAATTAATAGCTATTTAGTACAGGTGTATGGAGCCAAGTTAGCGGTAATTCAATCCCCCCCCACAAAGGTGTCTTGATGCCGTATTGACTTGCTATATCTATTAAGTCAGCCATCTCAAGATCTAGAACTAGCTCTTAATCGGTTGATAAGAGTTGACGCTCTGAATATTTTGCCGTTCTTTATACATGGCATTAGCAATACAATGTGCAAACTTCTCTTGAGTCATATAGCTCCTTCAATTTGATCATCAACTCTGCTCCAACATCCTTGAATAAGTTAATCATTGCAAATGTTTAAAGCAGGCTCTTCCACAACTTTTCCTCTGATTGAGAAATCGCATAAATACAACAGAGTGGCACTACATGACTCCCTATACAACTTTAGTCATCGGTCCCAAGTTATTTGATTTTCATGAGACAGCAGTAACCAAGACCAATCTTCAGGATTCTAATGTCACACCACCTCGGAAGACCAATTAATCGCTTTCTCTCGTCGCTGTATCCCAAGCGAACACCGTGAAGTCAGATTGCTCGCCATGTGAAATGAGTCGTTGCCTGCATGACAGATGAGAAGAATCTGGCAATGCTTGTTACAGCAATAGCTGAAGTGATTGCATGTTATACAAACGCAAGCTGAACGAAAATTTTTGAGGGCTCCATATTAGAGGTGCTCCCATTCTTCTTCTGAGTTGAAGCATTTTGGAGGCAACTCACTTCTCTCCTGATCCTTACGTATTGACCTAATCCAATAAAAGAAGATTGAGTCATCCAATCCTTAGCCCTCAAAGAAGAAATGGAGAGCCAGATAAAGACACAAAATAATAGTAGTACAATCGCACTGGTGAGGGGTTATGTTTTTGCCTGGTCTTGGCAGCTTATGATCCTTCTCCTAGGCTCGAGAAATGAAACTTCTCCTTGCTATTTCTCTCATCTTCTTATTGATCACCATTCAAGATGGGGCGGCATTTGCTGAGGACTTTGAGTCTTATATGCAGGAGTGGAATGAAAAAAGAGAATTAGCAACCCAGTATCTACGAGATGCTGAGCGAGCTTTGAAGGAAGGGGATGAAGCTATTAGCTGCACAACCCAACGAAAGGCTAGTAAATACGGAATTGAAGCAACTGAATCGCTTATTAAAGCGATGAAGATCAATGGTTCTACTGATGGGATTGAAAACTTTGAACTTGGTTTGAACAAATGGAGAGAACTAAGAGACTTCTGCTGAGACCTATCTCATGAAGAGGTGAGACTAGTACTGAATAGGAAGTAAACCCTCGGTTTTTATTGTTAGTTGGCCTCCACTACTCACTCACTTAGATTGTCTCTTTAGTCGATAATAAAAAAAAGGTCGATTATGACCCCAGCTACAGAACCATGTCCAGGAAGCCCAAAACCTTGGAGGTAAATGACGAGCGCCCCCATGCCAGCTACATCGAGCGCATTCGAATCGCCCACAACAAAAACTTTCGCTGAGTTTTCACAACGAGCCGACTATTCGCTCATGGATTCACTCCAGGTGGATCCTCATGCAACTAGCGATGGCGACGATCACCAACCCCGACAAGTGTTCTCCGGTCATTACGTACCGGTAACTCCCACTGCCATTCCGGCGCCGGAATACATCGCACACAGTAAAGCATTATTCAACGAACTAGGACTAAGTCATGAGCTTGCCCTAGAAGAACAATTTCGCCGTCTGTTTTCAGGCGACATCAGCGTGGCGAAGGCGCCAATGCGTCCCTTTGGTTGGGCTACTGGTTATGCCCTCACGATCTACGGCACTGAATACATAGAGCAGTGTCCATTTGGAACCGGCAACGGCTACGGCGATGGCCGGGCAATTTCCGTGTTCGAAGGCCTCTTCAACGGTAGACGCTGGGAGATGCAACTAAAAGGAGGAGGCCCGACACCGTACTGCCGTGGCGCCGATGGACGTGCCGTACTCCGATCCAGCGTAAGGGAGTTTCTTGCGCAGGATTACATGCATGCCCTGGGAGTTCCGACCTCACGATCTCTGACGCTGTATGTGTCCCGATCCGAAACAGTGCGCAGGCCCTGGTACGCCCAGGGCTCCACATCCATTAATCCCGACATCCTGGTGGAAAGCCCTACGGCAATCACAACACGCGTAGCACCATCCTTTCTTCGTGTCGGCCAGATTGAGCTGTTTGCCCGTCGAGCACGCAGCAATTCGCATCAGGATGCTGAGATCGAGCTGAAGATGATCGTGAAGCATTTGATCGAGCGAAACTACAAGAAAGTGATTGATCCAACTCTTACCTTCACCGATCAAGTGGTCGAACTAGCCTACCTGTTTCGCAAACGGATCACATCACTGGTGGCTAACTGGATGCGAGTTGGGTACTGCCAAGGCAATTTCAACAGTGACAACTGTGCAGCGGGTGGCTTCACCCTTGACTACGGTCCTTTCGGATTTTGCGAACTATTCGATCCCAGATTTCAGCCTTGGACAGGAGGCGGCGACCATTTCTCATTCTTCAACCAACCAGTTGCGGCCGAATCCAATTATCATATGTTTTGGGTAGCCATCCGACCTTTGCTCGCCGACAACAAAAAGGCACTGATAAGGCTGGACAAAATCCGAGACGAATTCGCCGAAGCCATGAATCAAGAGCTCGAGGCTATGTGGGCAAAGAAGCTCGGACTGATCAGCTATGACACAACTCTGATGAATGAACTGCTACAGCTCTTAGTTCTCTCCAAGGTAGACTACACAATCTTTTTTCGAAAACTGTCTCACATTCCAGACCAGCTTAAGGACTTAAAAGAAAGCTTCTACCAGCCCAGCTCAGAACAAGTTGATACCCAGTGGGAGAGATGGCTGCAACGATGGCGGGATCGCATCATCAGCTGTGGTGACGTCAGCGTGACATCCGCAGCGATGAAACGCAGCAACCCCAAATACACCTGGCGCGAATGGCTGGTCGAGCCCGCTTACAAGAAGGCCGAACAAGGTGATTACAGCCTCATTATGGAGTTACAGGCTATGTTCAGCAATCCCTACGATGAACAATCATCGGAGATGGATACAAAGTACAACCGCCAAAAACCCAAGAAATTCTTCAACGCCGGGGGCGTGTCCCACTACAGCTGCTCCTCCTGAAAAAAAACGCTTAATTATTGGCCCTACTACTGGCTTGAGTTATGGCAATATCTTGTTAAATCTATGAGATAACTTCTGGAGCCATGACGAATATCATAGCTACCTGTTAGATTGAGACTAATTTATACCTAAGGTGGCTATTCTTTAAAGTTTAGTTCATCGTTTCTTGAGTCTTTTGTAGCGTCTTGTGGCTGCCAAATCTATCTAGAACAATTAAATCACATTTAGCATTTATAAGGACCCCTAGCAGGCTACTAGACTCACAATTGCTACTTCTATAAATAGAAGATTATTGATGAATATCTTCTTAAATTACCAAGAGGTTTTCTATTAGGTCGGCCAAATAGGACAGCTTGACTTATTGAAGTCTACCACTTTTGATAGTCTTAGCAATGGCAGGCAGCATCTGATCATCCTTAGGCCAAGCAAGTTTTTTACACCTAACCATCCATAACTCCGAGCCTTAATAAATTGGAGCGAACTTCTATATAGAACCTGTCCAAAACAGCCATTTCTGCAGAAAGACATCTTAGAGTGCCTAAGTTTACCAAGAGAAGGAGGGCCTGTGGGAAACATCAACGGAGGATATGTAGCTCTTATTGTTGTCGGAATTGTTTTCCTAGGTCTTCAGTTTTGGTGGATAAGCATGACCATTAAAGATGAAAAGAATGAAAAGGTTCTCCTCAATCAAAATCAAACTGACGAAATCAAAAAGAAACTCGAGAAGCTTTTCTCCAAATAACAAGCTTATTCAAATTGTTTGCAGAAGAATGGATACCCTTTAAGCATGGCCGACCGAAGAAGCTTGGAACAAACCCAAATATCACTGTCTTGAATGAAGATCTGAGCCTCCAGATAAAAATGGTTATGCCGGTCAGAGTTGGGCTTGTAGTAGATGTAGTTTAATAATTTGGAACTAGCTCAAACCTGAAGAAAAAGCGAATGGAAGCGCATGCCCCTTAAAGAGGGGCCAGTTAAGGCCCACAAATACGTCCTTAGTGATCCCCATCACTAAGTTAGTCGAAAGGATTAAGCCTTAACAGCACACTTTTCAGTTTCTTCAGCAGTGAGTTCAGTTTTTTTTTCTCCTGGCGCTAACGCTTTCAGCTCTTCTAGAAGCTCATGCTCTCTTTCATCAATAATTTTGATGCGTGAGTGATAAGTCTCCTCTAGTCTTTTTCGGGACACTTCGAGATCGTCGAGTTCCTGTTGACGTTGGTTACATCTGAACTCCTCAAGTTGGCTATCAGAAACAACATAAACAGTCCTCATAGGTGACAAGAAAGAGTCAGCAATCAAAGTATTGAATAGAGATGTGTACATGATTACCTGTGCGAGTTACACGACTACTTTGAACCTGACAGGTGAGAACGAAAAGGTTGTAAACCGAAGAAAATTATTCGGTCATTATCACTCATTTCGGTTAGTACCACTAGAATGTGGTAAAAACCCACAGATGTATCAATCTCTTTTTTAAGTGCAAATTGCAACCCAAAGGAGTGAGATTAAACCATTAGTTTTTGCAACTAGTAATTTCTTAATTCCACAAAGACATATCTGATTGACCAGTTGACCTTTGCATCCACTTGATTTTCCAAGAACCATCAACCCTCTTGAAAATTGACGTTACTGTTGGCAGGTCACTATTAGGCATTCCTTTATAAGTAAATTTTGATCCCATAGTGAATACGCACATAGCAACGTCGTCACACAAGAAATCAAATTTATGAACCTTAGTGATTTCAGCAGTTTCTAAGACAAGATCCCCTGAAGACCACATCTCTGCAAATCCTTTTGCATCTATTGGGTTGCCACTTGGGCGAATAAATAAAAAGTCTGGTGTTGTGTTATCGATCAAGAAAGAACCCATCCGATCCTTGGATGCAAACTCCTCAAGGATTAAAAGAATTTGATCTTTATCAGCCATTGAGGTTTCGAAATCAAAAAAATATTTTAAGCAAATAAAGCGATACCGCTTCTCTTTATGCGTAGAGACACACTGCAGCTAGAGTGGCATAATTCATCTTCAGAAAGTCTGTAAAATGGGATGAATGTCAATAGTAGAATCTGTCAATCAGTTCCTTGAACAGTTGCTCTGCTTCTTTTCGCAGAATCCACTACATATTTGGTTTGGCTGTTCAAAAGATTCTTAGGAAATAAATAATGCAAAAACTGCTAATCACTCTTGGACTTGGAATTGCGGCTATAGGTGTTCTATACCCTTACTTAAGGCAATTGGGTGTAGGACAACTGCCAGGAGACATAATTTTGAAGGGAGAACACTCAACTTTTTATTTCCCAATAGTTAGTTGTGTTGCAATTAGTTTGCTTGTTTCAGTTCTGCTTAATTTATTACGGTCCTCCTAACCCCCTTAGGAAACATCCCTGATTCAATTATGCGCCTAGGGCAGCGTGTTCGCAGGTTGGAATAAAAAGCAGTCTTCGTTCCACTAAGAAGAAGATCGAATACGTCAAAAAATCATTGACCTATATAGATAGAGTCGAAGATTAAACACATTGGCATTTATAGCTTTAGAAACACCTATTCAGTAAGAACACATCAGCTTGATATTGATGGAGCTCAAGGACAATGGCAAAGGGTCCACTATGACCAAGCTTATTGCCGTGAATATCCTTGGGCTACCAAATCATGAACAATTATTGCTTTCAAACGAGAGCCGCAGTACTGAAAGAAAAACGCTCTGATACTTTCCAAAGGTTTATGTCCTCACCTATCTCAACAATAGAAACCTTGTCAATGTCAATAGAATTGTTTAGGCAAGGAAGCGAAGCAATTAAATTCTCTTTGACTGTCTTTTTATAATTGCCATATGCCAGGCTTATATGAGGTAAGTAGGGATACGTTGGCTTTTGATTATTAATTTTAAACATTGCATTTCTCAGACCATCTAATTCTTTTGATTGAAGTACAGCAATAAAAAATGATTGAAAGAACTTCTCCTGATAGTCGTACTTAAAGAGTTTGACCTCAATTGGAGATTTTTGACTGCAATAGGTTCTTATTCCATCGATTGAGGAATGAGTGATCTGATCGAATGGACCAGCCAAGGTCAAATGGATTTTGAATTCTGGACCTCTAAGCTCGTTTTGGACTTTATTTTGAATCTCAATTATGTACTCAGTGTCTACAGAAGAAAACTCACACCAAAGCCAAAAGCCTTTATTTAGTCTAGCCATACCCAATATCCCTTTGAATCGTCTTTTTTTTGCAACAAAATAAGGCACACCAAAGTTGCAGGAAGCTCCTCAACTTTGGTCCCAGGGGATATGCCATGTGCAAGATCACCTCTTTCTGGATCGTAGGCATCAAAACAATCTCGACAATGCTATTTCATTATCCATTCTCAAAATAGTCAGGGAGGGGCATTGCACCTCTCTAGCCGCTTTTACGGATCTGACTTAAGGGATTTCCTAAGCTGCTGCTGGTGCTGCCTTCCTTGCTTTTCTTGCACGTCTGGCAGGTCTACCTGCGGCTGGTTTAGTTGCTGGTTTGGCTGCTGCTTTAGGGGCTGCTTTTTTTGACACTGCTTTTTTCGCAGCAGGCTTTCTAGTGGCAACCTTCTTCACTGTTGCCTTTTTCGCAGCAGGCTTTTTAGCGGTTGTTCCTTTACGAGTACGGTGAGAAATAATCAACGCCCACTCATCAGCACTGATATTAGCTGGCTTGTTGCCATGAACCTCAGAAGCTTTTGCAGCCTTCTCGATGTCCTTAATGAGGTTCTTCCAAGAAGCAGCGAAACGCTTGTCTGACTGAGACTTTGCACCACTTTCAACCAAAGACTCAACCACACCCTCAGCTGTGATTTTCTTACGTCTTCTGTTGAAAATTTCCTTTTGAAGTTGAGCGATCATGGCATCTGCCTTGGCGCTTACACTGATCTTTAACTGAGACATTAGGGTGAGAATTCCTACCTTCCACACCTAGCAGAACATGAGACTTTGGTCAATCAATGCCTATTTAGTACAGATATATAGGACCTGATTAGCGGTTAATCAAAGCCTTCAAACTAAGATACATAGATGCCGTATTGACTGGCTATACCTATCAAGTCAGCCATCTCTAGATCTAGAAAATAGCTCTTGATGGCTTGATAAGCATTGAAGCTCTCAAGATTGCGACGATCTTTATACATGGCTCTAGTGATGTGAATTGCAAGCTCTTCTTTAGTCATGCTGCTTCTCCAAATTCGTCATTAACTTTCCTCCAACCGTTTTGAATAAGTTCATTCCACGTCTCTAAGGCAGGTTCTAACTCGACTTTCCTTCTGCTTTTTAAGGTGCAAGGAGTGCCAACAGGAGTGACACTCCACTTGTCCATGTAGAACTTGGGCCATCGCTGCCAAGACATCGGATCTTTATGAAAGAGCAGTAGCCACATACCTTTTGGATCAGCAAGCCATCCTTCAGGGTTCATAGTGTTAAGCCGCCTCGGGACACCAACCAATCTCTTTCTCGTGTCGCGGCATCCAAAGAGGACACCGTGAAGTCAGATGCTCGCCATATGGGATGAGTCGTTGGTTGACTTGGCAAGTGAGAAGAGTATGACAATGCTTGTCGCCTACATAATTGAAGTGTTGGCATATCAGGCAAACGCAAGCTGAACGTAACTTTTTGGGGGAACCTTCCCCAAGGTATTCCCATTGCTTTTCTTCTGAATATCTCTTTGGGGATAGTACTTTTTGGGTTGGATACGTAGGCATTGACCGAGTCCAATAGGTTCTGCTACCACAGGACTCCAGTCAGACGCACGAAAAACGGCATAAGGAGAGGAAGCTGGAGCCATGTTTTCCTGGCAGTACATCTGTACTAGCTACTCCAGTGTGCATTTGTCAACTATTTCAAGCTTTCGTTTGTCCGACCTGCGAATAGATGAATCGTGATCTGTTAGTTCGTGATTGCTCCTCGACTAATCAAGGTGGTGCAAAGCGTGCAATAGCGATTGACCAGGCAGAGATAGAGACACAACAAACTGTTGTTACAGCAAAAGGAACTGAACAAGAAAATTCAGAATAATATGGACTCAGAATGCAATCTTATTGATGAGTCGTCGGCACCGAACGCTTCGGGACCAACTGTTGCATCAATGGAGGCGAGTGCGCAGGAATGAGTTGTCTCGTACATTGCGTCACATGAAAGTTCAAGAGCAACGTCGAGAAAAACGTGCGATTTATGTCAGGAATTATGTAATGAAATCTATTGACTCAATTGATCGAGTAGAGGGCAGGGGCAATGCAGTGGAACAGGATTTCTTACCAATGCAGGATTAACGAACACTGACGGATATTCACCAGAGCTAAAAATGTTTTGGGCGCCCTTTGATGATTGAATCTATGTGGTGGTCAGCCTGACAGGTCTCACTTTCATTAACTGGAAGGTGCTGAGGCCTAGACAATAAAAAAGGCCCTTGCGAAACGCGCAGGACCTAGGTGATGGGGAGCTTATTTTCTAAGCGGAATTCAACAGAAAATCAAGTCCTACTACAACTGGTGTCTGAAGTTAAAGACAGGTTAAGTCAAATCTATATCTAGTGTTACGACTGTCCCCCTTTGATCTTGACACCCACTAACTTTTCGTGGCCGGGTGATGGGGGATCAATCAGTCTTAACAAGAAAGCCTCTTTTCTGCGCAGGAGGCTTTCTTATTGGATATTGATTGAAGTACGTATCTGTAAGGGCCATGATGGAGACATGAAAACCAATCAGATTCATGGGAGAAGCCAAACGACGAAAAGAGCAAGGACTACCGCCCAAGCGAAAGAAAAAAGGGAAAAAAGAAGAAAACTCAAATTCCTTCAATTCATTATTCAAAGGTCCCAGGCTCGGCTTATATCTAGGCGCGGCTTTTGTGCTTTATCTGATTTATGACGTAATTCATTACTACACACGTGGCTAATTATTGCTTGCGAATTTAACGATAGAAAGAACAGCGATCAATATGATTCCAAAAGTCCAAATTGAACCACTCCTATCCGTCAGCCTTTCCAACCACAAAGGAAGTCCTTGATTCTCACTGATAAGGATATAAACCAGTCCTAAAACAACAAGAGGAATACCTATGGCAAGTAGAAATTCCATTTAGTTTTTTGCCCAACGATCGCATTATTGCTTGCTTGGAGCAGTACAGCACAAAGTCAATTATTGATCAGTGAATCAGATAACTAGTCTTTTTATCCAACTCCTTTTCTCTTTCTTGCAGCGGCATCATTATCCAAGGTGGTTTTAACAAGATCTTGGAATCCACCGCCAGCGGAAGCGATGACAAAAGTAATTAAAAAAGCAAGTCCAGCGAATATTGCTACTCCTAATTCCAGAGGAGTAATCATTCCAGAAACAGCAAAAAGAGTCATTTAAAAACCTTTGGATTTTTATCGATGAATGCTTTGTAAGCCCAATAGCCAATGCCTGCAATAATTGCCATTGGCAACAATAAAGTTGCAAGCTGCAAGAGGACATAAAGGCCAAATGCTGCAAGAGCAATTCCTTTAACCAATGACTTGTTCTCGTCAGAAAGGTTTTGCCAGAATTTGATAGATTCCATAATGAAGCGGCGATACTCTCGTTGTTTTTTTCTGAGTCCCAAAGGTCTTGAATCGTTTATAGACGCAAGAGCCGGGAATATGTTGTTCGCTGTTAAGCGTCCCTCTGTAGCCTCGGTCTCGACTTCCCTTAAACCATTTCGGTTCAAGTTCGAAGTTCGTTTCTGTCATTGGAAATGAAGGAGAAACTCAAACCAGTCATAGTCGTCGTCCATGGCTTGCACATCGACAACGGTTGTTTAGGTCGCAGAGAGATAAACAATCGTCTTATAGCGGAAACTATCAAGGTAAGGAAGGAAGCCAAGACAATTAATCTGATCATTTCTTTTTGACGAGGGCATACTTTGACGTCTCAGAAACACACCCGCTGCTGTGCCCCCCTTATTTTCTCTATACGAAATCCCCTGATGGCTCAGCGCTTGAGATGAAAACACTAACAATTAAATAGTTAATTTAGAAAATTGAAAGAAGGATGTAAATGAGAAAGAGATCAGCAAGTAAGAAAGTGAGTATGTTTTTTTTGCAAGTGAGGTCTTTGATTACTACCTTTTCCTGATCGACCAACTGCAACCAGAATTCATGACAATGCTGCTTGTCAGCAGAGCCTAAAGAGTTGTCCTCTGACACAGCTAATATATTTGAAATGTGAGATACTTCCATTTAATCGAAATAAGTTTATGCCGACATTTGATAATTCAACTCCTTTTATCCTTATTGCTCGTATTCAAGTTAAGCCAGGCAAGGTTGAGGAATATTTAGAGCTAGCAACTAAAACTGATGCCGCTGTAGAAGCTTCTGAACCAGGAATGTTGCATCACACTTTTGACCAGGATCCAGACAACCCTCTTTGCTTTACATGGTCAGAGGTGTACAAAAATGATAATGCGTTCCTTGCACACCTCGCTAATCCACCTGTTGGAGAATATTTAAAAGGGCACGCAAAACTAGGTGATAGTTTCACCGTAGAGGTATATGGAACTGTAGGGAATAAATGCAAAGCTGCTATGGAGGCAACTGGTCTACCTTTGAAAATCTTTGAAAGCAAATGTGGATATAGCCGGGTATAAGAATCAAAGAAAACAGCAGGTAACTAATAACTATGACTGTAGATCTCAAAAACCACAATGAACTCTTCCAGGCTAAGTTCTTTGGGTTGTGCAAGACATACCAGCAAGAGATTCAACCACACCAGAAGTCAGAAATCCTTAGAGATTATGCAAACAGCCTAGAATTATGAATCCATCAATAACTTCGATAGCTTTGCTAGCTCTTGTTATAATTGCAATCTCAATTTGGTGGATTCGACAAACGCTTAAAGAAGGTAGAAAGGCAGTAGAAGAAAGCAAGGCCGATCTAGATTAAAAGCATGCAAAAACACTAATAATTTATAATTTTTCAATTGCTGCCTTAGATTTCTTTTATGCTTAATGAAATAATTAGGTTTAGGACAACTGCCAGATAAAGTATTTCAAAGGAAGAAAACTCAACTTTTTATTTCCCAGTCGTTAGTGGTATCGCTATTAGTTTACTTATTTCGACTCCTTAATTTATTCCGACCCTCTTAAATGCCCCTAAAAAAACCTATCCCTGATTTTATAATGCGTCTATGGCGAAAAGTTCGAAGGTTTGAACTGACACGCACTCTTCGATCCACTGAGAAGAGGATGGAATACGTCAAAAAATCATTGGCTTATATAGATCGAGTCGAAAACAGAATTCCGAAATAAAGAGTCCTTCCGAGGGATTCAGGTGTTTCATCCGAAGGTTCAGACTTTATCTAGTCCAAAACGGCTCAATTGCGAGACACTACGTCTCTAATTTTCTATAGGGATTGTTTGGTCACCATTACATCATTCCCATAATGCAATCTTCTAGAAACTCCTTCCCTCTGAGCTATAGGTCGAAGTAATTTTTCCAGCACAGTCAAGATGTAGTCATTCAACCAGCGTTCAGGCTTGATTTTGTGGGGCTCTGATCTGCTTCTATATCCCTTCTATTTTGCTGCTCCTGAGAGATCGCTAAATTCTCGGAAGAGCATGAGGGAATTGAGGAGGCAAAAGCAATACGAGAACTTGCTTAGCAGGCTCCCAACCATTTCTCGAACTTACTAACAAAGATGTTGGGCCAAAACTACGTGACTGCAAAGCCTTATCCAGTTCCAGCCGAAGCAACACGGGGTTACCTCAATGGTTTAGTAACTGTAGAAGAGGTTGCTATTAGGCTTGCTAATAAAGACAGGTATTGCAGGGCTGTTGTTGAGATATCAATGAATAACGTAAATATCCAAGAACATCTTGTTGAAAAGAGATTCGCTCGTGTCTACAAAAGGTCAGCGGATCAATGCCCTTAAAGTCGATGAGCAAGCAGGCATTGAAAGTAAAAATCAATGAATTGGCTGATAACAAAGTAGTTGTTGATATTGAAGTACCAGCAGACCGCTGTAAGTCGAGTTATGAAGCTGCTATAGCCCGTATGGGTAGCAGTATAAGACTTCCGGGCTTTCGTCCAGGGAAAGTCCCTAAGCCCGTCATTATTCAGCAGATTGGTATAACACGAATAAAAGCATCAGCACTAGAGAAACTCATCGACCAGGTTTGGAAAGAAGCCATCGCCCAAGAATCAATCGAACCTGTTTCTGAGGCACAGTTAAAAGAAGAACTCCAATCTTTAGTTGATCGCTTCAACCCTAATGAAAACGTCTCGTTTACTCTCGAAACCGAAGTTTCGCCAGCAAAGAAGAAGGGTTGAAAATGTCTAAAAAAGATAAATTTCTTGTTAAGCAAGTATGACTACAGAACTCATTTGCTTTTTCTGGCTTGGAATCGCAGCGTTGCTTCTGAATGCTGGACTATCTTCTCAAGCTCTTCCACTCTTTTGGTTAGTTCTTCCATTGGTAGCAAGGTTGCTGCTAAAGGCTTCGATACAAAAACTATTGAAGGGAAAGGCGCTCACCTCGCTGCGATTATTGAATTTCCCCTCTAAAGAAGTAGCTTCAAATACTTATAAAAAAGGCGACTATCAAGAGTTAAGTAAATTACGCTGGACTAACTCTTCTGATCCCAATATCACGATTATGAATGGTTCGATATCTCACTAATGATCATGCCTCAATTGTTCATCAAAACAAAAGACCTCTACTGGAATACCCAATTCGTTGTTTGAGTGGTTCTCATAATATGGCCACCTGCTTCCATCATTTTTTTATTTTCTGAAAGGATCTTTTCAACGGAACCTGGTCTCGACTGGTGAATTACAACAACCTGACTTGGGTCATCGATATTGACACCTCTAAATAGGGGCTTAATAGAATTGGCTTTATGCATCTGATCAGCTTCTTTGCTATCGAAGCCTGAAGCCCATTGATCAAATGGAACTTTGATTTTGAAAGTAGTTATAGAAATTGGAGCAGAAACAACCCCGCTTGGGAGTTGACTACCAGTCAAAACTCCAATAGCAGCAGCAGCTACTCCAACAATTGTAGTGGTTCTCATTAGAAAATTGATTCTCTATAAAGATCAACCAATACCTTTAGTTGTCAAGTTGCGATGAGGTAAATAGTTGGAATGATGCAGAGCCAAAAAAGAAGAAAATGCATTTTAACTTTGAGGTCTTGTATTTTTGCTATTCAGCTCAAGGACAATCAAACATTTCATAGCCACATCAATATTTGATGCTTGTGAACAATTACTCACTAATTATTACTCCAACATCTAATGCATCTTGAAACTCTGGCAAATTTTTTAGCTGACCATTGTTCTAAACCTTTTTGGCAATGGCAATAATGATCGACTTCCTCAAACGTCATTAACTTGTGGTTCGTTGTCTTCTAATGCTTCTGAAATTTCTCACATTTCTCTAATTTTCTTGAGTCGCTCTCGATCAAACAAACCGGATCTAGTGCTCATTAAAACTGAATAGTTAAAGCCGTTCCCCTTTACCAATAAAAAAGACCCCTTTATCAAAAGAGGCTACATAAGACCGTTTGATCCCCATCACCAGGTCATTGTTATGACAATAATCACTGTCAAGGGATTTGTCATCGGTAGATACACGCTATTTATAGTGTGACCTATACAGCTCATTTACAAAGCCACTACTTGTGGTGGTGGGTGGGTGGGGGGGGTTGATTTTGGGGTAAATCTCTCTTAGAAAAAAGCTCCCCATCACCTAGGTCCTGCGCGTTTCGCAAGGGCCTTTTTTATTGTCTAGGCCTCAGCACCTTCCAGTTAATGAAAGTGAGACCTGTCAGGCTCACAATCACATAAATCCAATCGGCGTTGGGCCTCTAAAACATTTTTGGCTCTGGTGATAATCAGTTAGTTTTTTTATGTGCTCATTGGTTAGGCAACTAATGCGGGAAGTTGCAGGAATTTCAAGGAGTGCACAATCAGCAAGCAACTCATCCGTACCTACTTTTAGTTTTTTGGCTAGCTCTAAAACTCGGATCGTCATGGCCGTATTCAATAGATTGATTAGGAGAAAAAACCAATTTGGAACAGCAGAGCCTCACAGAAGCGATACAGGCTATGAGGATCCAGTGACTTGGGAAGTTTTCTACCAGATGTCTGCTAGTGACAACATCACAGTTACTCCTGCAATCTTTGTTATTCAAAGAGATGGCGAGCGTAACGATGACATCACTGGTGCATTAGTTAAAACAACCTTCAAATTCTGATTTTAAGTAACGCCCCTTTGAATCAGATTGAAGATAGTAATAATTGCTCTCGCCAAAAATGGTGGGAGCTTCTTTTTGTTTTTGATTTAGCGCTGTAGCTTCAAATATCAATAGCCATGCCTGCCGCATTGAAGTGCATTAAGCAAACAAACTTTATTTACCCATCGCTCTTCTTAATTTGGTCGCTTCATCCATTCCTTCCATAATCGTGAAAGTTGCATTTTTCGTTGCAGCCTTTCGAATCTTCGATAATTGTTGATACTCAGTTGACTCATAAGCATCTACAGCTGCTCGCATAGAAGGAAACTCGCAAATAACGGCCAAGTTTGCAAGTTCAGTGAGCTCTTTTCCTTGTGGCTCTGTATCTTTTGCAAAAACTTCTCCACCCACAGACTTAAGCCAAGGGCCTACGGCTTCTACATATTCAGAAAACAACTCTTGGTTGACAACTGTTGAGGTTGAAAGCCAATACCCCTTAGCTCCTTTTTTGTCCATAATGAATTGATTGATAGCGCAGGGTTTGTTCTCTCCACCAATATTAAAAGCATTTTTAATCCGGTGCGTGAAATTTGGGGATTACCTAGCCTTGACTTATTGAAAGTTTCATCATGGTTAGCTTCCTTTTTTTATTGCTTAAGCCGATACTCTTTTTAATGCTTAAAAAGTTTTTTAAAAAGCAAATGAAGGTTTTCATCATCAGTGCCATTGAGTGGCTTGTCCTTCAAACAGATAATGATCTTGATGACAAGATCCTTGCAAAGGTAAAAAGAGGCATGAAATTAGGAGTAGTTTAAACCTTAGATAGAGCATGTAATTCTGATTCATATTTAGCCGCAATTTTAGGATCCTACTATTTCCCAAATTCTTTTTGCTCCTGCTTTACTAAATAAAGAACCTCAAGGTCTTGTAAGGAATCGGCAATCTTACGTCTCAAAAAGGCCAACGCGGCATCATCCATCTTTGACTCAACAATCATTGCTTCTGATTGTTTAATGGCATGCTGAATATTGGTAATTTTAATTTGAAGAACCTTTTCATCTTTTTTGCATTGCTCAAGTGTGTAAGCATCAATCATTTTCTAATGGACCTTCTTGATTTCTTGAGAGATAATTCTTCTTTCGACCATGGATCTTGTATATCAGAGAATCTTTACTCCAACCATATTTTACCCCTACCCTTATTCGGTTCTCTATAAATAGCAAGTGCTCCTAATAAACCACCTAGAAAACCACTGAAATGACCTATCCAGCTAATTCCTTGGGGGACATTCCATGGGAGTAACGATGGAAGAAAATAGCCATACATCCCAAAACAGATAATGGTGAGGACAATCGCTAGAAAACGTTTTTCTAGAAAACCAATTATCAACAAATATCCAAGTAAACCAAAAACTATTGCAGACATCCCATGAGCTGGAATAGCCCAAAAGAATGCTTGGAAAATTTCGACAAATAAAACACAGACCCAGATTGAGATGTAATCACGGAGTCCTTTGGAAAGAACTAGCCAACTCAAAGGGAGGAACAGGAGAGTATTTGAAAGCAAATGTCCAAATCCACTATGGCTAAAAGGAGCGGTAAAGAGTCCCCACCATGGAGCACCTCCTCCCATGAGAAAGTTCCAATTTCCACCAAACCAGATTTGGTCGATGAGCTCTTGTAAACAGGCGATTCCAATCAAAGCCAAAGGAACGAAAAATCGGACTGATTTGGATGTCCTGCTCATAATTTTGACCAGCGACATTGATTTGCATATCGCTGATATATTTGCGCATAGCCTTTAGATACCAATCGCTTTTGAATATTGATTCGCCCCTTGGAGAGTTCAGCAACCGTTCTGCCATAACGGTCTTTAGTAATCCGACGGATGGAGACTTTCTCTCCTGCAACTAAACCATTGAGATAGTCCCGTGCTGCTTTGGCTGGCATTCGATTAGCTCGATTCCCTCGAAGTTCTGGTGTGTCGATACAAGCCAATCTAATTTTTTCTCCTCTAGCCGTTGTGCATGTGTCACCGTCGTAGCAGCTCTTGATTGTGACCTGCTCTTCCTTATTTGAAAAATATACAAATACAGTAAAAGCCAGTAAGGCAGTAAGACCGAGCTTGAGCAAATTCCAAATGCAACCAAAACAGCTTTTAATCATTACTAATGCTGTTGAGGCAAAAAAAAGACCCTTGCGATACGCACAGGGCCTGGGTGATGGGGATACATATTCTGCCACGGGTGCGCAACCCCACATCTAGTGCTTACTACTCATGACAAATCTCTTGACACGCTTTATTGTCCGCACAACGGCCGGGTGATGGGGATCAAACGGTCTGCATAAGAGAGCCTCTTTTCTGCATAGGAGGCTTTTTTATTGCTGTTCAAATCTCTATGAGCAAAAGAACTTTGGTCAAAAGCTGGACAAGTAAAAGGGGCCAGTTACGGCCCCTAAACACGTCCTTAGTGATCCCCATCACTCAGCCAGTTGAGAGGATTAAGCCTTGACAGCGCACTTTTCAGTTCCTTCAGCAAAAAGTTCAGTTTTTTTTTCTGCTGGTGCTAGCGCCTTGAGTTCTTCTTGAAGCTCATGCTGACGTTCATCAAGGATTTTGATCCGTGATTGATAGTTCTCCTCCAATCTCTTGCGGGAAGCTTCAAGATTGTCGAGTTCTTCTTGACGTTGTTTGTGCTTGATCTCTTCTAGCTGGCTATCAGAGACCACATAAATAGTTCTCATAGGGGAGAAGAAGGAGTCAGCAACAAGAGTGTCGAATAATAAGGTGTACATAATTTTCTTGCGAGTACACGACTACTTTGAACCCGACAGATAAGAACGAATAGGATGTAAACCGAAGAAATTTATACGGTAAATATCACCAACTTCGGTTAGTACAACTAAAAGGTCGAGGAAACCCATACGTACAGACATTTAACTCGCACCTCAATAAAATGCGAGAAAGAAGGATTCCTATTATTAATATTCATCATTCATTCTTACCGGCTTTTAAAAGCTCACACGCCCTATCAAAAAGCATGGCAAAGAGGAGGAAAGTTAATAGGTGCAACTGCTCATTCTGTAACAGAAGAATTAGACAATGGGCCAATTATCGAACAAACCATTGTGCATGTGAGTCATCGTGATGAGATTGAAGATTTCATTCGAAAAGGAAGAGGTACAGAGCGTTTAGCTTTAGCAAAAGCAGTGAGATTGCATTTGCATCGTCAAGTTATGGTTTATCGAGGTCGAACGGCTATTTCCCTAAAGAGCAAATCCTTTTAGAAAATAAATATAAGCCTCTTGAGTGCTACTGAATTAGATACATCTACTTTTGGTTTAAGTAGAAAGAATTACAATAGTTATTAATTTGCAGGATATCAACACTTAGCTCTGTTTTGCTTGCAATGAACCTTCTTTTATCTATTATTTTTTGAGCAATTTCTTCATCTGGTCGGATTTTAAGAAGAGCAAGATATTCTCTACAGTAATTTGATAGTTCTTTGTCTCGGCTAAAGGGGATTAGTTGTACAGCGATCACGCTTAAAGCTAAAGCCGTAATAAATGAACAGGCTTTGTGGACTGAATCTCCCATGTATTTGCTTTTTAGGTCTCCAACTCTTATAGCGTGCTTTGAGTAAGTTGATCATCTAGCAACAAGAGCAATCATCCTCACAATCTTCCTCTTTAGGAGGAGAGATCTTAGACATATCCAAGTCAGCTATCTCAAGCCCATATAGATCAGCAATTTTGGTCATCGCTAGACCTTCTGCACTTGCCCAAGACTCTGCTAAAGCCACCCAAGTTTTTTGACTAAATTCCACCCCCAAGTTTTCGTTGTTATTCCTTCTCTCATCTATCTCCATGACTTTCTTTAGGCCTTGCTCGCTGAGATGACTTTTAATTCTTAGGAAAACAACTTCCAACATTGAGTAGTAGAACTTTTCCTTTGCCTTCTCATAGGCCCATTCAGCTTCTCCTTGAGCTTTCTTGGCATATTCAGCTGTGATCTCCTTGCTCATTTCTTCTTTTTATCAGTGAGATCTCTAAATCGTATCGCCCGTTGCATTGAGTCTTCCAACATTGATGGAACGCGGTATTCGATATAGAGATCTCACGTCTTCTTAAAAGAACGCACTTGCAGAATCTCTCAGAAAACAAGCAGAAAACGATACTTATATAACTGTTTAAATGTTATTTGTAGATATAAAAAACTCCCACCATTAGAGGTGGGAGTAGCGATGCGTGAGTTGATCAAGATTTCTGTTGACTAGAAGGAGAAGGTTGTCTTAATTACACCTCCTGTATAGTCATCATTCTGTGCGCCATCCCTTTGAACAACAAACAGTGCTGGTGTAACTGTGATGTTGTCACTTACAGACATCTGGTAGAAGACTTCCCAGGCCAATGGGTCATCATAACCAGTGTCATCTCTATGTGTTTCGGCAGAGCCTAAACCAAAGCCAAGGTTGTTGCCCTCTACAAAGGCATCATTCCAAATAAGGCCCAGGCTCCAGGTATTGCCGTCTTCATTAGAATTTGCTGCGCTATCAGTGGGATCTTCTTGGTCTACATCCTTCCAACCGTAACCAGCACTTATGGATGCTGGAATCCATTCAGAACCGTTGTCTAGGTTGTAGACGCCACTGATTCCATAAGCAGAGTAATCGCCAGCATCAATACTGTCATTCCAGTTTCCGTTGTCATCAACGGTGTAGACCGCTGCAAGAGTGAAGTTATCGTCGACCCAAGCAAGCTGAGTTGTGACGGTGTCCTTACCCTGGGCGGTTAAAACTCCTCCAGGTGTAGCTTCTTGAGAGGAAGCATTGGATGCGTCTTCTGAAACGAATAGAATCGACGTGCTGAACTTGTCTTTTGCGTAAGTAACACCTGCACCAGCACCCACTGCCAAGTTGTAAGCGTCATTGGCTCCGGCATAAGTTAATACGTCTAAGACAGAGTCACTTGGATATTCACTAGGCCATACACCCAACATTTGGTCTTGGCGAACTTTGGCACCAATGGTTGCAGTGAAATCGTCGCTAACAGGGAACTGGTAAAACGATCTCGCAAGAGTCAAAGTATCACCATCATCACAGGCAGATTCAAGGGCAGCCGCTCCGGTAAAAGGAGTGTCACCAGAATTACAAGCTTCTATCTCGGTTAGCAACAAGTCATTCCCATTAAAACTAGTTTCAGCTTCGATAATATTGTGATAGGTGAAAGTGACTGCCTCGTCAGTTCCACCGACTCCAGAATCAACTCCCCCAAGTAAGAAGATACTCTTTGCATGAATCTGAGTGGTTGGTGAGAACCCAACGCCTCCATGACCATGCCCAACACCAGCCTCAATACCATCTAGGGTCAGGCGACCTTTGATGACAGCAAGCTCAGCACCGAACTCGTCAATTAGTGACTGCTCCTCTTCGTTTACCTGAGCAACATTGCCAAGGCACTTGTTCAGAAGGGCAGCTGCTTCATAACGAGTCATGCTGCTGTTTGGATTTGCAGCTGCACAACCATGACGCTGGCGAAGATTGTTTAAAGCCTGGAAGGCCCAATCGCTTGGATGTACGTCAGAAAAGTTAGAGATGCTCTCTACTTGACCTGGGTTGGAGTATTCAGAGACTCCATTGACATTGAGCTCTGCAGCGGTTGCTGCTACAGGAGCCATTAGCCCCAATGCAGCAGGTGCCACCAGCAGTTGCTGGAAAAGTTTCATTGAGATTCCTCACAGTAAATGCTCATTCAAAAACAAGCTTGAATATGATAACGATTATCATTATATTTGGTATTAAGTCACAGTTTCCTGACTTAAGCTCTCTTTTGGGATCAGAAAATTTGTCTAGACACTTAGGTTTACTGTTTTCATTTTCTTGGTCTTAAATAAGAAGAAGAGGATTATGATTTTATTTATTCAGAGTTCAAAAATTAATAACCCTGCCGCCTTCTAAAGCATTCAAGGACTCTCTAATTGCCTTTAGTTGCTCAGCATTTTCCCTGTCAGTGACACCCTTATCGATGATGACAAAGACTGCCTGGCAAGCAGTTACCGCAGCATAGTTTTTGGTATTAGGGTCTAACGCTATTTGCAGTAGCCGTTCTGCTACTGCAGGGGCACTCGCTATCAATACAGAGTGACTTTGATCGATGTGATCTTTGGTTTGCTCTTCGAGTAATTGCAAACTATCCGGATGAGACCTGACGTATCTCCTTAAGGTGCGATGTCCATATCCACTGCAGCCGCTGCATCTTTCTAAGACGCACCACCACTCCTGAGAGTTAAGGCCCTTTGAACATGGGGTGGTAGTGGTACTTGATCGATAGGAGGACGACCTCTACTCTCACGTTTTCCATGACTTCTAATTGTCATCAATTCATAGATCTAGGAATACTTTTAGAAGGCTCAATATGACTGCTAATCATAAGCTGAGACTTAAAATCTTGCGGGGTGTAGCACACTAGGAATTATTGACGAGGGTGGTGAGCTATCGCTACAGGTTCCCTGGACGCTGATCACAATCTCAAAAGTCTCTTACCCCTCCCCCCCTTCTTAGGAAGACAGCTAAAACCACTGCTATAACTTTCGCTTAATCAAGTAAGCCGCTATTCCAATTAACACAAAAGTATCTACAACTGAAATTCCAATAATCCAGGATGTACTCATTTGAGTGACTCGTGCTTTTTCATGCTCGTTTTACTGGCTCATACACATGGGCTTGCTGTTCTGTCATGCACTCAATTGGATAACTTATGACGTTTTTGGCTGTGACACCAGTTCCTACTGCAACTATTGCAATCACAGCGAGGACCTTGGCTCTTTCGCTGTTGAGTAAACCATCCAGCATGCTGATCTTTTCTCCTCTAAAGCGTCGCATTTACCCCTATTAAAGGGCCGAAACGGCATTATTGGGTCGCTCCATCTACATTCCTTTAAAAGAGCTGACAACTTATTTATTACTCCCTATGTCCTCAGAAAAATGGGTCCCTTCTGAAAAAGAAAAAGAGGTTATGCAGGCTGTATGGATGCAAGTTATGGGTGCCTGTAAAAAGCTCAAAGAAGAGACCAGAACAACTGATGAACACGTTAGAAAAATGCTTACTGAAATGTCAGATCGTCACTTCTCCTGAGATTGACTTGGATAATCCTTAATCTTTTTCTCTAATTCTCTCCCCTCAATAGACGGCACTAAAGCATCCAATATCTTCCTGGCAACCTTCATGCGTGCCTTGTTCAATCCGTTCCAAATGAGCTTTAAAGGGTTAATCATTTCTCAATCTTGATTTGTGCTTTCTCTACTCGTAAAAGCATCTCCTTAACGGCATAAACCGCAACAGCAAAGATCACAATCCCACCAATGGTTTGGATGAAATCTATGTAGGTGGCAGTTAGGTGGTTCATGGTGGTTAGTCCTTGTCTAACCCTTGTGCTCTGCGGTTCTCGTTCCTAGTTCCAAAACCAAAAGCAGTCACGCTTAGCGTAAGGAAGGAAGCGAAAAACACCACTACCAGTAAGACCCCTACAGGCGAATTGAGAACCTCAGTAAATGCCGCTGCAATCAGCATTACAAGCTTGATCGATTCATTAAATCTAGCCGCTTTTCTCTTTGGCTTTCTCTCTATGAAAGCACTTGCTTTAGGTCTAGGCTTTTTATTAGCTAGGGGTTGGATGCAGATTCCTATTTAAAGGAATTGGATTGCAGACCCCTTCAAAACTCTTTTAGAACCTCCATCTCGTCCCGATTTTTACTCCTGCAAATCTGAGTGGGTCGATTGAAATGTCTTCATCCCCCATTGGGAACAATTGAAGTAGTCCACCCTCTAGATAAATATCGTTGGTGTGATCCAGCTTGTAAGTAACACCTGCGGTTAATTGGCCACTTTAGGCAAGACCGTTCATTGATGAGGTGTATGAATCTCCACCATGAGTCATCGGACTTTTGGGCTTCCTAATTGAGAGAGTCCCAATCCTCAACCTACATAGGGAGAGAACTTGCTCTGATTTTTAAAGTCATAAAAACTAGAGATCAGGAAGGTTTGAACATTGATTCGACCTTTCATTCCTATTTTTGCTTCTGCCTCAGAAGTTGATGAAGTGACTTTCATTGACTTCCATGAGCTGTAGTTGAGCCCATAACTTGCTTCCAATCTCCAATTGGTCAGTTTGCGACCAAAAGCAACTTCACCAGCGATACCATCACTTAAATCGATTTCTTTTTCTACTTCTTCTAGCTGAGCTTCCCAGTCACGTGGGGAACTAAAGCCGACTGCATTGGTTGCATAAAAGTCCTTACCAACTGGTGCTGCCGCTGAACCCGCTACAACAACCAAAGCAAAAAAGCCTGGAACTGTCATTAGAAAAACTCGAAACAAATATCCCTAATCTCCTCACATCTCCACTGAAGACCTGCTATTAGTTGAGTAGTGGCTTTAGTGGTCAGTTTTCAATGCTTTCTTCCTAAATCCAGGGGTCATCATGGCATCCATCTAATGGATCTTTTTTTCCTTCCTTTAAAAAAGACCACCATCCTTTATCTTTCTTTCTTTGTTCCACTTCTTTCTGCTTTTGTTCTTCTATTTTTAATTCACGTTGCTCTTTTTCTAGCCTTTCCTTGTAGGCCTCACTATTTGGATTAGCCATCTTTTTTACTGATTCTAAAAATGCATTGATTTTTCGAGAATCCTCTAGATATGAGTCGAAATCCTTAGCTAGCCTATTTGCTCCTTGACCAAGAGCAAATTCATCTCCATCCTTACCAACTAGATAATTATGTCCAACTGAATGACATTCGTGAAATAAATCAATACTGTCATACCAGTCTCCAACTACCTTAATTGCGTTCTTGAACCCTCCGGAATTCTTAATCTGTTTTGTTATTTCTTTCAAAGAGTATTCATATTGTATGCATTCTTTTTCGTCCTAAAATTGAGTTCCATCTTCTGCTTCCCAAACTTGCTTAGGCATTAATCAAGACTCTCGTCATACCTTTATAGCTAACGCCCAATTAGGACACACACTATTTTCA
This sequence comes from Prochlorococcus sp. MIT 1307, assembly GCF_034092395.1. Lineage (NCBI taxonomy): Bacteria > Bacillati > Cyanobacteriota > Cyanophyceae > Synechococcales > Prochlorococcaceae > Prochlorococcus > Prochlorococcus sp. MIT 1307. Next base: position 99,203 of record NZ_CP139301.1, on the reverse strand, counting down.
CCCAGTTGTTTTTGTAGTTTCCTTGAGTTGACCTTAATCACAATTCCATCGGTGGGATAGTTATTAAACAGTTTTCCTTGTAGCCATAGTTTTCGATATAGCTCAACTTCAGAGGTAGAAAATTTAGTGAACTCAGATTCAGGAACCTCAAAACAAAGTTTCTCGAGTTCTAGAAGTTGAGTGCTGTGGTTGAGATCAGAGTTGAGAATCTGAAACGCACAAAACGCTAAACCTTCTCCAGTAGGCACTTTCTTCCTTAGGTGCCCAGCTGCTAAACGCTGCGATTTGGCGGGTTCTAGACCAGGTCCATACAACTCACCTCTAATCTGGATGTCTTGATCAATTGGCAGTGTGGAAGGGATGTTTTGAATTGTCCTAAGCGGTTCAGTCTTATCCGTACCTTTTCTATTGATGGCCTTATTTAGAACTCCTTTCTCATATGAGAGTGCGATTGCACAACCATCAATCTTGGGTTCGATGATCAGGCGTGTATCAGGCAAGAGCTTCTCCTCCAGCCACTCCTTGAAATCGCCATTAGCAAGGCTTAGCAGCTTGTTGCCTTTAAAAATGTCATTATCAGGATCAACCCTACGCAGATTGGTGAGCAAGTGATCGAACTGTTGATCGCTCACTAGAGCCTTTCCTGATCTATAGGCATTATCTAGCTTTTTGACTATCGAAGCCAAATCACTTGCGTGAATTTTACGAAATATCTTGTTTGATTGGTGTATGAATAAGACCTTACCCTTGAGCCAAAATTCAATGAATTTGTTTGCTGCTATTTGTGGAATGGTTGGAACGGCTTGCTACTTGGCTTTCTTTATTAGTGGTCGACGAGACAGCGATGGTCAAGGAACGAACATGACTTGAATATTGGTTTGTGCAATTAGAGAACACTTTTGACATCCAATTGTCAGATCTTTTCTTTTTGACAAATCACTAAATTTTTTGGCCTAAATGACTAAGGATTTGGGATTCTTGCTTCTAGAAGCAAACTCTTCAAATATCAATAAGCTTCCCACCCTCAAGTGCATTCAAGGGCTATTTAATGGCCTGTAAGTATAGATCTTTCTCATGCAAAAATCTTTTTATTAGCAATCTCAAAAGCTTTGGCAGTACTGGCTTTTGACGCCCAAGGATAAGCCCTTAAATGTGCTTCTAGGCTATGCCCCATCGACATAGCTACTGAACCTGCATCAACACCTCGGATATGTGCACGCAAACTGTAAGAGTGCCTAAAGCTGTAAGGAACAATATTGACTCCTTGAGTCTTCTTCATCACTTCCCGCAAACTGTTCCAACTCTCTCGACGTTTTAAATAAGTGTTGGCAATGCTGATGTCCTCCCACAACAAAAACAAGAACTGAGTTTTCAAATCCTTAATTTGGTTTGTTCTCAAAATGAATGGCTGACCTCTAATGAGATTGGAATGTCACTTGGTTGTAACCCTGAACATGCTCGTCGTATCTGTAAAAACCTTTATTTAACAGGTGAACTTGAACGACAACAACGTCCCTCAGGAGGCGGGCGACCGTTATGGGTTTATGGCGTTAAGACTTTTCCTACATAGGGTGTGTAGTGAGTTCAGTAGTTTGTGTTCTGACTAATGGCAGGAAGATGGGTAGTAATCGATGGTGGTCAAGTTCCCTTGCGCTGCTGGTGGGCTAACCCAAATAAAGGTAATCAAAATGTTGTATTGGTCTTGCCTGAGGTCTTTGGAATTAATAGCTGGGTTCGCTCTGTTGTTGATCGATTAGAGGAGAAAGGTATCGCTTCTTTGGCGATGCCTCTTTTTGCTCGTACAGCTCCAGAGTTGGATCTTGGCTATAGCGAAGACGATTTGATTGAAGGACGACGACACAAAGAACTCACTACTACTGAGCAGATTCTTGCCGATGCTTCTGCAGCTATTGCTTGGTTAAAACAGCAAAATCAACAATCAAAGATCACGGTCGTTGGATTTTGTTTTGGTGGTCATGCTGCACTGATTACTTCAACACTCCCAACAGTCAGCTCCACTTTTGACTTTTATGGTGCAGGCGTGAGTATCAGTCGGCCTGGTGGTGGTTCGCCCAGCTTGGAATTACTCCCAACTGTTTCCGGAGAATTGACTTGTTTATGTGGCACCTCTGATCCTCTAATTCCCCTATCTGATCGAACCTCAATACAAGAAGCCTTGAGGAAAGAAGATCCAGAAGGGAGCCGAATGACCTATATCGAAGTTGTGTCTGCCGATCACGGATTTATGTGTGAGCAACGCTCAAGTTTTAATGCCGAGGCTTCTGAACTTGGTTGGGGTTTACTTCTAGAGAAGCTGAATGCTTAGTTAGGAGATAAGGCTTAAATGATTCTTACTAGATGCACCAATGGACGAAAGACTCTTTTTTCCGGCAACTGAACGAAACAGAGGCCCCATAGGAGAGGTCCTTTCGAAAATCCTTCCTTCAAATGGATTTGTTCTAGAAATAGCTAGTGGTAGTGGAGAACATGGAGTGACATTTCAAGAACGCTTTCCCAACATTCATTGGCAGACAAGTGATCCGGATCCCTCCTATAGAAAAAGCATTAGCGCGTGGATTAAGCATCAAGGATTAATTGCCAAGATGCCCCAACCATTAGATCTGGATGTTCAAAAAAGACCTTGGCCCTTAACTTACGAATTTCGATCGTCTCTTAAAGCCATCGTCTGTATCAACATGATCCATATATCTCCATGGGGTTGTACACAGGCGATGTTTGAAGAATCTGGGAACCTCTTAAAGGAGGATCAATGGTTGATGTTATATGGACCTTTCAAAAGGAATGGTGAACACACTAGTGAAAGCAATGCGCGATTTGACCAGTCACTAAAGGTACAAAACCCAACTTGGGGTGTTCGGGATTTAGATGTGGTCAGTGAAGTAGGAATAAAGAACGGATTTGAGAACCATGATGTTTTTGAAATGCCTGCCAATAACCTGTCTGTCATTTTTCAGAAGCGATAGAGACAATAGAGCTGGTTATGGGTCCTTCGTAGAGCTTTGTTCAAGAGGGGTATTCGAATCTCGCTTATTCGTTAGCGCCAGTTTTCAAAGTTGGAGACAGTTAACAAAAAAGCTACCTAACATATCTCCCATAACACTTTGTTTAGGGCTCTTCTAGCGAAGTCCAGTCATACCACTTTTCTTGTTTAATCAATGCTTTGTAGTTATTCAGAAGCCAGTCGCTTTTTGGGGTGGAAATCAAGAGCGACGCTCTATCGATTAAGAAGAGATGGATGGCTAAAAGACTATGAGGAGACGATTGAAGGTAAACGATATTTAGACATGAAGCCCAGTGGGAAGGATTCTCTCGCAAGGCATTGCATGGGCGTATTGGCTTATCGCAGTACAAATATTGAGATCATCGACTTTGATCCTGATGAGTATTTAAATGAGTTAGCTAAACAAATCGCTGCATCCCCTAAACCTGCTTAAACGCTATCTATAAGAGTTCTTATGCATTTGAGACTGGTGAAGGGTGTCTCCTATTTGAAAGGTTGAAACCTAGAGAGACTTGAAGCCTTCGGACGACCCACGATGAAACCTTAGGAAGGACCCATTTTGTTCTTGATTGGATCTAGCAAATATGTGTGCAGTGTTGCCTCTGCATTAGGAGAAGTCATAACCCAATAAATAAAAGCTCCGCTTGATAACAAAAAGATTATTCTCGGCCAAAAGTTTTCTGGATAATTCGGATCTTGCTTAAGCGTTTTTTTCTCTTTCATTTATTTGCCCAGAGCGCTGCTTTTCTTGGTGTCGAAAAAGAGTTTTATAGCCAATGGAAGAACAAGCCAAAAGAGTGGAAGAGCTTGAGAAGAAAGTCCAGCATTTAGAAGCAATGCTGCGACTCCAAGTAAGAAAAAACAAATGAGTTCTTGTGGCATCTTCTACTCCTAAATCTGTCCAGTTGAGGTTGTTCTTCCTGCATGACGCAATGTTTGTTCGAGAGCCTTGTTCCATTGTCCTGGCATGAATTGATGGGCATATCCATGCCCAGGTAGTAACCAGTGAACTTCTAGATCGAGAAGCCTTTCTACTGATTTCAATTGCTCGGTCCAATTCCACCAGCAATAATCTTTTGATGCAACTATTACGGACTTTTTGGGATTCCACCAAAGGTGATCTCCGCTAAACAAAATTTGTTGTTGATCACCAAGTACAGCGACCATTGATCCTTTGGTATGTCCAGGCGTTGGAATTAACTTAAGGTTCTTTCGAAGAGATAGAAGATCAATTCCTATGACTTGCTTTTCTGCTTCAGGTGCTGCATCTGCATCGTCTTGGTGAATCCACCTTTCACAGTTAAAAGCTTTGGCCCATTTTGCGTGGTCTGCTACATCATCTCGATGAGTTAGAACTATTTGGTTAATACCACCCATCTTTTTGATTTGTTTGGCAAGTGGAGCACTCCAGCGAGGGGAGTCGATAAGCACATTGCCTTCTGCACCATGAATTAGCCAACTGCTGGCGCCAAAACTACGTTTTGAACTCCAACCGCAGTAATAGACATCTCCTGCAGGATGTTTGTTAACCAGTATTGGGAAAACATCAGCAGATGATTTGGCAGTCAAGTGTTTTGGAGCGCCAATTGCTGCAACAGGACAATCGATTAGGGCTAAAAGAGCTTTCTCAACTTCTTGTTTCCCATCTGGCTGAGTGTGAACGTATGAACTGCTTCCAGTTGGTGCAAAATGTTCAGGGTCTATGTGCCAGCAACTACCACAATCAATGCAGCTTGAATCCACAAAAAATGGACCAGGTGAATTATTTTTTAGCCGATCTTTTATGCGAGCCATAGCAAGTTAATTATCTAATAAATACACTGGATTTGGTCTTTCTAGTTTGAATAAAGCGTGAATAGAAATTTCTTATTCGCTGAGATCTTTTGCTATCACTAAAAAGGAGGTTTTCATTGAATACCCTGCCACGTGCAAATGGGAGCGTATTAAGTCGTTAACTCGATGAGTTAACCAACTGTCCATACTTGTTAACCGTCGAATCTAGGGACACTTCGAGCTTTCGGATGACCCACGATGAAAGCCTAGGAGGAACCTATTTTGTTCTTAATTGGATCTATTAAATAAGTGTGCAGGGTTGCATCTGCATTAGGAGAAGTCATCACCAAATAAATAAAAGCTCCTGCAGACAAAAGAGTGATTATTTTTTTGTAAAAACTCTGAAATCAATCATCGTGAACTTTGCAATGTGAATTATCAGGATGACCTTCGTACTCTTCATGCCAAAAACCTAAATCAGAGAAGTTCTTCGCAACTTCTCGTTCGAACCCACATTCCTTAAGTGGAACTATTTTGTTATCAACAGAACAAGATATTTTTTCCGGTGATATTATCTTTGGAGACTTGTTCTTTAATACATCTTTGAGAATAGAGAATGGTGTAGTTAACTTCATTGAAATCCTCCTTTGCATGCAACTGCAAATTCATGCCAAAATTCTCGAATACCAATAAAAGCTAATCCGACTAGGGACATTCCCACCGCGATAGGAAGAATAGATTCAATTAAGTTGAGTCCTTCTTGATAGTTCATTACAGACCTCCTGAGGAAGTTTTGCGAGGGGCTTCCGACCAAAGCCCCTCTAAAGCCACTCAGAGCATTAAATTGTTTCTGCCCATCTAGGCTCTGAATATGTTCTAATTAATAATTAGGGAAATATCTATGGTGCAATCACTAAAGCATTTAAGCTCAATTTTCTAGATTCATATGCTTCAGATTAAAGGCTAACTGTTGTCTTTTTATGGAAGCCAAGAAGTTGTAGGTAAAGGGTCTTGAAACGATTTTTGTTGATCTTCTAAATCACAAAGTAAATCACACTGAGTCAGCGATGGATTAGAAATTCTATCAAGAATCCTAGCCATATCTATTGCTGATAGTTCTCCATCGCTAGACCATTTCAGTGTGGTTTTTCGCTGAACAGGAGGAACTGCACTTTTAGCAGCAGGTAAACTTTTCCTCAATTCAAGGTTATCTAAATAAGCTTTCGCGGAATGTAGGTCAGCTGAGTACACACAACGGCTTCTTGAGCATGATAGATATATCCGACCATTATCACCTCTAAAACAAGTAATTGTACTGCCTTTAGGTGTTACAAGTAGAGGGTTTCTAGTAATCATTACTCTTCCTCCTTTGTTAAGCGATTCTGAGCGGCGTGGTGATGCTGAATTTCAATACATTGAGTTATACAATGCATACTATTATCATTTAAAGAACAGGCAGTAACACATGCAAAATACTCATCAATAGCGCCATGCTCGATATCGATTTCATCCGCTCGAATAGTCAACTTACTAGTCATAACTAGCACCTCCTTAATCAGGCAAAGAAACTAGCATTGAATCGACAATTGCGACCTTTCTCCTGCAAAATGTAAAGTACCTATTTATTATTCAATGGCTAGGAATAAGGACTTAACTAGTACATATTATTTGCAATTAAATAACAAAATTGACCCTTCTTTGATCCTCACGGAAAAAAGAAAGGCCAATCTTAATTTGCGTTTTTTAGTGAAGCTTCTTGCTATTAATCGCCTGGGGCCAAGTTTCTAGGTGTAAGGCTGATAAGACTCCATTGAGGGCACCTAAACGATGCAGAGGAGTGTCATCAATGTTTTAATGACCAGCCCACTTATAAAATGAGACTGTTGGAGCAGGGACCGCAAGTCAATTCGCTTCTATTTGATACTCAGGTGGAGTGTCGATCATCAATCCCTCCGTGCGACTTGCAATGATTTTGTAGCAACCGATACATTATTGCAATCCGTCTTAATGCTCATTTTGGTTATAAGTGCTAGTTCACCAAGATTGGGGAATGGTTAAGCCTCGACCTGTTGAGTCGTCACTAGGAAAGAATTTAACTTCGTTCTTTTGAGTTGGTCCCCTTCCCAAATCCAATAAACCGGATCAACTGCTTTAGCCGCCTTTAAATCAGGTCTTTCACGCAAACTTACAGGAACAAATTCTTTAGAAGAATCGAAGTTCTCATCACGAACTGCTTGATTAAGGACGATGCTGCCTTTCGATCCTGATACAGAGCGATGGTATGTCCCAATAGGAATTTGTAGGGCACCCATTTTTTGATTGAGATAAATCACGTGATGAGGTTCATGCCATTCAGGGTTCAACAAGGTAAAAATCCGCTTACCTGACAAAACTAAATTGTGGTCAATTTGATGCTTATGGATGTAATACTGCTCATAGTCTTCGTCATCAGGAGGAGAAATTGCTCTACCTTTGTGAATAACAACATCAGATCCATTAGATCCTTTGACACCTGCATCAAAGAATGTCACTTGGGGCGTTTCCCGAAAGACATGAGTTGGGACAAAGTTCAGAGAAGTATTTTCTTTCTTTTTCTCTTGATTCCAGTTGACGTTGATTTGTATGGAGTCATTTAAATTTCGTAAAACCGGACAGTCCTTGGTGGCTTTCTTCAGGGCCTTTAATTGATCCGATTTGATATCAGCTGGCATCTCAATTTGAAGTGATAAAGATTCGATCTTGCGAGGTCCTTGAGTTGTCATTTTCTTATCAATTTCAACTCTCATTCCATTTAATTTCCATCCTTGCTCTTTAGCGGCAATTCCCATCACTGTAAGGAAGCAAGTTCCTACAGCTGTAGCTAGTAAATCAGTCGGAGCAAAATTTTCACCTTTACCTGCATGGTCAACAGGTGCATCCGTTCTCAGCTTTTGTCCTGATTGCTCATGCTGAGCCTCGGTATGCAAATCTCCAAGATAGCGACAAAGAATCCTGTCTACACTTCGTAGAGCTTACAGGTGGATTTTGTGGGATGAAGTTTGCATTCCTGTTCCCAAAAGTCACCCTGCCTTTCATTCGGTAACTGATAAGAGAAATCGTGAATACGATCAATATCTCTAAGTGGGTTCGCAACAACAGTAAAAGGAGTTCTTAGCTTCATAATCCTCCTATTCGGTTACTTCCTTTCTAACACATCTATAAGAATTAGATATAGGGCTTTTACTCAAGTATTTAGGCTTTACGGTTCTCACTCACTAAAGTGTTATTAACCGAAGTGAGTGATAATGACCGAATCAATTTCTTCGGTTTACATCATTAGGTATTTTAAAAACTTTGAGCAAAGTAGGGAAGTCTCGCAAGGGTAATCATGTACACCTCTTTATTCGATACTTTCTTTACCGACTCTTTCTTCTCACCTACCAGGACTGTGTATGTGGTCTCTGATAGCCAACTTGAGGAGATCAAGCGTAATCAACGTCAACAGGAGCTCGACGATCTTGAAGCTTCTCGCAAGAGGCTAGAAGAGACTTATCAGTCACGGATCAAAATCATTGATGAACGTGAACACGAGCTTCAAGAAGAACTCAAGGCGCTAGCACCAGCAGAAAAAAAAACTGAACTTCCTGCTGAAGAACCTGAAAAGTGCGCTGTTAAGGCTTAATCCTTTCAACTAGCTGAGTGATGGGGATCACTAAGGACGTATTCAAGGGGCCGTAACTGGCCCCTTTTTCTTATGCAGGTTTTTTGGGCAGCATTCCTATTGTTTCCTTTACTGAATGCTGACTACAACGTTCCTTTTTTTAGGGCCATCTAGCTCAACGAAGATTACATCTTGATATTGACCTAATTGCAACTTTCCATCTTTAAATGGCACGCTCACATCATTACCAAGCAATAAGGCTTGCATATGGGAATGAGCGTTCTTCGGCTCATCTTCCGGGATGTTATCTCTTAGATGTAGATCATCATGTTTATATCCCTGCAATGGTGGCGCTAATTCCTTTAACCATTTTTCCAGATCCAGTATCAATCTCTCTTCCATCTCATTGACAATTAAGGCTGTTGTCGTATGCAAGCAAGACACACATACAACACCTTCTAACTGTGTCCCGCATTCGATAATGCTCTCAATTTGATTAGTGATTGCGTGACATGAAAATGATGAGTTGGTATGAATTGAAATCGTTTCTGTACGCATAAGGCTGTCTTGTTGTATTGAGCAAGTATCCAAAGATCTGAGATGATCTTGGCTGGATGAAGGTCTGCTGTCCCATCATCCGATCACTACTAATTATCCACGCGTGTAGTAGTGGATTACGTCATAAATTAGATAAATAACAAAAGCGGCACCAAGATATAAACCGAGCCTGGGACCTTTGAATAAAGAATTGAAGGAGTTTGACTTCTCTTCTTTCTTTTCATTTTTCTTTTGCTTAGGCGGCAGGCCTTGCTCCTTTCGTCGCTTAGCTTCTCCCATGAATCTGATTGAATATCATATTTCCATCATGACCTTTACAGGCAAGTCTTCAATCAATATCCAATAAAAAAGCCCCCCATGCATAAAAGAGGCTCTCTTTATTAAGACCGTTTGATCCCCATCACCCGGCCACAAAGACGATAGTGGGTGTCAAGACCAAATGGGACAGTCGTAACACTAGATATAGATTTGACTTAACCTATCTTTAACTTCCAACACCACTTGTAGTAGGACTTGATTTTCTATTGAATTCCGCTTAGAAAATAAGCTCCCCATCACCCAGGCCCGGCGTGTTTCGCAAGGGCCTTTTTTATTGCCTAGGTCTTAGTACCATCCAGGCAATGAACACGAGTCCTGTCAGGCTCACAAATACATAAATCCAATCGGCGTAGGGCGTCCAAAACATTTTTAGCTCTGGTGATAATCAGTTAGTTTTTGATGTGCTCTTTGTTGAGGCAGCTAATAAGCGATGTTGCAGGTATTTCAAGAAGTGCGCAGACAGCCAGCAACTCATCAGTACCTACTTTTAGCTTTTTAGCTAGCTCTAAAACTCGGATCGTCATAGCCGTTTCAAATTGATTAATGCGGCTTGAAAAGCCAGTGCAGAATCAGAGTGGCAACAACTCCTGCTACGAAGCCGAATACCAAACTCAGTTGAGCATTTGATAGTTGCCAAGACCGAAACGCATCTGTACAGCCTGAGCAGCTTTTTTCTCTAAGGCGATTAAATCCATTAGAAGATGAGTTTGATCAGGAATGCAATCAACCCAATGGTGGTGAACAAACCCACCACTAAAAGCAGATAAAGAATGTATTTCTGAATAGTGGCGGCGAAATCGTTCTCCATACCCACATCATGACGTTTCATCCACAGCGTTCAATAACAACTAGCAAAAACGACCCTCTTTGCCCACGTTTTGCCCACGAGCAAAAACACAAATCATCCAAAACCTAGTCGGGGCGACAGGATTCGAACCTGCGACCTAGTGCTCCCAAAGCATTGGGTTGTAAAAATGAGACAAGCAGCAAATCCCAGTCAACTACGAGCTCGAATGTAGTATAAAAGGGTGATTTGAGACTCAATCTTGTGTAAGATAAATAGATCTATTTAAATCTATTTAGTCAAGAGCTCCCCTTGAGCTCCCCGTCATACGATCTAGTGGTCAATGAAAGCTAGAACTGATTCTCCAGATTGGGTACAGGGCCTTAGAACTCATTTGCGCGATAATCTCTCGCCTCATTGGCAGGTGATTGAGAGAAAAGGTAGGAGAGCTTGTTTGGGAATTCGATTAGAAGATGGATCGAGAATTTATAGAAACCTCCCCGCATATTGGGAAAGAGCACAAGAACCAAGAATCAGAAAACTAGCTGATGAAATTTTTGAACTGCATATGGTTAAAAAAGTTCCACTCGATGAAGCTATAGAACGAGTTAAAAAGACAAACTCTGATGGGCCAAGAGCATCTAGGAGACCTAATCCAAAACTTTTAATTACTGCATGGGAGAGCTATGGAAATTACAAAGTCAAAGTCAGTGGAGACGTGAGTCAAAAGACATGGGACGTCGAATATGGAAAGACGTTCCGCAGACTCAAGGAAGTGGCAGCGTCGAATGCTAATGATCTACTGATTGAGATTGGCAAACAAAACGAACCAGGGTCTAGAAGCAGACAGATCAAAGTGCAACATATAGCGGCTTTCTTGAGGTGGGCCACCTCTAAAGCCTCAAATCATTTTTTGCCTGCTGATAACTGGACTCCACCTCCCAAAAACGCCCTAGGAGACTATGTGGGACGTAAGTCTGCCAAGAAGCAACAAGAATCCTCTAATCCGACTGTGGTTATAGAAGATGAGGACCTGAAGGAGCTTCTCAACTCATTACCGATTGATATTGATAAGGCTGAGAAGAAACACCTCCTAAGGGATCGTGCGATGAAGTGGGATTTAGCTCTCAAGCTTGCAATCGTTTATGGATTGCGTCCCATTGAAGTCAGCTATGACTATTTAGAGATCAAAAAGAATGGAAAGGACTATCTCTTCTGCACTTACTGCAAGAAAGCTGGTGGCGGCATTACTAAACCAAGAAGATTATGGCCATTGCATCCTGAGTGGGAAAAAGAATGGAAGCTAATTGAAAGGATCAAACGTAAGGATCCACTTCCTCGAATGAAGGCAGGAGCTGGTGATGCTTTTAAAAATTACCTGGGCTTTAACCCAGTCTGGAAAAGGTTAAAAGCTGAAAATGGAGTCGTGCCCTACAGCTTTCGGCATTCATACAGCAAACGAGGGCATCAGGTCTACAAGCTTTCTGATACAGAAATGGCAGCATTTATGGGGCACACCGTTCAAGTGCATAACGCTGCTTATGCCCAATGGAGTAGTGAATCAATGCTGGAAGCATCGATGGAGCGCGGTATTCGATATAGAGATCTCACCTCTTACCTTGTTAATTGATGAGTACAACTAGAGTCTTCTAAGCTCATATCTATTAACCAATTTTTATCAATACCAAGGAGTTCAATAGCCTTTAATTCAAAACCATCAAGTTCAAAGTAGTTGTAAGGAACATTTACCCGTAAGGTTAATTGCCCCTCTTCTCTTGAAATGGAGTGATTGGAAAATTCAAGTTCTTCAATATTTCTATTAAAATCTTTTGAGATAGTTAGTTTTAAGATCTTCTTCAGATTCCATGGAGATTTATCCATGAAACTTGCTTGATCTTCCCAGTATGTTTTATAGGCCTGGAATCCTTTTTTGCTATACATTATTCACTCCATTGAAAGTTAATTAAGGGGTTATTTATTATTAGAAGTAAGTCAACGTTTTGTCAACGAATCCCACCTGGTTTCAATTTGTGCGCCCGTGGCCTTATTGCATGAACCACCCAAGGAATTAACAATAGAACAAGTGTTATGAACAGCAACAGAAATGGTGTTTCCCGTTGGCATTAAACCATCAACATAAATTTGTTGTTTTGCTATAGGAGTGGAAGTTTGCCGACTCAAGTTTTTTAATAATTTCGAAGGAGGTTTTTGCTCAGCAAATAAGACTTTCACATTTTCTTCTTTTAGCTCCCCTAATACTCTGACAATGGTCTGAGGCCTAAGGCTCGCTGAATGACCAAGAAAATCCAATAAGCTAATAGTTTTCAAACCAAACGCATCTCCGTAGTATTCCATAGCTTTGTGCTTAGAAACGATCGTCCTTTGATTAGAAGGAATTGTGGATACTTGTCTTTGAGTCCATTGATCTAAATCTTCTAAAATAGAATTAACAGATTTAGATCTTTCACTGACAATTTTCCTATTTTCTCTATCAAAAAATGACATGTTCTTCTTGATGCTTCTAGAAATAATATTTCCCATCTTGATAATGTTATGAGGATCATGCCAGATATGAGGATCTGCTCCTCCATGGTCATGGTGATGATGATCACCGCCTTCGTCTGGAACTTGGGCTATCGGTTCGACATCATCGCCTGAAACATCTTTAAAGAAATGCTCATCGGCTTCAAACTCAAAGGGCATATGCTCAGTAAAGAATACATATTTACCAGCTTTTTTAATTTCTACATTGAATGTTGTGCTTTCTTTCCTCTCATTAAATGTGAGAACATATGCTTTTTCCTGTGCAACAAGTTGATCATCATTACGTTTAAATTCTGAATTTTTAGATTCTAATAATTCTTCAGCAAGTTCTTCTGATGCTTCAATATCACCAGACTTGAGAATGACCATTTTCATAGCAGGGTCGGCATAGTCTCCATCGACTTTTGCAAAAGACCATGTGTAGGTTCCTGGTGAAAGTTCAAAGACACCAGCCCATTCAAAAGCTTCTTCTCCATGACCTTTGCCGTGGTCATCATGATCGTCATGCTTCGAAGATGAGTGTTCATCATGGTCGTCATGGTCATCATGATCGTCATGGTCATCAATCTCTATTGCACTTACACCGACAACAGTAGTTATGGGATTATCTTGCCATTTTTTTATTGCAGGAGTCATCTCTTGACCAAGTGTGAAAACTTGACTTGCATTATTTAGAGCTTGAGCCTGTCTAGGAGAAAATTTGACATCATGAACGTCCACTTTTCTGCCAATCAAACACTTAACTTGCTTTGAAGGTGGAGCAATTGCCTTGACCAAGTCACAGACCAGCGGCTCTATTGCAACTATTGCTTTCTCCTTGGCTTGAACTCCTTGAGCTGTTCCAGATAAAAAAACCGCACCTGCTAAAAGAGAAGTTTTTAAAATTGATCTATTGATCGAAAGCCTTCTCTGGCTTGATTGCCCGAAGTGATCTGCCATGCGAAGGGAACAAATGTGGATTTAAACGATAATGGTTATCATTTCATATTGGCAAGCATATTGTTGTTTCATGTGGAAATGCTCCTATTCATGGCCAGTTTGATTGCTGAAAATTTGACATATTCCTATTCAAGGCAAAGTCAACTTGTTTTGGATGAGGTCTCAGTTGAGCTCAAACCTGGAACTTTGACTGCACTTGTTGGTCCAAATGGTGCTGGTAAGTCAACATTGCTAGGTCTACTTCAAGGCCGCAGTAAGCCTGACAAAGGTGAAATCACCATTGATAGTCATCCGTTGCTTGATAGTCGATCCCAAATTTCTCTAATGCCTCAAAGAGGAAAGTTGAACTGGAATTTTCCAATCACTGTTGAAGGATTGGTTGCGTTAGGACGAGTGAATCATTCAAGATCAACATGTTGCGAAGTAGAAGCTGCACTACAACGAGTTGGAATATCTGATTTAGGAAAAAGGAGACTCGATTCATTATCTGGCGGGCAACAACAAAGAGCATTACTTGCAAAAACTTTAATGACACCAGCAAAAATCTTGCTTCTTGATGAACCTTGTTCTGCTTTAGATCCACCTGCAAGAGAAGACTTTCTATTAATCATTCGCCAGCTGGCTGAAGCTGGGTTATCACTTTTTGTTAGTAGTCACGATTGGGGTACATCTCTAAACGCGTATGACAAGGTCGTTGCTTTGGATAAGCATGTTTTGGCTTCTGGTACTCCTGAAGTAGTGAAAGAAAAGCTTGATTCATTTAGCTGTATGCATGGTAGCTATTGCCGTGCTTAATCTTTACTCAACCCTAGAAACTTGGTGGTTAATTCCTTTTTGCGTAATTCTAATGACAGGAATACTTTGCCCGGCGATGGGCACTGTATTAATTACCCATAAGCGACTTCTGCAAGTTAATTTAATCTCTCATTGTGTCCTGCCAGGGTTGGCTTTGGCAGTAGCACTTGGCGTTAGTCCTTCCATAGGTGGTGTTTTCAGTGGATTGTTTGGATCTCTTGCAGCAGAAGCATTAACCAACAAAAAAAATGAAAATTATGAAGCAATAATGAATACAATTCTTGCTGGTTCTCTTGGACTTGGTGTTCTTCTTATACCTCTTCTTGGAATTAGGATCGATTTAGAATCTGTTCTATTTGGTGATTTATTAACTGCAAATTTAGGCGACTTAACAAGAACTATTATTTCTTTCTTAGTATTTATTTCTTTGATACTTTTTGGTTACGAAAAGCTTGTACATATTGGATTAGACCCGGAAGGAGCTTCTGACAGTGGCATAAAAGTGTCTTATTTAAATTTACTGCTTGGCCTTACGACTGCGCTTGTTATTGTTAGTTCAATGTCTGCAATTGGAGTCATCCTTGTAATTGCTTTGCTTTCCACTCCTGCCTTATTAGGTCTGCAACAAGCCCCATCTTTATGGGTTGCTATGGTTAGATCTGCAATGTTTGGATCTTTAATCTCAGTTTTAGGTTTTTTGCTTGCGCTTACTTTCAATATGTCTCCAGGTCCCCTTGTCGCTGTTTTATGCATTCTCTTAATAGGATTGTTACCTAGAAAAAGAAATAATTGATCTGTTTTGTGTAATTAGACCTACGAAGTTATTGGCTTGCTTTTAAACTAAAAGGCAGAACTTTGTGCATAAAAAACCCTGACTAAGCAGGGGTGTAACAAGATTGGAGTAGGAGGACGATTTCGCAGTTGTATTCGATTTATGAAAATCCTTTAGGAGATGTTTTTATGCGATTTTTAAAATCCCAAACATTAATTCCTCCGTTTGCATTAACGGCAGCTAGAGCACAGTCATCAGGTCGCCAAGCAATTGCTTCGACACGGCCTCCTACGAATGCACCGCCAAGTGGCTCACCATGACCATTCTTCTGGAGAAGCCAAACAAAAACCGAACCATCCCTTGATCCAGAGGCTAATAGTGACCCTCGATTGGAGAAAGCGAGGCTAGAAATCGCTCCAATGTGAAGGTCTAACTCTCCTGGTACCGTTCCTTCAGGACCATTGCCTTGAAAACTCCAAACTGTTATTCGTTCACCTCCTCCAGTGGCAAGAACCATGCCGGTTTGATCAAATGCTAGTTGACTTGGCTTGCATGGATACCCAGTCATTTCAGCATCTTGCGCAGTTGAACGTCTCCAGAAATGAACAGAATTGTCTTGACTACCGCAAGCCACAATGTCGCCATCAGGGCTAAGCACCATCGACACGAGTGAGCCTTGCCATTCCAGCTTCTGATTGACCTGGTCACGAATTACATCATAAAAAGTGACTCGGCCGTAGCATGCAGTTGCTAATTCATTCGACTTTGACCAAGCAACCGCGCTGACAGTACTAGGATGTTTATCTGAGCGCCAATGTTCTTCCCCATCAGCACCAAAAACATAGACGTACTGCGAAAAGACTACGGCTAAGAATTGTCCATCTGGTGACCATTGGAGATGTTCGACCCATCCTTTACCAAGTTCTAATGCCTTATTTGACTCACCTTCTTTACTCTTCCAAATCAGAACACGTCCATCCTGACCTGCAGTAGCAAAAATATCTCCATCTGGATGAATGGACATCGCAAGTAAGCCACCTTCATGGACTTCCTTTCGATGCCAAAGGGTGGTTCCAGACTTGCCTTCAAAGGCATAAAGGCCTCCTGCAGCATCACCCACCAAAAAAGCATTACCTTCTAGTGCCCATCCGCAAACAATGACATAATCGGCGACTTCAGTACTCCACCCCTCGTGCAGCATCCCCCGACCCTGAGGGCCGAGTTCTCTTATGTCAGGCATTTGTCGAACCCACTTTGCAAGGCCTCTTCATCAAGGTTCCGACCGATAAACACGAGTTGATTTCGGCGAGGTTCATTACCCCACTCCCTATCAGGCTGTGAGGTAAAGAGCATATGTACACCTTGAAAAACTATTCTCCGCGGCTCGTCGGCAAAGCTGATGAAACCCTTCATGCGAAAGATGTCCACACCTTTCTCTGAGAGAAGTCGGCTCAGCCAAGTGTTGAGCTTTTCAGGATCGACATTGCCATTCCGCTCAATAGCAATTGAACCCACTTCATCATCGTGTTCGTGTTGTGCTACCCAAGTTCGCTCTGCTATAGGAGGAATTAAAAGATCATTCTGTTGATTACTTCCTGACTCAGAAACTGAAGTATCCATTCTTCTTACTTTGATATCGAATTCCTCGGCCGTGTGCTGAGTGAATAAACCAAGATGTCCAGATTTTTCAACTTCAAGCGAAAACGACTTGCGCCCCTCGGACTGCAGCTGAAGGTTCACATGCTTATTCAGTGGGATTTTGTCACCTGGATGTAGGAGTTCAGCAGATTCAGCGTAAAGTCGCACACATGATTCTGCACCTTCATTGAGAGATTCTTCGTCTGTACCTTGGTCAGCTACAACGACGAGAGACATCATCGGGTCAGGCCCCTCTTCGAGACTAACTTCGTAACGACCAGGCTCAAGTAGAAAAACACCCGTCCACTCGAATGGATACTCTGGTTCTAGGAAGCTGGGGCGCCGCTCCAAAACCTGGTCAAGGTCAAAAGCACCGAGGTTTAGAACAGTTTCAACAGAGACATCCGCTTGCTTACTACGTACGACACGCGCCATACGGTTCATGTCACGTAGTCGTGCTTCAAGAGTATCGAGTGACTCATCAGAAACGAGATCAGTTTTGTTCAGAACCAGTACGTCGGCAAATGCAACCTGCTCGGAACTCTCATCACTGCGTCCCAATTGCTGATCAATATGAGCTGCATCAACAAGCGTAACGATCCCATCGAGTGAAAATTCTGAACGAATTTCATCGTCCATGAAGAATGTTTGAGCAACAGGACCGGGGTCGGCAAGCCCCGTGGTCTCAACCAATACATAATCGAACTTATCGCGTCTCTTCATGAGGTTCCCAAGTACGCGAATTAGATCGCCTCGAACGGTGCAGCAGATGCATCCGTTGGACATCTCAAAAACCTCTTCGTCAGCATTGATCACCAGTCCCTGATCAATTCCAACTTCACCATATTCATTTTCGATGACGGCGATTCGTTTACCGTGTTCTTCACTCAGAATCTTGTTAAGAAGAGTCGTCTTTCCAGAACCAAGAAATCCCGTAAGGATAGTTACAGGTACTTTTTGAGTACCGTTCATAGCCTTAAAAGCAGAAAAACAGCTCTATTGTATTGAAAATGGTTACCATTATCATGCTGATTTCCTTTTCAAGACATGCTTCACCCAAGCTTTCTTGGGTAGCAAATATGTATAAAATTTAGATTTTGCATTTTTTATCTCATAGGTTGTGGATCACTTCACTAGCCGTGAGTTTTAATTTTCGATTTCAAATCAAAGCTCATACATCGATAACCCTGCCGCCTTCTAACGCATTTAAAGATTAGAAAAGATCCAAAAACTAAGGAACATTATTGGTGGTGCACATATCAAAAGAAAGCAGGTGCTGGAACCACAGAGCCCAGAAGAGTCTTCCCTCTTCCACTAATCAATAGTGATGGTGAAGTTCAGAAATGGAATCTGATTGAACGCTGGAAAGCAGGATTAATTGAACTTCCTTCTTGCCGTGAAAACAAAATGGGGGAAGCTGCCAACACTTATTTAAAACGTCGAGAGAGTTGGAACAGTTTGCGGGAAGTGATGAAGAAGACTCAAGGAGTAAATATTGTTCCTTACAGTTTTAGGCACTCTTACAGTCTGCGCGCGCATATTCGAGGTATCGATGCAGGCTCAGTAGCCATGTCGATGGGGCATAGCCTTGAAGCACATTTAAGGGCTTATCCTTGGGCATCAAAAGCCAGTACTGCCAAAGCTTTTGAAATTGCTAATAAGAAAATTTCTTTCAATTAACACGAGTTCAATTGGCTTGAAATTCATATCATTGATTGATTGTTTTCTATAGGGCTAAATGTCAAAGCATTTAACTCTCGATTGTATTTCCAATACCCTTTAGTTCCATTCAAGTTTTCCCTCTCAGAATTAGCCTTATATTTTTCTAGAAATTCTTCCAAGGCAGCATATCTGTCTTCATATCCAGGATGAGTACTATCTTCTTTAGTTTCTTCTCCATCTCCTTCCATTAAAGAGAAAAATGAAATATTGTTTAGGCAGGTTTCTGATGGAAAGCCGGAATTAATCAACATTTTAGTTGCATTGATATCAGCATTGATTTCTGTTCTCCTGGAAATACGATTTGACAATAACTTGCGTTTATTTTCTTTTAAACCTTTTCCTTCTTTTCCCTCTTGAAGCGAATCTTTAAAAGAGTCATGATTAATGAAATGACTCAACTCATGTCCTATTGTACAAGCTAGTAAATCTTTCTTTTTGTCATAGGTTCGGAATGTAGACCTACTGATATTAATTGTTCCATGTGAGAAAGCATACGCTTCGATTCCATTTAATAGGTAAGACTGTCTTATTGCCTCATTGATATCTTTAGCAGCTTCTCCCTCATAGACTTTGAAGGGATTAATTTCTCCATAGAATTGACATTTATCCTCTTCACATAATTTTAATTCTTCAGCAGACCACTTTGTACGGCTTCCTGCATTAATCGTAAAAGTAATTTGTTGTTCTCCTAAATCATTTTTGTCTGCTATTTGATTGACTATTGTCTTGATGGTCTTGTATTCAGATGGCATCAATAGTTGAGAATTCTTGAGTTTATTAATGCTGCCAAATATCCCAAGCAAACCTACAGCTATAGCAGCTAAATAAAATATTCTTTTCCTTGAGAAATTTCTAGTCATTGTGCGATGTGATAATCAGGTAAATCAATAACCTCATCTATATAGAGGAATTCCTTTCTATTAGAGCCAACCAGCTTTATCTAGGCTTAGAGCATTTCCAATACCTAGAGAATCTGGATTAATACCGATAGATAGAAGATTGTCTGCATAAATTTCCGAGGCACTAGCCCTGTGAGGAGTCAGTAATGACAAACCGAATCCAGTAGAAGCTATGCAAATACAAGCAACCGATAAAGCAACGGATTGGAGTTTCATGATGGAAATTGGAATAACGATCAATACATCTCCTTCTTGTTCTGAGTATTTGAAGGTGATTCCAAAGCCTGTTTCCTTTGCTATTGGAGAGGTGTAAGGGCATAAAAAAAGCCCCGCTAAAAAGCAGAACTTTGAGAAAGAACTCAACTGTCTTTGTATAGATTCGGTGAATGATTTAGTAGTAATAAGTGCTATAGGTTTGGCTGCTGCCATCTGAATAGGTTGTACTTCCAAAATCACCGCGTGAAGAATAAGTAGCTCCAGGTCCGCCAACTCCGTCACAATATCTTGAGTAACCGCTGCCATAACAAGATGCAGAAGCAGGTTCAGTAACGACAGCACCTAGTCCAACTACGGAAGAAACTAAAGCGAAAGCAAAGATGGTGCTAATCCTTTTTACATTCTTTTTATCTGAGTTAGAGGCAAAGTTGGTCATTGTTTTGTAGAGGTGGTGGAGGCTTGCCTCCTTACAACTCCTTCTTGTTCTGAGTGTTTCAGGGTGATTCCACAATCACCATTTAATTGGTCTCCAATCCCCACTGAGCTGGAAGGCTGCCCATACATAAGGAAGTCGCCAGGTCTCGTTGGTTGGGTGATTCCTAAATTCCTTTTGCGTTGCGGCTAAAGCATCTGCTCTTCCTACTCCAGCTTTGAGCCGTTGATAAAAACTTTCCATAAAAGCAGCGGTTGCTTGATCATCCACCTTCCAAAGCGATAGCAAACTAGAGCGAGCACCTGCTACAGCAATGGCACGTTTAAGACCATAAACACCTTCTCCTGCTTGTATGTCGCCTTTCCCAGATTCACAACCAGAGACAACGACAAGCTCTGTGCCTTGCCAATCGAGCTTGGTCACTTCTAAAGCAGTGAGATAACCATCATCTTTGCTATTAGCATCAGGTTGATTCGCACCAGCTAGAACTATTCCACTTCTAAGAAGTGGGTTTTCGCCTTTATCTTGATCTTCTAGGTAATAAGCATGACTTGCTAGGTGCAAGACCTTGGGTGATTCTTGTTCTTGAACAGCTAATGCTGTTGCTTTTTCTCGTAGCAACAAGTTTGCATTAGTGAGTTTGGCAATCGCTTTTCCTTCCTTGGCTGTTCCAGGTAATGGTTTCCAACTCATTGAGCTGAGATCACCAGAGCGTCGTTGAGTGGAAGAAATCAAATTCGACTCTTTTGTGCGAGGCCAAAACTTCCTAGGGCTAAAAGTAGGATTGGCTACGACCAGCGGTTGTTGATTAGTTTGCTTTGACTTTTTGGCAAGATCCAATAACTCTCGGCCAGTCGTGAATAAACGAAGTTGAACAGCTTCTCCTAATAATCCATCGCCAGTTGGTGAACTAAGTGCTGCGAATGGGATTCGGTTGAGCTCAGCATCTGGTGAAATAAATAAAGTTTCCGCTCCTCCAATTGCTTCTTCTAATGGCGTCATAACTAACTGACTAACTTCATTCCATAGATCCTGAGCACCCGTCAAGCCTTCCTCAGAAGCTGCAAGAGCTTGTTCAATCTTTTCTTCTATTGGTTCTGCAAGACCTAAATCAACAGAGGTGATCTCTCCGTTGGGTTTTAAGAGCATTGCAAGATAACGAGCATCACTCCAACGCTGATTTATTGATTTAGCACCATCAAAAAGTTGATAGCGCTGATACTCCACTAGTAAAGAGTCACTTGGCATTGCTTTGGCAACTTGGTCGACTTGAATAATGCGTGGTCTGAGTTTGGGTAGTAAACGATAAAGATTGCGTTCTAATTGTTCTTTTTTTGAGCGCAAAGTTTGACGTTGTTCAACCTTCAAATTCTTTGATGAGAGCTCTTGGGTGATTTCTTGTAGTCTTTGTGTTATTTCTTGCTGTGGGCCAGGCAAATTGGCTAACTCTGATTGACGCTTCTCAATATCTTCTAACAAACCCTGACGGTTCAGCCTCGCAAATAAAGCAAGCCTTTCTCCTGATTCACTCCAAAACGAGCTGGAAAAAGCTCTTGCATGGTCAAGGTCAAAAGCTCGGGCAAAAGAACTGCGTTCATTAATGACAAGGAAAGGAGCCTCTCGTTGGATCAGAGTTAATGCAACTTCTAGTCCCTGTCTTATCAGTTGTTCTGCTCGGTCATAATCACCTTGACTGGCATAAACCATCGCCAAATTGTTGAGGGTTATTGTTGTATCTGGATGCTCTAAGCCAAAAACCTTTTTGTTAATTGTTAAAGCACGTTGATAGAGCATTTCAGCTTTCTTGTAATGCTCTTGATTGTTATAGAAGAAAGCTAAATTATTTATTCCCCAAGCTGTTTCAGCGTGGTCTGGTCCTAGTACTTTTTCATTGATTGCTAAAGCTCGTAGCAATAAAGGTTCTGCTTTGTTGTAACGACCAGTCTTGTTATAGAAAGAACCTAAATTGATGAGTCTTTCAGCTGTTTCTGGATGCTCAAGTCCTAACGTTTTTTCTTGAATAGCTAAAGCACGTAGCAATAGAGGTTCGGCCTTGTTGTTTTTCCCTTGGATGAAATAAACGACAGCAAGGTTGTTGATACTGACACCGGTCTCAGGGTGTTCTGACCCTAGTGCTTTTTCATGAATAGCTAAGGCACGCAGAAAGAGAGGCTCAGCTTTGCTGTATAGATTCTGATTGGAAAATACTATCCCAAGATTATCTAAAGCCTTAGCAGTATCAGGGTGCTTTGGCCCAAGTATTTTTTCATTGATAGCCAAAGCACGTCGAAGTAGTGGCTCGGCTTTGTAGTATTGACCTTGAGCTCGATATAACAAACCTAGGTTGTTGAGATGTATTGCTGTATCAGGATGTTCTGGCCCGAGTGCTTTTTCGTCAATAGCCAAAGCTCGAAGGAAAAGAGGTTCGGCTTTGCTATAAAGATCTAGTTCGAGGTATACCCAAGCAAGATTGTTTAAAGCCTTAGCCGTATCAGGATGCTTTGGTCCTAGTACTTCTTCTTTAACTGCTAAGGAACGTTGAAAGAGCGGTATTGCTTTGTCATAGAAACCTTGAGTGTCATATAACAAAGCCAGATCATTGAGGGTATTTGCTACAGCCAGATGTTCAGCTCCGAGATCTTTCTCCTGTATTGAAAGAACTGTTTCTAAGATTTCAGTTGCTTTTGTGTACAACGCACTTTCTTTAGCTTCTTCAGCTCTCTCTCTTAGGCGGTCAATATCATCAAGTCCTAATTCTTCTTTCTTCTGAGCAACAAGTACTTCAGGAATCGCTTCAACAACCAGCCCGCCATCGATCACAACTGGCATCAATAAAGCTGTAATGAGGGCAAAGCGATTCATAGGTAACTATGTCTTTTTTGAAGGGTTTGTGCTCTACTCAGTAATAGCTAAGCGAATTTGATTTAAGCAAGCAGGTTGAGGTTAAGACCTACCCGTGGAAGATCCTCCCCATATATTGTTGATTCATTTGGAATAGTCATTGCATTGGCTCCTCGCGGCATTACTAATGACAAGCCGAAACCAGTTGAAGCTATGCAAATACAAGCAACCGATAAAGCAACGGATTGGAGTTTCATGATGGAACCTGGAATAACGATCAATACATCTCCTTCTTGTTCTGGGTCTTTGAGGGTGATTCCAAAGCCTGTTTCCTTTGCTAATGCAGATATGTAAAGGCATCAAAAAAGCCCAGCAACTGCCAGGCATTTTTCGTGGTATTGAGAATGTCGCTGTTAGAAATAATCGTAACCACCTAGACCATTAGGCATACTCCAGGCGCTACTCCCATCGCTGAAATGGTAATCGTAACCTCCTAGCCCATTGCGCATACTCCACCCTGAAGCATGAGCAGAAGAAGTCATTGCACTTAGTCCAGCTACGGAAGCAACAAGTGCAAGAGCAAAGGCTGCTCCAACTCTTTTGATTTTTTTCCTGTTGGAGTTAGAAGCAGAGTTGAGATCAAAAGTTGAAGTGGTCATGTTTTTGAGAAGTAATGGAGGCTTGCCTCCTGACACTTCCTTCTCGTTCTGATCCTTTTAGGGTGATTCCAAAACGGTCAATTCTCAGTTTCTAGACAGCCGTCGCGTACAAGAACAGAAGTCCTAGCTTTATTCAAGGCTTTTGTTTGAGGTGCGTTGGAAGAGAACAACAATGTCAACGCCAGATTCTTATCCTTCTTTAGTTCTCGGTTGATGGCATTGATCCATCGAGATTCTTTCTTGCCTAGAGCGTCAATCAATGTGTCCAGCTTTTGGAAAGATGTACTGGGGTTCGTTTGGATTTGAATTGTTGTCCAGCTTCCAGGACTAGTGCCCTTCGGTCTAAAGCTCAAGTCAAATGTCTCGCCTGGTTGAATTGGGGATTGAATCGGCCAGGTGATAGGGCCTTCAATTCGTTTGTTCAAAGAGGCAAGCTTGCTCAAGACAATTGTTCCATTCTTGGAAATTTTGAGTTCATTGAGAGGATCAAGAGAAAAGATCAGAGGTCGATCTACTGATACCAACGCAATCGGGAGTGAGCTGGATCGTGACTGCGTGACTTCAGGAGTTAGCAAGCAAACTGTTGCGATACCATCAGCACTGCGTGTAGATCCCAAAACTGCAATCTGACTAGGTGTGAGTGAGGCAATACTTCCAGAGAGTCTTGGCCTTAGAAGTTCAGGCCCTAGAAGGATTGTTCCAGCACCCAATGCAGCTATTGAAATCACTGCCTTCATTTTCTTTTGGATCGGTGCCCAATTCCATTCAGGACTGGATTCCTCAAATAAACCAACTCTTGGGATCGCACTTGGCTCTAAAAGCCGCACAAACCTTAGGAGGCGATCAATGCCACCTCCAAACCGATCAAGGGAAAGATTGATTTCCTGTTGATTATTGAGACGTTTGGAAATTAATGACTCAAATTCTGGACCTGTTAGTACACCACGAAAGAAAACAACATTATTTTCTTCATCAACTTGTGCAGCTAAAAGAAGTTGTGGAGCTGCACCAGCTTGATACCAATCCTTCAAAGGGATAGTGATTTCATCTGAAGTGAAGCCAGCAACAACAATCTGTACCGCAAACTGATTGAGGCTGATCAGTCGCTCAGGGTTCTCAAGATCTAATTCGGGACCAAGAGGCAAGTTCAGATCTCTATCTTTTAAAACTTGCTTAAGCGCAGCAATCGTAAATTCTCTGAATCCTGAGGCATTGATAGCTCCCAACAAAACTGATCCTTCCGGGATTGGGAAGGCCTCTATGGATGGTCGCTGGGAATTGCTTTCGCTCATGATTGCAGAGCCTCATGGACTGCTTGCCTAAGAAGAGAGGTATTGCCTTTTTGTTCTGATGACACCAAATAATTCCGTAATTCTTCAATCATGCGGTCTACACCAGCTGGATCTTTAAGTAGCGGTTTGAATTCAGAACGTCTTACAAGAGCAACCGCTGCTTCTTGCGCAATGTTTTCTGAAAGCGTCTTCTCAAGTAGTAGCTTGCTAACCCAAGCTTGTTTGTGATCACACCGTGTCGCTATTTCTCTTTGCCCAAGACCCTGTCCATAAAGCTGCCAAGCCAATTCACGACTAGGATCTTTCTCCCATCGAGGACGATCTGACTCAATCGCAGCTTTCACGATTGGTTGTGTTGAGCGTTGAAGCGCTTGATGAATGGATTGGACTAGATCCGAATTGGAGGATTCACTACTAGTGGATGGAGCACTCTGCAATAAGGCTTCTTCTCCTTCTTTAAATTGACGAGTGAAATTGGTCCCGACAAGATATTGACGGATTGCTTGATCAAGTAACGCCAGGTTCTCTCTGTTCTTTTGAGGTGGATTTAATGATGCAAGGAATTCAGCATCTGGAACCCAGCCAGTAGCTTTCCCTGTGCTCTTCCTATAAACCTCTTTTGCAGCTTTGTAATTACTTAAATAAGAGCGATGCAAACTCTCCATTTCCATAACCTGTATATTCCCATCGCCACAACGTGACCAGGCTTCTCTCACTCGCGTAGGAGTGCTATCTGCAATGAGAGCCCATGGACTAATCAGCAGCAAACCACAACTACGTAAATAGGTTTTGAGATCTGAATTGGCCTGCACTTTATTTTTAGCCCAAGTAGATAGACCAGATAAATCAGGGTCAAAACTATGAATGATGTCTGTACTAAATGGCCTGATTCCTTTGTCGGCCATTTCTAAGAGGGTGTTCCAATTAAGAGGTTGACGCCGAATCTCATTACTATCTTCATCCGTTTTATAAGAGCTTCTCAAAAAGACTTCTCCTGTGTCATCAAGCACATAGACCAACATGTCTTTTAATTCAAGTTCATACTTATCGCGAAAATTATTAAATATTAGATTGACCTTCTGAGCAATTGGATGGCTCACCCTGCATCTCAGACAAAGTAATGCTTCTGAAGAATCTGGTTGATTACGACTCATTGCCCAAAGGCTTTGATCCATCTGATTTGATTCTTCTTCAATTTCAAGTTCATGCTTTTGCAGAAACTGAAATGAGATTTCGATACTTTTCCTACCTATACCCGACCCGGTAACATCCAAATATCTCAGCTCGCTATATGGGCTAGACACACTAAAATCATAATTGTTTAGGTTTTTAGATTTTAATACGAATTTAGATAGCAAGGTTCCGAAAGCGAGTGTATTGGGGTTCAAAAAGTAATTTCACTGTTCCAACAGGACCATTTCTGTGTTTGCAGATGATCAATTCTGTAATGCCTCGATCTTCTGATTCAGGGTGGTAGTACTCATCTCGATAGATCATCACCACTATGTCCGCATGACTTTCTAGTGATGCGGTTTCTCTTAAATCACTGAGCATGGGGCGTTTGTTATTGCGATGCTCAACAGCTCGTGTGATCTGAGATAA
Organism: Prochlorococcus sp. MIT 1307; assembly: GCF_034092395.1. Taxonomy (NCBI): domain Bacteria; kingdom Bacillati; phylum Cyanobacteriota; class Cyanophyceae; order Synechococcales; family Prochlorococcaceae; genus Prochlorococcus; species Prochlorococcus sp. MIT 1307. The sequence goes on along the minus strand of NZ_CP139301.1, from coordinate 72,756 downwards.
CAAAAGGATTGGAACCTGCAAAGTTTTTGCCATCTCTTTTAAATCCACAATGATTTTCGAAAGCTCTTCATCGCGGGATGCTTTGTTTGGTCCATCCATTAGTTGCACATAGTCAATAACAACAAGTCCCAACTCTTTCTTTTGTCTCTCTTGGATCTGCTGACATTTAGCAACCATTCCTTCGACAGTGATTGTGGCTTTATCACTGATGAAAATAGGCATTTGACCAAGACAATTAATTCCTTCCTCCAATAACGTCCATTCCTCTTGTTGGAGTCGACCAGTCCTCAGTCTTCCTGTCTCGATGCCGACTTCCATCGAAAGCAGGCGATAGGTCAATTGCTCTTTGCCCATCTCAAAGCCAAAGATGCAAACTGGAAGGTCATGTAATTGAGCAACATTCTTCGCCATGTTCAGCGACATGGATGTTTTCCCCATTGCTGGCCTACCACCAATGACAATTAAATCTCCTCGTTGTAGACCTTGAGTCATGGCATCAAAGTCATAGAAATTGACTGGGATACCAGCAGCAGAAGTTCCAAGAGAACGACTTTCAATCTCATCAAAGGTTTCGCACAGGATGTCTACTACCGCAGACAACTCATCTGAAGACTTTTGCTGACTGGCTTCTTGCGCATTATTTGGGTCCATAGAGAGAGGAGAGTTGATTAATACCTTCTTCTTGTTCCAGATCTTTTAAGGTGATTCCAAGAACTTTTCTCTTTAATTAGAGAGCTGTTTAGACATAAAAAAGCTCGACCTCAGCCGAGCTTTTTCTTGCTTCCACTACTTCTCGTTTTGTCTCTAGCGAACAATCCAGTGAGTTCTGCATAGATCCATAGTATTTTGATTGATAAAACAATATGAACTTGCTTCAGCAGAAGGAGTGATAGCACTTAAACCAGCCACAGAAGCAACAGTGAGGGCTAATCGATGCATAGAAAACAATCGCTGATTCCATTGTGCTCAAGATCACTCGATCAAGCAGGACAAGATTCTTAGCCAGATCTCCATCATTGAATCTCGATACTGTCTGAATATCTTTTGAAGATTCAGAGCCTTTCAACATAGACGGAGGTGTCGGTGGGTCCGTGTCCATGTATGCAAAATCTGTCTCAAAAGGTTGATAGCTGCAGCTACTCGATTGTGTACATCTTCTTCTCGTTCTGAGTTTTTTGGGGTGATTCCAAACAGTCGGTTTGCAAGTTTGAATAAAGTTTGAATAGAAATTCCTGATTCGCTGAGATCGCTTGCTATCACCTAACGGGAACTTTTCATTAGCCAGTAGTTAATTTCTGTCATATCAAGGGGCAATCCATTTGCTATGGGCTAATAAAAAAGTTAAAAGCTGAAAAGTGTATATCTCTTTGACTAGACACATTGGTTGATATTTGGACTAAGATATCAACAACGCTGGGCTTTCCCTCTAGGCGGGTCACGAAAGTGCTTGACCTTTAGGTTGCGTCCTTAAAGTCTTTCCAATAACTGGAGACGGCCATATATCCATCCCTAACGATGAGGTGTTTTGGCAATGGCCGCCAAAAATAGTCATAAAGCCAAGAAGGGCATGCCATCAACTCTGATGCTCTACATCAATGCACCGCAGCAGTCCATGCCGCAACAGCAGCAGTTGAAGAATTAAGAGCAACTCAACTCGCCCAAATGAAGGCGTTCTCTGAGCGGCTTGAGAAGTTGGAGGGCCGATGAGATGGATCAAGAATTACCGGGCTTCGGTGAAGTCCTAAAGAATACTGATGCAATTTTGCATCCTGTTTGGCGTGACTTGGCGCTGACTGTTGCCATCAAAGTTATTGCTGAAAAAAACGATCTGACGCTTAAGGAGCAACTATCAATTTGGAGGCCATTCGATGTCTAGAAGGGTTTTTAACGATCACACAGATTCCTTTGAAAGACTGATCCTTTTAGGAGTTTTGCCAAGGGATCACATACAAAGAGAGGGCTATGACTATTCAACTGATTTAAAAGCTGAGCTTCAAAAACGAGATCGTGAGGAACGTGAAGGGAAAAGGCCTATACCCACACACACAGGAAAACCACTAGGGAAACATCTAGGGAAAGTAAAACCAAGAAAAGCCCCTATTCCCTCTGACCTAGGGAAACCTATTTCTGTAGGCGAATTGCTCAAATCAAGAGAAAACGCTGAATGGATTGTTGATTCTTTTGGGGCTAAAGGTGCGTTGGTAAGTCTCGCGGCAGATGTTGGAACTGGAAAAACAACCTTCCTTTACTCACTTGCTTCCTGCATTGGGAAGGGAGAACCGTTTTTAAAGAATAAAGAAGGAATAGGCCAGCTCACAACAAAGAAAAGCAGGGTGCTTTTTGTTCAAGCGGATGAACCTAAAAATGATTGTTGGCGTAAGTGCAAAATCATGGGTTTAACCCAGGATGCCTTTGATTTTGTTTTTGGCGAAGACGGATTTAACAGCCTCGATCTTCCACGCCTTGAACGACTGATTGATGAGGGTGGCTATGGCGTTGTCATGTTGGACAGTGTGACCACACTCCTGGCAAATCGTGGAGTCTCAATAAAAGATCCTGAGTTTGCAAAACCTTTATATGACCTCAACAACCTTGCCAGCAGGAAAAATATTCTCATTGTTATTACTTCCCACTTGCGAAAACCAGAACATCAACAAAGGGGTGATGTATCCATGTTCGATATTCTGGGCGCTGGTACTCAGGTTGGTGCTGTTAGTGATGTGTGGGCAATTTCACGAGCACCAAATTCAACGCCAAAACAGTGCCAATTCGTTCTGTCTTGTTTAGAGAAAGCTAGGAACTGTGAAGTCGGGACTTGTTGGAATCTTGAGGGAAACAAGGAAGATCTTTCCTGGGTGTTTGAGAGCGTTACTGGAGAAGAGGAATTGCTCCCTTCCGTTAAAAAGGATTTGAGGAGTTATGCAGAGCTTTACTTGTCTGAATCAGAAGAGTGGAGAACGATTGAAGAAGTTGCAGTCCACTTTGGTAAGAACAAGGAACATACAAGAGCTGTCTTGATGGATCTCTTTGTAGAGGAAGTGATTGAGCGCAAAAAACAGAAGTTAGGTATTGAAGTTGGTGGTCGTCCTAAGTGGGTTTATAGAGGTAAAAGAGGTTTTCCTAGGTGTGCGGGTATAGGGGATAACTAAAACTTTTTAAGTTCAGAGCAAAAATCTGAAACCATAAAACTATTTTTTTTATAGGAATAGCCGGCGATCGACTCGATTTTGGTAACGTTTTTTCCTATCTCATCATAAGCGGAAAGTTTTCGTGATCTTGGTCCGAATGATGTTTTTATTGAGTTATTAACAGAGCATAAATATTCAAGCTGATGACGCTTAGAAATCGGGATCAACTGAACAGCAATCACGCAGAGCGCAAGTGTTGCAACTGTTTTAAGAGCTTTATCTAAGTTTGATCCCATTTGTCTTTGGTTCGAATCTCAGGTAATGGAAGCGGACAACCGTGAAGTTTCGGCTTCTCAAATGGCTGGTTTAAGTACTTCTCTCCATCGTCATAGAGGAAATCTTGACCGTTAAGAACGGCTTTCAATCTATTTAAAAACTTTTTCATAGCTTGATAAGCATATTGAAATATTTAAATAATGGCAATTAAGCGCATTTAAGATCTATATAGCTAATTACTAGAGGTAATTAAAACCTATCAACGATAAATAAGAGTTGATTAAGGACTTTTGTTGTGATCGCTAGGTTGAGAAGATCAGACTGGACGTTTAAGCGTTTCCTCTAACTCCTTAAACTCAGCTTCTAGACAGCGTTTCCTTAATAGATCAACTTGCGAAAGCTCCTTGTCAGGGGTACGCCTCAATCTAGATTCCTCATTTCTTCTCTCTTTCTCTATCTGTTTTTCGACCTTGTTCCAACGTCTGCAAGTTAAAACCCAGCCGAGGAATAAGCCAATAAGGAAAGTAATGATTGCAAACATCTTTAGTTAACTGGACATCTATTCCAAGCATGAGAAATGTAGATAGCAAGTGGTAATGCCCATAAAGCTGCCACCCAAACAGCTTTTGGTGTATCTCCATTCCTATTGATTTTTTTTCCGCTTTCGGAGTAAGCCATTGTTGAATACATCTCTTTATTCATAACATGGTTAAAACTTACGCCTGAAAACCAAGTAAATAGCCAACTTGCGAACCACAAGCCACTAAAAGTCATAGGGTCAGAGAAAGGACCAATCTCAAGCAAAATAGAGGGAATATGCATCTAATCCATTCTTCTATTGATCTTCAATAAGCATATTGAAATATTTAATTAGCGGCAATTAAGCGCATTTAAGAGCTATTTAGCAAATCAATAGCGTCAAATAAAAAACATTAGCGGCGACTTAATGATAAATAAGCTTTCGCCTTGAAAACCCTAGTATTTGCAGCCATTTATAGGGATCAAAAAACTCTAAGATCAGCCATATGACCACTTTAATTTTAGTCGTAAATCCTATGGGTGATGACAGGCCATCGCGTTCTGATCCATTGGAAGACTCACTTTCATCGGCTCAATTTCGCCGTTTCCAAAAAATACTCATAGAGGACTCAAAGGATGACTACGGATACAGCGATTAAGACAAGATTCTTAGATCTCGATTCCAAGGCGGCTGATAGCGACACTTTTAACCTGTCTTTTAGTTCAGAGAATCCAGTCCCTACTCCACTAGGAGATGAAGTGCTCTCTCATAAAAGGGAAGCCGTTGATCTATCTCGTCTAAATGATGGGGCGCCCTTCCTTTGGAACCATCAACCGAATGAAGTTTTAGGTGTTGTTGAATCTGCCGAAATCGTTAATGAAAAAGGACGAGCAACTGTTCGCTGGGGAACATCTGATGAAGCTATTGCCAAGAGAAAAGAAGTCACACAAGGAATCCTCCAGAACATTTCGGTTGGGTATCAAATCAACGAAAGCGAATACACCGACGACGGCAAAACCTTAGTGACCCGCTGGCAACCAGTGGAGATCTCCTTGGTCGCTGTACCAAGTGACAACTCGATTGGTATTCACCGATCACACCCCTCTTATTCAGAACCTATGACTGCCTCAATCCCCAAAGAAGTAGAAACCATCTCTAACGATTGGCAATCCGCAGAATATCGAGACGCGACAAGAGACTTCAGCATGGTCAGAGCAATTCAAGCTTCTGTCTCTGGCGATTGGTCGCAAGCTGGTCTTGAGCGAGAAGTTAACCAAGAATTGCAGCTACAAACTGGCAAGCGTTCACAAGGTTTCCTCGTCCCAAATAATGCTTGGAGCAAGCGTGCTTATGTCACATCCTCTGCATCAGCAGGTGGTTATGCAGTCGCTACAGAACACCTCGCAGATCAGTTCGTTGAGTCTTTAAGACCAAGCTCTGCTGTCGTTGAATTAGGTGCTCGCATGTTGCCTGGATTGGTTGGCAACGTAGACATTCCTGCAAGAAATGCTTCCTCTACTACCTATTGGATTGGAGCTGATGACGCTGACAGCGTGACTGAATCAACAGGCACTCTGCGCAATATCTCCATGCAGCCAAAGACTATCGGGGCATACAGCAAGTACAGCCATTTGATGTCTCTGCAGTCCACTCCAGAAATCGAGGAACTGATCAAATCAGACATCATCGCCAAGATTGCTGAAGGTATTGATGTAGCTGCAATTAACGGCAGTGGTTCAAGTTCTCAACCTTTAGGCATCCTCAACACAACTGGTATTGGATCTGTAGCAGGTGGGACCAATGGAGCCGCGGCTGATTTGGATGATTTTGTAGACCTCAAAAAAGCTGTCTCTGTTGACAATGCTGATCTCGAAAACTGTGCGTTCCTAACAAATGCAAAGGTTGAAGGTGCAGTCCACAAACTCAAAGACTCCAATGGTGATTACATCCTTTCTCCATATGGTGCTGAGTTAGGCAAGCAGCAGATTCTTTCAAGACGTTTCCACGTATCTAACAACGTTCCTTCTGACCTCACAAAAGGTTCAGGCAGTGGCTTGAGTGCAATCCTTTACGGCAATTTCAAAGACTTGTTGATCGGCATGTGGGGATCACTCGAAGTGCTGGTCGATCCATACACCGACATCGCCAAAGGCACTGTTGGCATACGGGCTTTGCAGTCAATCGACATTGCTGTCAGACATGCTGAATCCTTTGCTGCCATGAAGGACGCAATCGCGTCTTAAGAGCTTGGCGGGGTTGATAGGGGGATTCTGTGGTGGTCTCCTCCTGGTTGGCCCCGCCTTTTTTCTATGGAATTAAACCAATGATGATTTGTACCTTCACAGAAGCGGCCAAGTTCCTTGGGTATTCGTCTCGAAGTCAGCTCTACAAGATGAAAGATCTCGGCTATTTAGACGATTTCTTAGAAGATGTAGAAGGGAAGCTTCACCTCAACATGAAGCCCAGAGGGAAGATGTCTCTTGCCAGGCACATCATGTACAACATTCAGTGGAGAGCGACCAATCCAATCCGTGATTTTGACCCTGATGTATGGCTAAAAGAGCAAGCACAGCAGGCTAAAAAGTTAACCAAATTGTCAACCGCTAAAAAGCGCTAAAGCATTCCTATTACTGCTTATCTCTTCCTTAGAAGCAACAAAAGTGTCTCCAGTTGTAGGGCACGACTCTAGGAAGATTTCGAGCCTTCGGACGACCCACAAAGGAATAGCTCAGAGGGACCCAATCAACACTTGGGAAGGTTTGACTCTTCTTCGCTTCTTTTCACTGATGGATTCCGATAACAACATCGATCAATAATGGGAGCTATACCTTCTTCTAATTCTTGTAGAAGTTCAGCTTTAAATACTTCTCTATTCTCAAGCGTTGGTGGTTCATACCCTGATTCTTGAACATCTAATAGAAGAGCCAAGATGGTTCTATGGAAAAGGGGGTGACGTAAAGACATTTACTTGCCCATTGCTCTTCTTAGTTTTGTTGCTTCATCCATCCCTTCCATGATCGTGAAGGTTGCATTCTCTGTAGCGGCTTTGCGGATTTTGCTTAGCTCTTGATACTCCACTGATTCATAAGCCTCAACAGCTCTACGCATGGAAGGGAACTCACAAATAACAGCTAAGTTTGCACCTACTGTTTGTTCTTTTCCTTGTGGCTCAGTGTCTTTTGCGAAGACTTTACCCCCAACTTCTTTTAGCCAAGGCCCTACCTTTTCTACGTATTCAGCAAAGAGTTCTTGATTAATAACTGTTGAGGTTGAGATCCAATAACCTTTTGCACCTTTTTTGTCCATAAGAATAAGTGAGTCGAAAACGCAGGACGTGTGTCCTCCATCGACATCAAAGCATTTTTTTCAAACAAATGAAAATCACCAAAGCGTCCTCTAAGGACGAGGTGATTACTTCTGCTTGCGAGTTGGTCGATCAGCAGACGCAGTAATCCGAGACCTGACGGGCAAAAAGAACACACTCACTTTTTTACTCACCGCTCTGTTTATCATTCACATCCTGTTTTGAACCTCGAAAACTGAATAGTTATCCATCCCACGGCAACCAATCTCAATCCGTAACTACATATCCATTGTTCACCAATTCGTCGAAAACTCTTGCACCTCTTGCTTTTGTTCCCATCGAAACTGGATTGATTTGATCAAGTACAGAAGCAAAGCAAGTAATCCAAAAGCTCCCTTTGCACACAAGCGCAGACTTACAGATGTGATCTGGAGCAACTTCAATACAACCCTGCGTCCTGGAAACTTTGATACTTGCAATTTGAGAGTCCAGCTCCAGATCTAAAAGTTCAGCTTCTTTCTTGGTAATAGCTGTACCCGCTGCATGGCACTCAAGCAGCATTTGATAATTCATTTGTATGCGGCTTTAGCTGCATTTTGAATTGGCGGCCAGTGGACCATTTTCCGACAACGATTTGCCCCTTGAAAACTAAATAGTTAACGGAGCATTATTGATTGATCAGATCATTACACAGATGCCGCAGCAGAAACCCCGGGCCACATGGCAGCAAATTCGGCATCTGATACCACAGCTGTAACTTCAAACTGGATGCCGTACTCTTTGATCCAAGGTCCAAGATGAGCCCAAACCTTGCCAATATCTGTAGCCACGGCTATTGCTACACCGCTGCCACTAATAGGTTCACAAACTCGATACTTCAACTCAAAGCCATCGAATTTGTCTCCAGGCGCTCCAGAGTTGATGTAATCGGCGAAGCCTGGGCATGAAGACCACGCACCTTCAACTGTCGGGAACTCCCAAACGATTAAATAGTGCTGCATTATCAAAAAAGGCTGCTCTCAGTTTGATAGCAACACTTTCTTTCTTAGAAAACACTCATTAAAAAACTGAATAACCATCCATCCCCAGGGAACCAATTAATTAATGCGGAGAAAAAAGCCAGTGCAGAATTAAGGCGAGAGCAAATCCCATTACCAGACCCATGACCCAGCTCAGACAAAGCATCTGGTAGTTGCTCAATCCAAAACGGTTCTGGATTGCCAGTGCGGCTTTTTTGTCTAAAGCGATTAAGTCCATTAGAAGATCAGTTTTATCAAGAAAACAACCAACCCAAGAGCGGCGAACAAACCTACTCCTAAAAACACATAAAGGATGTATTTCTGAATAGTGGCGGCGAAGTCATTTTCCATCTCCACATCATGCCGCTTTCTGCTCAGGTTTATTAAAACCCAGCAAAAACGATCCCTTTTGTCCGCTTTTTGTCCGCGAAAGAAAATTGGGATTCCGCCAAAAGCCAGTCGGGGCGACAGGATTCGAACCTGCGACCTAGTGCTCCCAAAGCACCCGCGCTACCAAACTGCGCCACGCCCCGTTGTTTGGATTGTAGGCGCAGAAGCGGGACGATATCAACCAAGTCAGGAATTAGAGTTTCACTGCTCATTAAGGTGCAAATAAATATCTTGTCGCTTTGTTCTGTAAGTTGAAAAACTATTTTGTATACCCTTGGTTAAATAATTGCCTTCAATCGTATCTCAGAAGAAAGATACTGCTTGAAATATAAAACTGCAAAGGCAGAGTGGAACGCTAAAGAATAGTTTCAGATTAATCTTTTCTTTGCAAAAAATTGTGTACTTTCCAAAAGTCGACTAATACTATGTTAAATAATTCCAATAGCAGGCCTCATGAAACCCACCAAAAAGTTCAGCTTTTGTTTTAATCTATTAATTCCGAAGTCTTCATGATAAAAAAAAGCTCTTTATTCATTTCATTGCTCACAATTTTGGGGGGGGTAGTAGGCTTTGAGAATCAACCTACTTATTCCGCTTCAACAATTATAAAATGTGCAGGACAAATTCCAAATAAGACTGCTTGTTTAATAGAGCCTAGCTCCTACGTTATTGATACTTATAGGGTAGATCTTTGTCAAAAAAGTCCTTTCCCTGATTTTCGTAGTTCAGCAAATTATTCTGAAGCTGAATGTATAACTATTTTTAATGGCAATGGCAATCTTTTTAGAAATCAATTAGGAAAAGATTCTAAATATAAACTTCCAACAACTGGTAGGGAGGTTGTTAAGCCAGGGAAATATAAGTATTTAACTATGATTTTAAAAAATAGTTTTATAAGTTCAGGGAAATATCGTAGCGGAGAAACCACCTGGAGAACACTAGGCTCTGATGAAAAGAACTTAACAACAAAAAAAGGAGATCCAGTTAAATTTGCAGCCAAGCTAAGAAATTGGCGGGGAAAGGACAATAAAGACAATGGTTATTGTGATAACAATGGTGGGACCTTCTCAAGATGTGAAATGAATTACAATGGATATGAAATAACTGCAATTGGTTTAGACACTGACTTTATTGAGAGCTATGGAGACAAGGTAACTTATATGTTTTATATGCTCGAATTGTCAACACCAATAACGTTGAAAGAAAGTTCTGATGGTTATTTTGATCTTACTCTTAAGAACAGCCTAGAAGTCTATGGAGACGGAATAAAAGTCGAGTCTATCTCAACTGCTCCTTTTATATTTGAAGCAAAATATAATAATAATGAACAATAATCAATCTAAAGCTCTCTAAGAAGTAGGACTCTGTGAGAAAACAATCTCTAAAACAAATAAGTAACTCCTTCTTTTCAGAAAAAACAGAAGAAGAAGGATTTACTTATTTGGAATTTATTGTTGTAATAATGATTTTTGGTGCCATTTCTTCGATAGCTGTCCCCCAATTTAAGCCTGTTCTTAATAAATTCAAGCAAAAGGAAGCATCTGGGATCGTTGATTCAATGATAAAAGCTGCTCAATCTAATTATGCCTTGTACGCAGGACTTCCAGAAGATATGGGGCAGCTTTCAAAATTTGTAAAAATCCAGAAATGTAACGCTAACTATGTTGAAACAGAAGGCAGTTCAGTTTGTAAAGGCTCAACTCCTGTTTCAGTTAATAAAAATGATGCCCTTTTTTATTCAGCATCAGGAAATTACAAAGTTGAAATGAGAAAGATTAGTACTGATGACAACAAGTCCATTTATCAAGTAAAAGCCAATCCAAATGGAGGGGAATATGCAAGTGATGGAAGTGCAGTCCTTGGTTGCTATAACCCTATTGATGGTATTGCTATTGTCAAAGAATATTCTTCCAAAGTCGATGAAAAAGGAGCTAAACCCTATATAACTTGTGAAGCTGATTCAGAATCCGGCAATGGCAACGGAAATGGCAATGGCAATGGCAACGGAAATGGCAACGGAAATGGCAACGGCAATGGCAATGGCAATGGCAATGGCAACGGAAATGGCAACGGCAATGGCAATGGCAACGGAAATGGCAATGGCAATGGCAACGGAAATGGCAATGGCAATGGCAACGGAAATGGCAATGGCAACGGAAATGGCAATGGCAACGGAAATGGCAATGGCAATGGCAATGGCAATGGCAACGGAAATGGCAACGGAAATGGCAACGGCAACGGAAATGGCAATGGAAATGGCAACGGCAACGGCAACGGCAATGGCAATGGCAATGGCAATGGCAATGGCAATGGCAATGGCAATGGCAATGGCAATGGAAACGGCAACGGCAACGGCAACGGAAATGGCAACGGCAACGGCAACGGCAACGGAAATGGCAACGGCAACGGCAACGGCAACGGGGATGACTACAAGCCGAAATCTCTCAGCGCCCAGACCGGAGTGGGCAAGGATGTTGACCAGAAAACGACACCCACTTCACCACAACTTGAACAAACTCCATTTCCAGCACCTTCAGTACTTGAATCAGATCAAGAACTTTCAGTACTTGAATCGGGTCAAGAACTTTCAGAGACTGCAAAAGATCCAGTTCGTTCAGAACCTGAAAGGCTGGGCCCAATAACTGGTTCAGACCTAGAGCCATCACCTATCCCTCCCTGGATTAGATGAGGAACTTTTCGTTGTCTTTACCTAGGTCCAATTCACGTGAGTTTTTTAAATTGACTCCTGCTAATTAGATAATGATCTTTGGACCATCATTTATTGACTACATAATGACGATATAAAGTCAGGCATATCTATGAGCAGTTATCTTGATAGATTTTACAGTGAAGCATTTTGTGGAGGGATTGATCAACAATTCAAGTTACATCAATCATTTAATCAAACCTTTTCTCACAATTCATCTGCCAATAGTTGTTTTAATCATTTGCTTCAGTTAGCTGAGTTGCCAGTTTTTAAAACACAAATCAAAGCCGATAAACATTGCCTGAAGTAAAGTCTGTCAAGTCAAAATCACCCTTATGAATAAATGAGAAGAGCTAATCACAAGCTTCTATGAATCATATATAAAATAAAGTTTTGAAAACAAGAAAATGAAGAGCAAGAAAAGGTATAAGGTTAAACATATTGAATAAAGTGACGATGCAAAAAAGCAATTTCTATAGCCTATATAAGTTGAAGCTTTTTAATGCCACAAGATATTCTTTCATCAGCAAGTTAATTAGTACATTTATTCTTACATTCACAGGAATCCAACCATTTACAGCGCAAGCGGAGCCATACAAATCAAATAACTTCAACCAATTAAAGCCTGGACGTCTCAATATTTCTGTCTATGTCTTCCACGATAGAAATCGTAATGGGAGCTATGACTTAGGAGATTTGCCGATGGCTGGTGTAGTCACAGAATTGACCAAGCCTAATGGGCAAATTGTAAGTGCCAACTCCAACAAAAATGGATATACGAATTACAAGATGGCCTTAGGTAGTACTAAATATCAGGACATCAGCCAAGAGAGTGAGGTGTATACATTCAGAGTGCTCAAACCTCCCGGTTGGCAAGTAACAGCAGGAAAGTCAGTTCAAAAAATACTTTTTCTCGATAAGGTCGGGTCCCCAGGCGGACTGATTGCCGATAAGGCGCCCAACTGGGTCGGACTGGCCCCTGATCTTTCAATCAAAGGTCAAATACTTGGGCCAAACAAAACCGTTATACCAAGGGATGCTTCAGTAACCGCTACTGGACCTAATGGCAAGACCACGAGTTTAGATTTGGATAAAGACGGCAGTTTTGTTCTTCCAGTCGAACCAGGGAGATGGTCACTGGTCTTTGACAGTCCATCTTTGAATTGGCAACTAATAAGGCATATCAAAGTAAGCACTGCACCTGTAGAAATGATTGCTGTTATTGCTGGCCAAAAACAATTACCTTTACAACCTCACCCAATACTTGAAAATTTTGATTGGTTAAAGCATTCAAAATTAGAAAAGATTCCTAATGGCCACTTAGGCCTCAACTGGGATTACCTTTTAGCAATGAATCATCAAAACTCTCGTGGACCCGGTTACATCAATGTGCTAAATAGCGGTCATGCAGTGGCATACAACAGTTCTGGTCACCCTGTAACAATCACAGCTCCAGAAGGTCAGTTATTTGACTTTGTCGGAGGGTTCTTCACAGTTGCATGGAGCAAAGCCACTGGAGAAACTCTTGAACTAGAAGCATTTCGTGGAAATGAGCGAATAGCCCAACATGAAATGAAACTATCTCACCTCGGAGCGACCTGGCTCGATGCTGACCTTCGCAGCATCGACAAAATGATTCTTTCCACCCGCCATTACTGGCAATTCGCAACCGAAGACCTGCAATTTCGATTACCAAGAAAAAATTGAGGGATAGCATTCTCAAGACTCCCTTGCTGTCAGTTTTAGGGAAAAGACATTAACCATCTTTTTAGATAAGCGCCCAAAGACTAGATCTAATAACTAATTCATAATTTGATTAATTATATGTTTAATGAATAATTGAATAAAAAAGTTGGTTCCCTTATAAGTTAAAAGAATTGGTTAAGATAATTGATCATAGAATAAATCTAAAAAGAGATCTTCAAGTATGGGCAAAATTAAAATTACTTCTCTAAAAAAAACTCCTCACATTTGATTATCCAGAAAAATTCTTCAAGGCAATAAAGGGTCATTCTCTTGAATTAATGGTGAATAAACTCCTTCCCACCAGTCAATCCAAGAAGGAACTTCACCTACAGTATTTTTTTCACCTGTTACTACATTAATATTTAGATCATAAATTGAAAAGGTCTGGTTCGTGCCTGCTCTAGCAGCAGTAAGAATATTTCCACTAGAAGGACTCAAGCATTCACCATCAGCTCCATTATTGAGAAACTGAAACTTTCTAGTACTAATAAAGCCAAGGCCTATCGACTGAGGGGGCATAGTATATATAGGATATTTTTCACCATTAATTAATCCCATTTGGCATTCCTTTACGGCACCAAGTAAATATTTTTCTGCAATTAACACCTCAGCAATTTCAATTATAGGTGTCAACAATGGAATAGTGATCGTAGCAAGAATTCCAATGCTTGCTACAACCACAACCATTTCATTTGATGAGAATCCTCTCTGGTCTATTTTTGAAGCCAGTCTTGCTATTAATTGGTTCTGACGATTACATAGAAACACGCTTTAGCCTGGGTTGAGTGCATTCATACTATTAATACTAATTCATTAACGAACTTTTTTCGATGAAGGTTCTTAGTGCACTTGCAATATGTTCTACGCAACGGCTCCGACTCATGCCGGATCAGAGTAGACCTTCTCGATTCCCTCTAATTGATTGATATGACTATATTTTACGGATTAATAGCCAATAATAAAATTGAGAGATAGTCTACTTACTCTATTTTTGCTAGTGTTAGAATAGTTAAGGATTATTGGAAAGCTAATGACCCAAATGAATACAAAGCATTTTAATCGTAGGTCCTTAATTGATAAGCCTTTCTTATTGAGCCCTCAAATCAGACTCAATAAGATTAGGAATCTGTCATTGAGCCAGCTAAACGACGAGAGTGGATTCACCCTTGTTGAGTTAATAGTTGTGGTAATGATGATTGGTATTCTTTCTTCTATAGCAATACCCCAATTCATGACTGCGGCTGATAAAGCCAAGCAGAAGGAAGCTACTGGGATTATTGCAGCACTAGTTAAAGCTGCCACGGCCTATCAAACAGAGTATGGGGCACTTCCAACAAATGCAGAGCAAATTTCAGAGTATGCAAAGTTCCAGGAATGTACGCATGCAAGTAAATTGACTCTAGGCGGTCAAGTTTGTAAGGGTACAATGCCTGCGCAACTTCCTAATACTGCAACCTCCTTCGTAACATCATCTGGAAATTACTTAGTTGAATTCGAAATTAATGATGTTGCTGGGGACACAATTTTTCAAGCAAGAGCTAACCCAAATGGTCAAGCTTATGCGAGCAATGGGAGCGCAGTAATCGGTTGTTTTAACCCAGTCGATTCAGTTTCAGAGATTTATGAATACACTGCTAAAGCTGCTGACAAAGGAAATGGTAAGCCATACCGGCCTTGCTAAGCCTCAAAAGAATATTCAAATAATGAGATGATGGAATTCATTAATTAATAAGAGCTTATTTTTAATTTAATTCGCAAATTTGAAATGCGTCTTACACCAAAAAATAAATCATATGGTTTTAATAGAAAGAAAAATGGGTTTGCTATACCACAGGTCTTGATTCTTGGTGTTGGAATTGCAATCGGAGTCAGTGGACTGATGGCAGCGTCAATTTTAGGGCTTACTGGATCAAGAATTAAAAGGCAAGAACTTATTGCTAAATCGTCTTCTTATTCAGGAATTACTACAGTCAGAGGCTTACTTAATGATAATAGTGAAGATAGTTTTTATCATTATTTATGGCTACTTAATATTAAAAGCTGCTCTGAAAAAGCAAATGAATGCAACAGATATAATGATACAAATCCTTCAATAGAATATTGGTCAGATGATGAATGGTGTGATGGATTACCTAACTGCCTTGGTAGACAAAAAGCTCCTATGTGCGCAGCTAAGGAAGAAATAGATTGGGGTGAAATAATGGATTCGTACGGGACCCTACTAGATAATGTATCTGATTCTGTCGGAGCAAATCTAAAAAACTCTACAAGAGAATTTAATCAAGCCTTTAATATTCGGTCCACAAAGTATATAGGTACTGAACAATATGGAGTTAGCTCCATATTGATAGAAGGAATAGCGACTTCGAATAAAACCAATATACAAACAGCAAGCAATAAGGTAAGAGTAAATATACAAGTCAACAGTAAAACCCCTGAAGCAGGTTTCGGATTCTTGGCTATAGGTGAAAATGAATCAGATGAGATTGACTCACTATTTCTTGGTAATTTATCTATTACAACAGCAAATGATGGTAATTTACTTTCTTCAACTCCAAAAGGTTCAATAATATGGAGAAGAAATATATATGAAAATAGTGATGAATGTGGGAAGTTTCTTGAGAATGCAAAATATACTGGTTCATCGCTTCCAGAAAACGTTGATGGTGGGATTTGGGTACAACCTATAGGGATGCCAAAACAACCTAGACTTTCAAATGTAGATGACATCGGGATCTTAATTTGTACACCTGCAGAAATACAGAAAATAAATACAAATTGCAAGCTCAATTCTAAAAATAGTTCAGAGAAAGTCTATAGAATTCACTCTCTTTACGCTAAGGGTCCAGGCTCTAAGTTTGAGGTGTCTACAACAGATGATTCAAAGGTTATTTTGGAAATAATGGGTGATATTGATATAAGTAATGGTGGCATCTTCTGCCACAAAGATGGGGCAAATGCTTGTGGATCTGGCAAAGGGGGAAACTTAACTATACTTTTTAAACAGAAAACCAACATCAATGGAAATAAAATCGTATGCAATGACCTTGATCAAATAACTGGAGGAGTTAAATTTAAGGCCAGCCAGGACTTCGCTAATTATAAATATCCTATTGATAATAATAAATTACCAGGAAGTAGTTTTCTAATAGACAGCACAGGTGAAAATCCCTTAGATACCTTTGCGGCTTTTGTATATGGTCCAAAATTGACATTTATATCAGTACGTCCAGAAAGCCAATGGGTTCAGGTTACGAATTCCGAAAAAGGAAATAATAATGCTGGAATGATTGTTACCACAAGAGCTTCCTACGGATGGATTAAAGATACCTTAAGTAATTCATTGGAAAATAGAATGGTTAATATAATATTAACACCTAACTCCAACTTAATACCTTATTTAGGCCAAAAAGACTTATCCTTTAAAAATGAAGATGAAGCTAATAATATAGAAATAGTAGGTGTTGGCTATAAAGTAAGTGCATTACCTGCAGGGTCTTTTCTAAATCCTTCAGCTAATAGAGTATTCCTAATTTATAACAGCTTAAGTCAATCTTATTATTTACGAACCTTTGATATTCAGAATATAAACCCAGCAACTCAATCAAGTTCAGAATATTCCTATCCCAGAGCCTTTGCAAAAATGAATTATGAGAGCAACGCAACACATGTAGACCTTCAAGATAATCTTGATAGCTCATATGCAAAAGAGTGGTTAAATGCCTTTGGAATAAAGGTAGAAAAATCAAATATTAATCAAGCAAGAAATTTTTCTGGCGCTGCATGGGTTAAGAATTTGTGTTTTGATGGAAGTGGACAAAAAACATGGTCATTTTCGAAAGACTTTATAGATAAAATAAGTATATGGCACGGTACTGAATTTAATTGGGGTGTTCAATATTATAGAGGCAGATCTGTTATCCTTTGGGATACTCTAAGGGAATTTGATAGTTAATTCATTAATTTAAATTATGAAAAATAAATTCAATAAGCAAATAAAGATTAAGAAAGCTGAAAAGAATTATGGTTTTGGCTTAGTTGACGCAATTATTAGTATGTCCTTATTAGTTGGGGTAATTACTTATGGAATCTACTTTTCATCATTAAGGTTAAGCACAGTTTATGACTCAAATCTAATACGCTCCATTAATAAAGAAATTGACAGAGATATAGAAAGACTAAAGTCTGATTTATGGAGCATGGATTTTATTGAAAGTCAAGGTAAATATTCCTTATCAGGATCTGAATGTGAAGACTTCACAGAAAAAATAATAAGTTTAGAGAGTTGGAACGTAAACAATAATTCCAGGAACAGCATGATTCAATCGTGGAGACCAGATGCTAAGCGAAGTAAAATATTTACTGGAGAAAGTGTTCTTATCACTAGAGAGTTAGAGGTTAACTCACCTTTTAGATATCAATCTTTGAATAAAAGTATTGCTACTATTGGCTATAGGGTGGAATGGGGAGATAAAAATATTCATTGGCTAAGTATCTCATTAGGGCCTGAAGCACATAGTTGGTGTGAGCAATTAATTTAATATGAAAAATCCTGCAAACAAATTTCGACAAGGTCAAAATGGATTTTCTCTTATTGAACTAGTTATAATAGTTGGTATGATTTCTACACTTTCAGGATTTATAGTACCAAGCTCATTGAACTGGATTAGGGTTGAAAAAGTTAATTCTTATACACGTCAACTTAGGGAATATTTTAGAATAGTCCGGCTTGATGCAAGAAGGTGGGGGTCTAGTTGTTTTATCAATATCAATCAAATTGCTTATAACTCTGTGCCTAATGACAAAGATTATTATGGCTATTCAGTTACTTGTACTTCTCAAAGTGATCCTAATAATTCATCTAAGATAGGAGCTCTTATACCACCAATAAATAATTCTATTTTTCAAGTCGTAAACAAGGCTTTCCAAGTTACACCTAATGGAAGGATAAGTTCAGATAAGTCAATTGTCATTGTAATAGGGTCCAAACACCATAGAACTAGTCCCAAAATATTGAATTGTCTTGTTATTAAATCACCAACAGGGCAAATAGTTAAAGGTAAATTCAACTCTAACTATTGGATAAAGTCAAATATGGCTGTAAGTCAAGTTTTAGATAGCGATGTACTAACCCCAAACAATTGTAGCTCTTCCTAAATTCATGTATAAATCTTATAAAAATGGATTTACCATTGTCGAATTAATTATTGCTGGAGCAATTTCAGTAACAATGATAGGTGTTGGATTTTCTATTGTCCAAATAGGGCTAAAAGGTAATAAAATAGATGAAACCCAAATGGGGTTAAGTGGCTCATTAAATGATACTCTTGATTTTATTTTAGATGAAGTAAAAGTAGGAAAGAGAATTATCGATGATGAGTCAGATGTTAAGAGCCTAAATAGCAATTGTACATATCCTAATAAAGGAGAATTCTTATTTGGAATTAGACTACCCGATCAAGCACTTGCAAAAAGGGATTATATTCCTGAAGGTATTCAATTTAATTTAAATCAAGTAGAATGTCCGATAGTTTATACACTTAGAGAAAGTAATAATGATGAGAGGATGCCCTATTCTCTTGTAAGGTATGGACCGCAATATAATGAAAAAGGCTATTATGTTTCTCCCTCATTTGAGGAATTTCAAGAAACAATCTTGTTAGATGGAATAACATCGTCTGCAAAATATGAGAAGATAGTTTGTCCAAAAGGGTGGGGTGACATTAAAACCATTAGGGGAATATCATTTTGCATAGATAAATTTAAAAAATCAATAGAGCTCCAAATCGAAGCCGAAGACCCACAAAGCGTTGACGTTAATACTAAAGTTAGATCACTGGCTTCAACAGGTGGCTTTAGTTCAATTCAAGATGAAAGCCAAGTCAGTCTTATCTCTCCTGAAAGTAAGGATAGTCAAATACCATTTTGTGTTGGAGGAAGTTGTTGTTGGCTGGGAGTATGTTTGAAGTCTAATAAAATAACATACATGATTGATCGTTCATATTTTATGCATCAAGAATATGCCCTTCATCCTAATGGCTCAATAGTCAATGGCGAATGGGTTCAAGATAATGACCGACCATATATTTCTCCTAGGATTAATGGAAAGAGTTTGTTTTTATCTTCAATAGATAGTCTTAAACAACATATTAATAAATTACCTACATCAGATTTGATGGTAGATGATAAAAAGATCTTTATTCAGATAATTGCATTTAGTGAATCATCTCTATATCTTTTCGATTATCCAGACCTTCGTCCTCAAGAGCTCACAATTGAGAACAAAAATAAAGCTTTACAGTTTCTAGATACCATACCAATAGGTGCTGCCAGAATCGAGCCTTGGTATGACATATGTAATTCGCTTGAATCAAACTCAGTCGGACAAATAATACTTCTAAGTGCTTCAAAACCATATACACAAGAGGGATCATGTATTGGAAGAGAAGGGAGTTATTATGAGATTATTGATGATTACAATAGGATGACAAGAAGCAAAACTGCTATGGGATCATTAATTATTGATAGCATCTCGTTTTTTCATAATTTCTGTGAAACGTCTAAAAATTATTATGAGAATAAGTGGCTTGGTTTAATCTCAAGTGGAGCAGAGTCTGTCTGCACAAATATAAAATAATAATCCTGGCTATTTTGTATTGAGTAAAAAATAGATATTGCTCTATTATAATCAACTACTCAAGTTCTTCAATAATTTTATTAGATTCTTTATCACTAAACTCAAAATCATATCTATTCACATTAGATCCACTATCATTAAGAATTCTTGGTGTGGCTAAAACAATTAACTCTCTTTTTTTATATTCATTATTCTTTGAGCGAAAGAGCGGGCCAAGTATAGGCATATCTCCTAAAAGTGGGTATTTATAAAGTTTTTCTATATCAGTGTCTTGTATTACACCTGTTAATACAAGAGTTTCTCCATCTTTAATGCGGACCGCTCCAGTATCTACTCGACGCGTATTTAATATGGAAACCTCTCCACATCCAGTTATTGTCAAACTGCTGGAAATGCCACTCACTACTGGTGACATTGTAAAAGTTATAAACTGATTCTGATCAATACCTAACACCTTTGCTCCAAGTTTTACTCCTACAAGGCCATAAGTAAAGTTACAAGCACCATCAGCATAAGTGGCATCGACCGCTACTTTGTCTCCAACCTCCACAAAACCTTCATTACCGAATTCTCTACCAATTTCCTTACCATCTCCTGCGGTACCAGATGATTCACTTAAAAGTAATGTTGGGCTAGCTAAAACTTTTGTCGAACCTTTCTCTATGCTTGCTTCTAACAAGCCAAAGAAACTATTTCTTCTAGGATAAGCCTGTCCTGGGTTTTTTTCAGGGGCTGCAAATTCAGGAGTATAAGTCCCAATTGCAGATTTAATTAGGCCTCCTTTTCCAATGATGAATGGTGATCCTCTTGAAAAAGTAGTTCCCCAGGTATTAGTAAAAGAGTCCTTATCAGTTAAGTTGACATCGAGCACTCTTACACTCAGTGCGACTTGCTTTTGCCTCTTATCCAACCTTTGCAAGAATACTGAAGCCAAATCAATAAGAGTCTTCTCTCCAACCATGGTGACAGTTTGCAGTCGTTCATCTGTAGTGGCAATTAATCCAACCAAGGGGCCGATTGTGGCACCATAAACTTTTACAGATGTCTCCGATTGGTCAGTGGTGGTAGAAGAAGTCGAGCCTCCCTGTACTGCTTGGGATTGTGTTGCTCCTTGTGTTACAGACGTCTTAATAGTATATGTTTTGGTAACACTAGCTCCTAAATTTGCCAAATAATCAGCTGCTGAACTAGCACTTATTTGGTTTAATTGGTAAACACCAGTACTCCTGCTTGGAAAAACTGTATTCCTTACATTAGGGCCTATATAAAGTACATTATTATATAATTTGGCTTGAAGTCCGCTTGCAAGCAATAAGGCATTAAATGCCCTTTGATAGCTCACATCATTAAGAGTGAGTGTAATTAGGCGTTGACTTTCTAAATCTTTCTTATTTGTTGGGTTATCCCTTACCCATACAAATCCGTAATTTGCAATTTGTGCCAAATATTCGAAAATTTCCTTTGCTTGAGTCTTTTTGAAGACAAGGGTAACATCGGGCCCTTCAATTTCTAATAAATTAGGGTTTACAATTGGATATTGTTCTGAATCATCATTTTGGTTACTGGAAAATTTCTGATTATTGTTTGAAGCCCTCTCAATCTTATCTGAAACAGTTTCTGGATTTACTTCGGTAGAAGGATCTACCTTATTCACACTTGACAATTCTTTTGAGTAGGAAATTGTTCCTGCAAGAATGCTAATTCCTAATATGCAGATTGTGATGGCTTGGGATTTGCTCTTGGACACACAATATATGTATTATTAGCCTCATCTTAGCAAGATAACTTATTTTAGCCAGTAAGCAGTATAGATCTATTAAGAAGAAATAAGGTAATTGTATCTTGTTTCTTCTTCTGCTTTAATTTGAAGTTAAAGCAGAAGAATAAGTAATAAAATTATCACCTGGAATGAGAAGGTATTTTTAATATCAATCTAGATTCAACAATACCATTTGAACCAATACCATTTAATTGATTAACTTGTCTGGACGACATTAATGGTTGACCAGACTGAGATAAAGGTGTAATTATTGTTGGATTATCAACTTTTGCATTTTTTGAGCTGCCAGGTCTATTGACCTTGTTCTCTAAGGGTCTGGACGTGATTTCCAGACATTGCGGATTTACTGTCACATCATAATACTGTATAAGTTTAATAAATTCTATTGTATTTAAATAATCAGATCTTAGATTTACCTCATATAAGTTTGATTGAAATGGACCTTTCTTATTGCTTAGATTTCCCTTGTTTCTATTATTCCTTCCTCTTCTCCTAGATCTTTTACGTGAAGATTGTAGTTTGTTTTCTTCTTTACATAATTTTGAAGACCTAGCAACGTCTATAGGCAAGAAAGAAATAATCTTAACATTGGATTTTATTGCTGTCTGATTAATTAGCTTACTTACAAAGATTAGGTTTTCTTTATTAAGGAATGAATTATTTATTTCATTCATTTTTGAAGATACTCTTTCCAATTTGCTAGTGCGATTTTTAAGTTTAAGTTGTTTGTTTTGTAGATTATTTGCTTCAATTTTATACTGGCTAAAAGTATTGAATCTAGAAATCATTGTCTGGATACTAGGCAAAAGAAGAGTAGTAAAAAGTACTGATGCGCTAATGATTCCAATTGATGGCTTAAAGTAAGGAGATTTCTTTAATTTTCCTGCAAGTTGCTTTATATCGATCTTTTTCAAGTCTTCTATATTTATATTCTTTAAGGATGCGAGTAGGGAATTAATATCTATTTCATTTAACTTCTTTATGTAAGATATAAATGAATTTTTATTTTTAGTTTTGGACATATCTATGAGCGAATAAGTTGATTTAAGTCGTTAAATCTCATTAGCTTTCTTAATAAGCCATGAGCAAGTGATTCCTTATATAGTTGCTTTCGTTTTTCGAGATCAAGTTTAAGTATTCTTCCTTGTATCTCTACAGAAACATTAGTATTAGCGGTGGAATTACTAATATCGCTATCAGTGGTATTTATTTTCTTTATAACTAAAGTATTCTTGCTAATAATTGGAGACTCAACAAGTAGTGTTATCATCTCATTTATTTGTTCTATTCCAAAAGCACTTGCTCTGATATCAAAACCAGTTTCACTAACAAAATAATTATTCAATTGAACTCCTTGTGGAATTGAGTTTTGCAAGTAAAAAGCAAATAAATATACAGGTGTTGACTGCGAATAAAATACTTTAATATTGTTTAAATGCTTCTTCATTGTATTTATGCGCATATCAAGGCCTGAAAGTTGTCGTGTAACTTTAGTATATTCTTGATGTTGACTTTCTAACTTACTAATATTATTTGTTGGATAGAAAGTGATGATTTGTATAGTTACAGTTGCTATAAGTATAAGGCCTGGTGGATAAAACAATTCTGGATTGCTTCTAAAGAATTGATATAAATATATTATCTTCTTCTTAAGGCTTGCATTAGAAAGCAATAAATTATCTGGAGCTGGTCTCTCCCATCTCCTTAGTTTGGAATTTTTAAAAGCAAAGTTATAATTTACAGGCATGATGAAAGTACGCTAGATAATGTATCTATTGTTGAGTGGATAGATTTAGAATTTAATTCATGGATGTCCATTCGTTTTGGGTTATAAGTATAATCGGCTATATTCATTTCGGAAGCACGTTTAAACATTTTTGGAAGTAAGTTATCTTTCCTAATTAAGTTATCTAGTCCATGCCCAATAACAAATATATAAGAGGGTAATGCTTCATCGCGCTCCGACATTATCAATTGTATTGAAGAAAGAACCCTTGCGAAATAATTTTCACTTAGGTTCTCATTATCTTGTGAAAGATATAAACTACATCCATAAGGTAACAGGTGAGAAGTCAAATCAGCGGACTTTCTTCCTATCAAAACACTTGTTGATGTAATTTCTATATCAATTAATATTGTCAATCTATCTGATAATTTATTTGTTAATTTATCAAAAACATGAGGAGCTGCAGGTGTTAAGCCTATTATTGGCGAATTGATAATTTCCAACATATTCGTCCAACTTTCTATTGACTTCCTTCTTGCATAGATAGTTCTTACCAATTTATTTTTATCTGTTTTCCTAGACATTCTAGAAAACTCAACAAATGTATCGTTGGGAAGATACGGACTCTTTGACTGAACCTTGTAATCAGTATTAGAAATTTGCTTTAACTCTGATGAATAAAAAGTATGGACCTTAAAAAACGAGGAGGATAAAATGACAAGTAAAGGTGACTTGTCTATTTTTAACAACCCAATTAAGTCTAATACTATATCAGCCAACTCATTTATATCTTCTACAAGACTATCACCAATTATGCTACCTTGAATTGGCACTTCAACTAATCCTCTTACTACTATTTGATTGTTCGCATTAATGCTAATATTTGCCACGGTTAGTAGGTGATCACTATAAACTGCGACTCCAATGGTTTGACTATTCTTATCTATACGAACTGTTTTACCTAATTGTTTTTGATTTATTAAAGAATTATTAATTGCAAACCTCTTAAATATTTTTTTAAAATTACTAGATTTAAATAATAAACTATTGAAAAAATTACTACTTAAAATTTTAGTATTATTGTTATTCAAAAACTTATTTAATATATTTTCTATTGACTTCTGAATATTTCTTGAATATTTATTAATGTTAATTCCAGATAAATGAGGTAATTTGCTCTTGAAACTGGATTTCTTTGATTTCAGAGCTGAAACCTTGAAGTTTTCTTGTTCTCCTAATGCTGGATTTTGCTTATTGTCTTTTCTTCTGGATGTTTCTCCTTTTTCGTTGACTTTAGAGATACCAGTTTGAGAGGCACCAGCAAATTTACTTGTAACAAACAACCTTAGTCCTTCTGAAAAGCTATCAGCTGTAAGGTAAGTAGGTAGTTTAAATTTTTTCCTGCGTAAAGATATTACTTTTACTCTAAGTCTTTCTAGGTTTAACACTTCGGAAATTCTGATCTTTTTTCTTACTAATGACTCAAATTTTATGCTCAATTTATTAGTATTTAAGTTTTTATTTAAACTATTATAAAACAACTCAAGCTTTTCTATAATAGATAGAAATTTAGATGCGAACTTCTTCCTGTCCATTTTATTCTTTCAGAGACTTTAAAGATAATCTGTAATTTCTATAGCCATCGGAAAGGTCGACCGTTATATCAGTGCTCGAAATAGATGTAATGGTAAGACCATTTCCTAATGGATCTCCAACCGCATAGGTTTGGTGGCCTTTTGGTGTTTTTATCATTGCTACCAATGAATTTCCTGATTGTGCTATGCCATTAAATTGAATTGATGAGTTTAAAATGTCTAGATTGGTTGATTCAAGGGTTGAAGGTTTCTCAAAGGGATTCCTTGAACTTTTGACTTTTTGTGAAGCTAATTCAACTTCACCTATTGGCATTGGTAAAAGGACTTCGGGCGGAGGGGCTGAGACTGTAAAGGTTTCTTTGATTGGGAGGGAGTGTTGGCTGACTATTTTGCTTTTTTGATGGGAATCATTTGTATTGGCAATTCCTGTTGACGTACCTGCTATTAACGAAATCAGTAAGATCAAGAATCCATTTCTAATAGGCTGCCTAGGGAGTCTCCTGGATAGACAGCTTTCCATAAGACTCTCCAAAGGCTGCATGCATAAAGTGTTATTAGTTAGTATAGCTAGATTGACTAGAGAGGTCAGCCTCACTATGTTGATAAGGGTTGATTTATTAGAAAATCGAAGTAATCGATTCAAACTATGTCAAAATTTCAACTTAGCGAGAATAATAAGACTAAGCAGAAAGAAAATATTGAGGATTTTTTGACTCCCAAGTTATGCGAAGATGCAGGTATCATTGCAATTAACATTAATCATGAACTGATAGATTTAGGTGCGATGAATCCTGATTATATAAAAGTTAAGCAGGTCATTAAAAGAATCAAAAGTGAATACCAGTTAAAAGTTAATCTGAAGCAGATAACATCACATGAATGGGAAAAGTGGTTCGAAGATCAGCAATCTAGAGCCACAGAATCAAGCCAAAAGGTTTTTAATCAAAACAACACAATAAAGTCTGAATTCAACTCTCTTCCAGAAGTCAATGAAGGTCAATATAAGAATTATTATAATAAAGATTCAGAGGAGTTTAATAATCCATTTGTAGAAAATACCGAGGTTATGCAATTAGAGCCTGATAATCAAAATTCAGAATCACTCTCTAATAGCTTTCAATCAGAAGATGAAGATGAAGATGAAGATGAAGATTTTTCTCTAGATCTTATCGACGAAGAAAATGATGAGGCACTTATTAAACTCGCGACAGCAAATATAGGAGAGGATCCTGATATTGAAAATGATAGGTTTTTCGGAGAAGAACTAACAGAGTCAAAAGACCCTGTTATTGCAGGAGTGGCGTCAATCTTAAGTAAATGCTTTTCTTTAAAGGGTTCCGATATTCATGCTGAGCCACTAGAAGATCGATTACGTATTCGCTATAGAATTGATGGGGTTTTGAAAGAGGCTTTTTCTTTTCCTAAGTCTCATATAAATCCTATAGTTAGCAGAATAAAGATCATGAGTAGGCTTGACATATCTGAAAAACGTCTTCCACAAGATGGTCGAATACGTTGTTTGTTAAGGGGTAGAAAATCAGATTTTAGAGTTAGTACACTTCCTGGTAAATGGGGCGAGAAAGTTGTGCTAAGAGCATTAGAAAGTGATAGTTCAGTGCTCAATCTTTCTAATTTAATTACCGAAAAAGAAGAATTAAACCTTATACAGGAAATGGCAAAATCACCCTATGGAATTGTAATTGTGGTTGGCCCTACAGGCAGTGGTAAGTCTACTACACTCTATTCTATGTTAAGTGAATTAAATACGCCAGGTGTAAATATCAGTACTGTAGAAGACCCTGTTGAATATACTCTTGATGGCATTCATCAGGTTCAAGTAATTAGAGAAAAAGGTCTAGACTTTTCTAGAGCCTTAAGATCTCTTATGAGACAAGATCCTGACATTATATTAGTAGGTGAAACAAGAGATAAAGAGACTGCTCAAGCTGCAATGGAAGCAGCCTTAACTGGTCATATGGTATTCACAACAATGCATGCTAACGACACTGCTACTGCTATAACAAGGCTAGCAGAAATGGAAATCCCCCCGTATCTAATTGGATCTTCTATTGTTGGAGTTGTGGCACAAAGATTAGTGAGAAAAGTTTGTGTATCTTGTAGTACTGTCAGAAATCTACAGCATGGCAAGGATGACTTGGCCTTAAACCTGGGTATTAAGCAAGCACGTTTTCTTAAAAAGAATGTTGCTTCAGGTAAAGCAAGTAAAAGATGTTCTATTTGTGGTGGCAGTGGTTACAAAGGGCGTGTTGGCATTTATGAGGTAATGAAAGTTAATGATTTAATTCGCGATCTAATTATGAAACAGTCAAACGCTGATGAAATTAGGGACAATGCATTTACAAAGGCAGGCAGAAGTCTATTAATCTATGGAATGAATTTAGTCAAAAATCAAATGACTACCATTGCAGAAGTAGAGCGCGTCTGCTTGTTAGACGAACCTTCCACTGAAGAACAATGAAACTTACAGGCCTAATGTCGGAATTAGTCAAAAGAAATGGCTCTGACCTTCACCTGACTGGAGACAGTATTCCATTCTTTCGAATCCAGGGCCAAATATTACCTGCATCTAACACTCCATTATCAAGTTCAGAATTAAGAGAGCAGCTCGAAAATATTCTTGGTGAGCAAAAACTAGAAACTTTTGATAAAGAAAAGGAATTTGATTGTAGTTATGGTCTCCCTGGGATAGCAAGGTTCAGAATCAATATCTTTTTAGACCGGGGTAAAATTTCATGCGTAATGAGAGCATTAAGTACAAATATACCTAGTTTTTCTAAAATAGGTCTACCCGATAGTGTTCAACAACTTTTGAATAGACCTAGAGGCTTGATGCTTGTTACTGGGCCCACAGGTTCTGGAAAGACTACAACTTTAGCCAGCTCTATTGACTGGATTAATACTAACCATGCTCATCATATCCTGACGATAGAAGATCCAATTGAATTTATCTATGAAAACAAAAATTGCTTAGTTAGGCAAAGGGAAGTAGGAGAGGATACTCATTCTTTTTCCAAAGCACTTCGTTCTGCATTACGTGAAGACCCGGATATTATTCTGGTAGGTGAAATGAGAGATTTAGAAACAATAAGTTTAGCCATAACAGCTGCTGAAACTGGTCATCTTGTTATGGGTACACTTCATACTGCTTCAGCTTCTCAAACAATAGATAGGATTATTGATGTATTTCCTACTTCTCAACAAATGCAAGTAAGGGTTCAGTTGTCATCTTCCTTGATAGGCGTAATATCACAAACACTTTGTAAAACCACAGATAATAGACGCTCTCTAGCCGCTGAAATCCTAGTTAATAATAATGCAATAGCTAATTTAATTCGTGAGTCAAAATCATCACAAGTATACTCACAACTTCAAATAGGAGGAAAGTATGGAATGCAAACCCTAGAGCAGTGTTTGTCTCAACTTGTATCCAAAGGAGTAATAACGACAGATGAAGCTGTATATAAATGTAATCGACCTAATGTTATGAAGGGTTTGCTAGACGAACTAAACTCTTCTAGCAATATTGACTTAAACATATAAATGAAATTTTATTCCTTTCTAAATTAATTATTGTGAGCTACAAATATATTGAGAATCAGAAACTTAGAGCCTTAATGGAAAAAGCTCGGTACAAAAGAAAAGTCGTTCTAAATAATTCCAAGCAGACGTCAGAAAATGAAAATAATACAATACAAAAGAAGATGAAAAATGTTCTACCTGTAAAAAAGAAGTCAATACGAAAGCGACAAAAAAGTAAGATCGCTACTTTAAAAACTTATGTAGACCTAAAGATTCAGGAAAGAAAGGAATACTTAGAAGGTGATATGACTGCGTTGCGAGCAAGACAAGATCAGTTAAGAAGGCCTAATTCAATGGAAGGTAGAAGGGTAAAAGCTCCCCCAACAAAAGATTTAGCTATAGCAACAAAGCAATTATCATCAATGATTCGAACTGGATTACCATTATTAGAGTCATTGAAAATTATTTCTGAGACATCAGAGCACACATCAATAAAATATGTATTTAGAGAAATAGCCATAGGGATAAGTAAAGGTTCAACAATGACTGAAATGCTAGATAAATATCCTGAAGTATTTAATGAAATGTATAGGGCCCTTGTTTCAGCAGGAGAAACTGCTGGATTATTGCCAGACACATTAGATCGCGAAGCTAAGTTATTAGAAAGTTTATCAAAAATAAAAGGACAAATACAAAGCGCAATGGCATATCCTGTCGCAATCGCAACACTTACAGTAGTAGTTGTATTTATAATGATGATTTTTGTAATACCGATATTTGTAGATATATATGAGGAGTCTGGAGCGACTTTACCAGCGATTACAAAAATACTAGTTGATCTTTCTAACCAGCTAAAGTCAACTCAATTTTATTTTAAAGCTGTTCCGACTGGATTAGCACTTTATCTTTTCTATAGATACTTTTCTAATAAGCCTTATGTAATGTGGTGGTATGACAAAGCCCTATTACAATTCCCACTAACTAAAGACCTAGTTACTAAGTCTTGCTTAGCAAATTTTTCGCGAACATTATCATCTCTAAATTCTGCTGGGGTCCCTATCCTAGAGTCATTAAGCATAGCTAAAAGGACCGTGACAAATAGAGTATTTATGCGAATTATAGATAAGATGTATAAAGATATTCAAACTGGCAATCCAATTTATAGGGTATTAGATCAAGAGCAAGTAATACCTATAATGTTTACCTCAATGTTCCGTATTGGAGAAGAAACAGGTGAGCTAAGTCAAATGATAACAAAACTAGCTGAATTTTATGAAGATGAAGTTTCAGACAGTGTTAAAGCTTTGACCTCGATAATGGAACCGTTGATGATCGTCTTTGTTGCTGTTTTTGTTGGCCTAATCTTAATAGCAATGTATTTACCAATGTTTAGCATGATGCAGACAGTTGGCTAAAACTTTGGATTTTTACTATTTAGTTGCGTTACTCTGATAATAATGCGATACCATTTATTAGATTATCTTTATATAGTAAATTCTAGTTTTTATATTATAGATAACATTAAAAAAGATTTATCATCTATGCTTATAATAACTTTAAGAGGCTAGTGATATCAGTTTAATAAAAGTGTCATTTCCAAAGTGCCATACTAATATTGCAGAAAATGCAAGAAAGGTTCCAAATGGAATTTTTTGATTTCTTTTAAGTTTCCGAGTAACTAACCCGATTACTACGAATATGCCTGCAAGGTTAAATGCAAGCCATGTACTAATGCCAAGTCCTATGAACCCAAGCCAAGAGCCTATTAATGCGGCAAGCTTTGAATCTCCCTTTCCCATCGCAGGTTTTTGAAAAATTCGCAACCCAATAGCGCTAATTAATTGAAAAATCATATAACCTAAAAATGCAGCAGCGACTGACTCAAAAACCATTGTCAAAAGAACTGTTGTTGAAACCTCATATATTATTCCTATTATCAGTTTAGAAAAAATACCAGCTAGTATTCCAATTTTACAAATAGAATCAGGCAGCCAAAAATATTTAATGTCAAGAATAGATAATACAAGAAGTAATGACAGAAATATCCACCCAAATATATTTATAATA
Organism: Prochlorococcus sp. MIT 1307; assembly: GCF_034092395.1. Classification (NCBI taxonomy): domain Bacteria; kingdom Bacillati; phylum Cyanobacteriota; class Cyanophyceae; order Synechococcales; family Prochlorococcaceae; genus Prochlorococcus; species Prochlorococcus sp. MIT 1307. The sequence continues at coordinate 42,321 of NZ_CP139301.1, read as the reverse complement.
AAATACGAGCTTGACAAAAGGCCTGAAGAAAAAGAGTAATTGTTTAATAAAAATAAAAGGCCAGAGGTTAATTCCACCAAAGGATATATTATTGATATTGGTTTATTACAATTTCTGCACATCCCTCTTAAAAACAGCCAACTAAGTAAGGGGATATTCTCAAACCAACGAATTCTATATTTACATTCTATGCAGTAACTTCTAGGAAATATTAGAGATTTTCCAAGAGGGAGGCGATAAATTACCACATTTATGAAACTACCAAAACAACACCCCATTAAAAATGAAAAAGTGTTTTTTATAAGAATGATCTGCTCCGAAAGCATTGCTTTGAATCTTCTAAATAGATTCACTTTTTTATATAGTAGCATTAAATTTCGTCTTAAATATAAATTCAGGTTATTGCTAAATTTGAACCAAATCTTTGGTCTAACTTCTACAAGGAAAACACTCTTAGTAACAACTAGATTGGTGTAAAAATTTAAGCTTTAGAAAAATATTCTCAAAAGGACTCATGTTAATCTATTTCAAAATCGATATTTATTCTGTCTATCCCCCCCCTTAGGAGAAAAAAAGTCTTGGAGAATTTAATTTAGATTTATTATATTTACTTTAATAGTTGGTACGTCCTTAGAAATTTTAAGGTGTAAAATGCGAATCATAAATACTTATTGTAATTTTAATTTTTTATAAGTTCAATAAATCCTTAGCTGCCAATATAGGTAATGATTATCAGGGCTATCTTTTGTATATGCTAAGGCAATTTTAGCTCCATCTGATCTACAAATAATATAAGCTCTGCCACCTGTTAAAGACAAGTTTAAATTTGATTTAACTGGATCAGACAAAGTAGCTATATCTGGCCTATGAAATTCAAGCATTTCAAAAATTTTTCTCCAGATTTGGTCTTTAGTAGCTCTCTTATTTAATAAAAAATCTCCTATATATTTATCTTTTAAGTATCCCTGATTTTGCTCATCAAAATTACTTTGGCTTTCGCTTAGAAGCTTAGGTGTTGAATCTACTTTTAGATTGATTTCTTCCAAAAGTTTTTGAGTATTCTGATTGGTTCGAATGGATGGGGGTTCCATTGTTCTTCTGATGTATTCCCTGAGTTTTTGATCAGATAAACCTGCTACAGCTATTAAGCCAAGCGGGCCTAGCAACAAGCCAGCGAACAACCAAGATCCAAAGCCATGACCTTTGTCAGAAGCAACAACACCTGTAGCAATTCCAGTCAGAATCCAGAAAAAAAAGATCAAGATGCGCATTTTTTGCTGTCTTGATAAGAGTATGGTCAGAAAGTTAACATTAGTTGACTACCTTCCCTCCAGAATATCTTAAAGGTACTCTTTTCTCTCCTGCTATAGGTTCATTTCCACATTAATATCCTATATAAGTAATTTGAATTAGTTAGTTTTTGTCCCAAACCTTTAATTCTGGTGCTTCGTTGCCCCATACAACTGTGCTATCAAAGCAGCTGTTCCATTTAGAAGCCTGCCTAGAAATTGGAATCAATTGAAGACGATACAAGAAATACCAAGTGTAATAAAGCCTAACAGAGCTTTTAGTAGTTAATCGCCCATCAGAAAAAGAACTTAAGTACAAGAGTTACAAGGTAGAAAAGCCTCAAAGGCTAAAGATTCAATATAGTGTTTATTTATCAATGTCACTGAATAGGCAATGCTTGACACTCAGCAGAGTGGTAGTTAACTAGTTTTTAGATACTAATGGAAATTTTATGTATCCAGAAGGCTGGTTAATTGCCCCAGGGGGTAGGAGTCTTTTGTTTTTTGAAAAAGATCCGATGAATCCGATACATGAAGGATATATAGGATTGTGGGTGGTCGATGGAGTTGGCTCCAAGCAATTTAGATATAAAAAAAGAACTTACGCAGCTAAAGCTTTAGATCAATGGAGTCATCTAAGCAAACTAGGTTGGAGAGTTGTTGAAGAGAGAGATCAAGCTGCATAATCTCTTGGGGAATTCTTAGAAAGTCCTTAATTCCTAAATTATCTGTAAATATGGCAATACTTACAAAGGAAGGGAGGCTTGTGAAAAAACATTTTTTATTTATGTTGGGATTAGCTCTATCTGTTGCAGCTTGTTCTAATAGACGACCTATTTCTTCAGGCCCATACCAAGCACTTAAATGTGGATTGAATCCTAGTATTGCCCAACCTAGTAAGTTTGTTTTCCATAAAAATAATGGATCTCTTTACTATTTCGACCTTCTTACTAATTCATTCAAGCCAATAACCAGAAGAGTTGAAGAAGCTCTTTATTTTAATTCTATGGAAGAGCTCTTCTCCAGGCTAAAAGGGAACAAACTAATGATAAAACAGATCAATTATTTTGATAATAATCCCCAGAGAAAATCTATCATCAAGAAAACTATCAATTTAAAATCACTTGTAATGTATACAGTTTATCAGAATCGAAACGGTAAGCCATTAAAAATTAAAGAGAATTGCATTTGGATTGATCCAAAATCGAGCTAGTCAAGTCTTATTAATTTCTTAAGCGTCTAGAGATTAAAACATGATTACGCGTAAGTTAAATGTGTGTTTTTTTGTTTTGACAAGTAATAGATATCAGCACAGTATTTTGAATTTTAGTTTTTAAAATCAGATTGTGGATCTACCCAAGTAAATATTTTTTATCATTTGATAGATAAGGATCTTGCCGACGGGGGGCTTTCAACAACCAGTTAAAATATTCTATGTCTTAAAGGCAGTGTTGGGAGGCTGAAGAATAAAAAAGAAGAGTTAGCTGTTTTTTTTGAGTATAAAGCGTCTTATTTCTAATTCTTGCCACAAAAATACTTACTTAGCTCTTAAAATTCAATAAACGGTATAAGAAAACCTCAAAATGTCATTACGCCATCCACTATTCCACAGAACAATCCTTGCCATCTTTTGGGATACACAGGAGGCTGGGTATGAGCATCCAACGAATGAAAATATCATTAATTTTAGAGATGAACTTCTGCAAGAACTAGAAGAAGGAATCCTACCAATAATTGAGAGATGCTGTTATCGGAATACTTCTATAAGGCGCAATGAAAAGGAATCACAGATCCCTCATTGTTAAACCAACAAGGATCCAACAACAATAGGCATCTGTTTTCGTAGAATCCAATCATGAGCAAAAAGAAATGGCTATTTCGTCTTCTCGAACTTTGTGTAGGCAAAGTAAATCGTTAGCCAGACAAAAATCGTTAGTGCATATCGATTAAGAAAAACAAAGATTCCATAAGCAAATAAAAACGCTATAAATATTCTCTTTATGTTCAACCTTTTCTGAGGTGAAAGGTCCCTCCAGTCAGAAACGATAAAGCGTCCGAATATCCTTTTCATTAGCTTAAATAAATCCTAATTTAATTGCACTTTTCTCCTTTCCTAGAAGTAGGCTATCTATATAGTTATCTCTAGGCGATACAAGCCATTTCCAATCATTCATGATGAAAACTTTTATTTTTATAGTAAAAAGGGTTTTTACTATAAAAATAAGAATTGGTTGGACCATAAGTGTAAAAATACATCTTTTAAAACTTCAATGAAATTAAGGCTAAGAAAAGTACGTTCCTTTTTAGAAGCGTAGTCGAGAATACCAAAAAATTTAGCAGAATGTCTCAAATCGCCGAAACTGGAGTTCTTGGACACGTTATCTGATTCCTTTGCTCTTCCTTAAGGCTTCATAATTAACCAAAGGATCTTAACAAGTTCTTGTAAGCCGCCACGAGCAGAAGCCATGAGAAAGGTAGTTACGAAAGTAACTCTCCCGACAAAAGACGCTCCAAGCCAAATAAATTGAACATTACTGTCAACATAAATAAATCCATTTAAAGAATTTTAGGATTGTTTCCTACGAATGTCTTATAAGTCCAAAGGACAATGGCTATTAAAAGCATTAAAGGCAAGAGCAAAGTAGCCAGCTGCAACAAAACATAAAGACCTAAGGATGCTAAACCTATAGATTTCACCAATGACTTGTTGTCATCAGATAAGTTTTGCCAAAATTTGAAGGGTTCCATAATTAGGCTGCAATGCTTTCATTGTTCTCTTCCGAATCCCATAGGTCTTGAATCTTCTTTAAACGCAATAGCTCAGGAATATGTTTTTCACTGTAAAGCCTTCCTCTATAACCTCGTTCTCTACTTCCCTTGAACCATTGAGGTTCAGAAGCAAAATTAGTTTTTGTCATTGGCAGAAAAGGTGAAAATTGAGTAGACATTATCTTCTGTTATTACTTCAACACCTAGAAGGTTAGATTAGGCGGAAGAGGTATTAACAATTGTCTTATAGCGGAAACAAAAAGGATAAGGAAGGTATCTAGAAAAATCAACTTGAAAAAGTTTCCTTCCCAGCCAAAAAATCTCCCAATCATCTATGCTGATAGAACAATCCAAAGAATTTGAACAGTTCAAAGCGATTATGAAAGGGAGTTGAAGATCGATTATGTTGATTGAATTTTTTAGTCAGAGCACACCAAGCCTTGCCTTACTTTTTTTTGTTTTAGCCATGTACTTTGGCTTGCAAGCAGCAAAAAGCAGACAAAAAAGAAGGGGCCCCCTTGGAAGGTAAGACCAATGGGTCAAGAAGAACCAAATAATATGCAAGATATTATTAGAGGGCTCCAAAAATCTGGAGATCAGCTAAATCCTGAAAAGCTAGGAATTCCTATAACCAAACGAGAAGCTAGAAATCTGATTTTCTTCGGACTTAATCTTCTTACATTCCTATTTGTCATTGGGTTATGGCAAGTCGGAAAGCCCTAAAAACGCGAATCAAAGTCAAAGAAAGCATTCTGACAAAAAAGGCAAGGTTGCCTTAACCCCTTATTTATACTTATATATGGGCAGCACACAAAAAGTCAGGTTGCAATAGAGGCGAATCTGCTACCGAATTATTCTTTCTTGACCAGTCAAACAAACTTTCCCACTTTTAGGTTTGCTGAAAAGTAAATAATCAAGTTCTTTCACTCATGGCAATGACAAAGTTCGTTGCTAAGTCTTAAGTAGATCAATCAGAGGTGACTTCACTATGGGACCTCACTGGCGTTATCCATTAGATAAAAATCTGCATAAATCAGAAATTCTTGCAGAAATCGTTGCGCACGCAATCACTAGAATCGAGGTTTTAGAAGGCAAAGATAAGATTTGCGTATTAGCCGAATACAAGGAATGGCTAGGAGATAATTTTAATAATGATGTTTTAGTACTTCATCATCTAAAGAGAAACTCTTGAAGAACAAGGCAAAGAGGCCTGCTGCATTATCTTGAATTCCTGGCTAGTAATTGATTATCTCTCAAAGGCGAATGGGTTTTCCACATTGTCCTTTATGTGTTGGGCTGGCATCACTGTCACTTTTCCTTGTCGGGACAAGAATTTTGTTGATTTGGCAGTTAGGGAAAACCTTACCGCAAACAACATAAATTTGTGCCAACAGTACTTTATGCATAATCCTAAAAAGTTTGAGATAAGTAATTGGCAGTTTCTATATCTTGGTTTAGGAAAAGCCTGGTTTTAATAATGACAAATGCAATTTTTTTTTTTAAATTATGGAATTGGACATTTTAAGAAATTGAGAAAGCTACCAACTCTTTTCCCAATAGGGCTTGCGTTAGTTCAAATTTCTTTAGTTGGTTGTTCGTCTCAAATACAACCAAACGAAACTCCTAAGGAACAAGTTAGAACACCAGCGCTTTTCAAAACCAAATCAGAAGCGGAAAAAGCAGCAAAAGCCTTTAATTGCACTGGAGCGCACAAAATGGGTAGTCAATGGATGCCCTGTCAAAAACATAAACATCTTGGTGAAAGCCACAACCACTAAAGTTTCAATATGACAATTCCAAATAAGCCCAATCAACAAGGGTCACAAGGTTCTGCTCATTGTGGAAGTAAACCTAAAAAAATTGCGATAGGCATCGCTCCCCTAGGAATCATTTCCATTGGAATTGTTCCTATGGGTATTGTGACTATTGGAATTGTTCCTATGGGAGTTGTATCTGTTGGTGTAGTAGCAATGGGAGTCGTCAACGCATCGATAGTGGGAATGGGAATATTTTCAGCAGGAATAACAACAATGGGGCTCAGGGTATGGAGCCCAGAAGGAGCAGCTCTTCAACAGCCTATTAATAACGATGGTCCCTCATCCAGTAAGAATATTTACGCCTATCCAACCAGATCTATTGCAGAAGCTGAAGCCAAAAAGCTTGGATGTCTAGGTGTTCATAAGATGGGGCAGCTCTGGATGCCATGTGCAACCCACGGAGTTAACCACCAATGATTTCTCTTGAGATTCATAAGTTTCTCAAAAGCTTGATCTGACATTGCAAAAAAATATTCTTAAGCTGATGTTTGACAGATAAGGTGACTTGCAAAATAGATCTCATGCGTAAATATTAATGAGTGAGGAGAAGAGCTCTTGAGCAGTGGCAACAAGGAAACACCTCTCAAGTTCTCCAAAAAGCCTGTCACGGCAGGCTTTTTTATTTAAATAAACCATTCTTTAGCAAAAGATCAATATGAGAAAATCCAACTTTTTACTTGTAGCTCTCGAATTAAATTTTTAGATAATTGAAGCTTTATCTAATTCCAAAGATACAAACAACAGACTAGCTAATACGACTTCTTGAAATAGCTCTAAGAAATTTTGAATCTTTTAGTGATTAAGGTTGTGTCATAGTTATGGCAAGGGTTGGAGTCGATCCTAGAAACTCCAAAATTGCAATAACCATAAAAAAGGCAGCGTCGAAACGCTGCCTAAAGAATAACCACACAACTCAAGGTTCAGGACATGTTGGTTCCTTGACCATCAGTATCAGATGAACCACCTGCAACGAAGATAGCGATCAAGGCTGCACCGATAACTCCAAAGACAGGAGCAGTCAGGCTAAATGCATCCATTCCCATTGATAAATACGAATTAAAGACATGTAAAAATATCGCAGGTATTCCCCATCAAGAAGAAAAGATGAATGTTTCGACATGAGTCTTAATAGCTAAATGGATCTATTACTGACGTTTTATAAAAAACACAACCATTCCCTGTTGAAAAGAATGACTTTTGTATAAGCAGAAAATTTGTTCTCCACAAATCCTCAATCAATTGAATTTTGAATAGAACTCTTAAAGCACTTCCTCCGATCGCTTTTAAATGATTCCAGAAAGCTGAGCTATCAAAGTCCTAAAAAGAAGCTATTCGATTGGGGGTATTGAGAAAATTGCTATTTAGGGCTTTATCTGTTTTGAAGAAAAAAGAAGGGGGGGCCTTGATCGCGCGCCCCCTTTTAATTTCAGCGAAAAAGCCAGTAATCAAAAGATGCTGGAATACAGTGGTCTTTCCCATCTAGGGTTTTAAAACATCTCTCAATTCCCCACTCTCGTTCAACAATTTTCACCTCGGTGATCCCCCTAGGCATCGATGACACAGATTGTTTAGATTCATTCATTGAATCCCCATCCAAAGAACTGAACCCTTTTAACCTCTGAGAAAGCTTAAGCAATGAGTAAAAAAGGGGATTGACGCTGACATCGCAGTCTGGGAACACTTAGTGACGATCCTTACAAATCATGAGGTTGGACAAACTCACTAACCAAACCACCAAAGATTTCTCTCTCCACAAAAAAAAAGCATAGACTCCCCTCACTTCAGTGATAAAGCTGACAATGCTTGCACTCGTGCTCGACTGCAACAAAAAAAGTTTTGTGTCCTTTCAATGCAAACGGCATAACTCAGGTTCATAATATTTATGTAGCAACCGCTACAAAAACGTTCACCTTGCTACAAAGCAAGGCGCAGTTCGACCCAAGCCAAGGAACGGGGACTTGGGCCGCTATTCGGACTCTGAATTATGAGCACACTTCTTTATCGCGGACATGATTATGTCCAGCACAAAGAGCCCCTTACTAACAAACAATGCGTTGAACTTACATACAGGCGCAAGCATTACAACACCTGCAGAAACGAAGCACAACGCGAACTACATCCTACCCTGAGCTATCGAGGGGTCCATTACACTAAATAATTCATATGTAAATTGATCGAAGCCCTTACAATAAGGGCTTTTTTTTCCTCTAAACAGGTCCATAAACTTCATCTTCCTGCAAACTTCATTAGCAAGATTTGTAAGTACAGCACACCTCTCATCAATTCAGGTCCATACGAATTGAAATTTGAGCAGCCAGAGTTGAGGATGAATCTATTAACTATTAACAATATATTGATTGATATATAGACTATGAGGTTTATTTAAAACCTTATTGTTAATCTCACAGAAGATAAAAAATGAATTCTAATGTTATCGATTCAACCAGAATCATAGGCTTCATTGGCCTAGGTTCCATTGGTCAACCAATAGCGGAAAGGCTAATATCGGCTGGATTTCAATTAAATATATATAACAGGACGGCAATATCAAAAAATAGAGGTAACCTCAAAAGTGCAAAGATCTTTAAAAGTCCTAAGGATCTAGCTGAAAGATCTGATCTCTTATTCATTTGCGTAAGTGATGACCAAGCAGTTGAAATGATTCTCTTCGGTTCAAATGGAGTTGAGAAAGGCCTTAAAAAAGGATCTACTATAATTGATTTGTCTACTATTAGCCCGCATAAAGCAAAGGCGAATTCAATTAGACTTGCAAAAAAAAATATTACTTATATAGATGCTCCAGTTTCCGGAGGTACAGAAGGAGCTAAAGCTGGAACATTAACAATGTTTCTAGGATGCAATAAAATCCTACTGAAAGAATTAGAATCAATTCTTAGTTCAATAGCAAGTAATCTGTATGCATTTGGAACAGCTGGAAAAGGTCAAGAAGTAAAAGCTATAAATCAAATATTAGTTGCTGGTTGCTATGTGGCAGTAGCAGAAGCTATTACTTTAGGTCAAAAATTAGGTTTACCAATGAATATGGTTATAGAAGCATTACAAAAAGGTGCTGCCAACTCCTGGGCCTTAAAAAACCGTTCTCAAGGAATGTTAGAAGATAAATATCCATTGGGATTCAAACTAGGTCTTCATCATAAAGATTTATGCATAGCATTGAGAACTGCTCAAGAATCAGGCCTAGATCTTCCTATAACATCAAAAGTCAGAGATATAGAAGAAGAATTGATCAATCAGGGGTATACGAATGATGATATCTCAGTAATAAAAAGATTCTTCAGCAAGGGACATAAATAAAAGGCTAAACCCTCTGCTCCATAGATTTAAAAATAAAAAAGTTATATCTAAATTTTATTTATTTAGCAGTTATGGTGGGGGAAATGATTTTTTTTTATCTCCAGGGATCCAAGAACTTGATTTCAACATTAATATAGAGAATTTTGGATCCTCTGTAAATTTAACAAGCCATTTTTTTATTAGTTCTATTTCACTATCTTCATCAAAAAAATCAGGATTTGCAATTCTATATTGCCTAACAAAAGGCCATATAGCCCAATCTGCTAAAGATTCACGGCCTTGAACTAGCCAAGAACTATTTTTATCTTGAGCCAGCATTTCATTCCACTCTAACAAGATTTGTCTTGCTCTATACTTATGGAACTGTTTATCAGCAGCTACAAAGCGATCTGAATACTTATAGCGGTCAAGATGGTATTTGAAAATACAATCATTTGTCTTTAGTATATATTTGATCTGTTTTTGGGCTTGTATATCGCCACTAAAAAGCACATTATGCTTATCATTCTTTTGAAGGGCCCATTTCATTATCTCAATACTCTCTTCAATTACCTTTCCATCCTTTGTCAGCAAAACAGGGACAGTTGCTTTTGGAGATATTTCTAGTAGTTCCTCTGGCTTTTGACTTAAGGATACTTCTCTCCATTCTACAGTTAGGTTAGTGAATAGAATTGCCCATCGAGCCCTCATTGCATAAGGGCATCGACGAAAAGTATATAGAATGTTTCTCTCCATCTTGTCAGGCCTGATTTAATTCTTTGGGGCTGTATCTTTTTAAAAATTACTAGGTCTTCATAGTAAGATCAAAGGTATCAATCTATTCAAGCTAATATGGATCATATTAATAATCCATATTAGCATCTGAATAACCAAGAAGGAATTCAAAATTAATGAGCGATATGATAACCGGAAAAATTGACTGAGCTGTATTAATCTTAAACCAGTAAAGATAAATCCAATAATCACACCTATACCTTTACCTACTAAAATAATTAAAATCAACTCAGAAAATATCTGGCCAAACATAAGTATTAGATATGGTGAAATTACTAAGCTCTTTAATATTTGGCTAACAGCAAATAATCTATATGCAATTGGCAAAATTAAACCCAAAACAAAAAAGGTAGGGAAGTAAAGTTTTGGCAGAGGTCTTTGTTGCATTATTAGTTCTATTGCTTCGTTTGGTTCATTTAAAATACCAAGGGCTGCTAACAGAATAAAAGCGAATAATGTCAGAATACTCGCCTTGAGTGCAATTTTTCCTGTTGACATTAAAGGGATAGAAATTCTATTCACTTTTCCACCTCGTTTACAAAAAAACTTTTCATTCATTCTTACAGTTCCTCTTTCTAGGAGCATGTCACATCGAATCTCTATAAAGACTCACAACTACATTCCTATGCAACTATGAGGAAGAGATACTTGTCGCGCTTCCTCATAGTTGCATAAAAATACGACTTTCCCTCAAACAGCTAGAGGTGTGGAGAAGTGACCTATATCAAAACTATATAAATAAAGTCTTCCTAAGAATGGCTTTTGAGAAAGGAAAAGATTCGAAGATGCAATGATAATCAAAAACAAAACCGTGTCTAAAGTTTTAAATGTTTTAGGAGAACCACTCCAACTGTGTAGCTGCAAACCCATGACCGGTTGGTATAGAGACGGGTTCTGTAAAACTGATTCTTACGATATAGGGCAGCACACTGTCTGTTGCGTAATAACTGAATCGTTCCTTACTTACAGCAAGGCTCAAGGAAACGACTTAAGCACACCATCACCTGAATACGGTTTCCCAGGCCTTAAAGCTGGCGATCACTGGTGTTTATGTGCACCGAGATGGAAGCAGGCATATGAAGATGGAATGGCTCCTTTAGTTCGTCTAAAGTCCACTGAAATCAGTGCCTTGGCTGTTATAGGGATAGAAGTTCTTCTCAAATATGCCCACGAGGATATAGATAGAAATTAAATATTGACTCTTCTATCTCATCTTCTACGACTTCTACGACGCTGCTGAAGTTTTCTTTTGTATTTTTCAATAGGCGTCTCATGATGACGCAGTCGCTTGAAATCAGCAAAAATTCCAGCTTTAGAAACCTGACGCTTAAAGCGTCGGAGAGCAGATTCAATACCCTCATTTTCTCCGACGGTAACCTGAGTCAAAAAAATAAAACCTCGAAAGAAGCAATTTACCAAGAGATAAGCACAAGGCAAAGACCATAAAAAAAATCAAGCCTTGATTGGTCATCTACGTACAAATTTCTAGCTGAAAAAGAGCCTCCAACCCACAATGAACCTCAAATCATGAAAACGATCTTTCCTTTAAAGGTGAGATCTGAAATCGCTTTCAATCCGACCAAAAATCAGAATGGGGCGCTGAAAAGTCTTGGTATGGCACAAAATTTTCTAAAGCTCTATAGCTTGTTGTAAAGCTGTTAAAGAATTGCTTATTGTTGATACCCTCACCAATTAAAAAATTTGTGGCAATTGTTCCTGGTGCTGAGCAAAGATTTATTTAATCACTTGAATGGCTGGGCTAATGAGCCGCCACGGTTACACCATCAGCTATCGCGATGGTCAAAGAAATAGGTGCGAATTCTGTGCCTATGCAAATGATTCTTTTGAAGCTCGGCAAGTTGCTATGGAGACAATTAAATTTGTTCATGAACACCCAAATTCCATTGACCACATTCTTCGTTCCAGCTAAAAGATTTGTACAGTCCAACAAAAAAATAAACATTAAAGCTTAATCTTTCTCTTCCCGCTTTACCTAATAAGGGATAGAGAAGTTTTGCAAGTTATGCATAAAATAAAACCTTTACAAGTTAAATATTCAAAATATCATTAACAACTAAAGTTTAAAAAGCTTACTAAGTCTCTTTTCCAACTAAAACAACATAATCTAGAGCAAGGTCATCCCAACAAAATCCAAAGAGCTAGTTAGCTCTAAAGAAGTTTCACCAAGCTAACTGACCAATTTTTATTTCAAGTTTTAAGCAACCTGTCTAATCCCAATGACAATCTTATCGGTTGCCTCTATGACAAAAGAAAAGAACAAAAACACATTGAAGCATGGAGCAAGTCCTAAAAATCTGTCAGCATCCTCTAGAAGGATGCGCTTACCTTGTCTATATAGGTTTGTTTATTCGATGGAAGCATCCATTACATTGGAATAAAATGCTAGATAATATTTCTGTACCTTCTAGACAGAAAAGCTTCTTGGATTAATTGGCTAAAGAAATCAGTAAAAATGCATCTCATCCAGCAAAGAATCTATTGGGAACCAAATCAGGAACACTCTTCAAACGGTAAGCAGTACTTCATAGTCTGATATTTCATGGCAGGAGTTCTTAACTCCATCTAATTCGAGAAATATAGTGGCTTGTTTTTTTTTCAAGCCACTATTGGAAATAAATTAAAAATAAAGCCCCCCCTCCCCCATCGGAAGACAAACAAAAAGGTACGCAAGGGGTAGACAAAATTAAATACGGCAGCCTAAGTGAATCAATCCTCCATCTAAAAGTCTACCAAGCTTTAAAGCTGTAGCCTCTTCAAGTCTTGAGAAATCAGGCTGATGTCTAGTTACCCAGTCCAACTCCTCTGAAGTAATAACCCCAGTAGAAACTGATTTAAGAAAGAGAAATCCAAGGTTCATAGCTTTTGATCAATCGATAAAAAAAAGGGTGATGATGTTTTTAAGACCGACTGATCCCCACCACCCGGTCATGGAAGGACATTACAGACTTCAAGGGGGCAAAAGGCTACACGTAACACTAGATATAGATTTGAGTTTACTAATCTTGATTATTGAACACTAAATGCGCTAAGTCGCCTCCAAAAGGAATTAACAACTAAGAAAAACTACCTATCCATGTAATTCCTCCTCTCTTCACTCATTTAAAAAGGAATTGACCTAAACTCCTTTGACACTTAGTTTCAAATCAAAGCTTCTCGCATACCAAGGGACCTCTATTTAAAGAAGTCTGAAAATCCAGCTAATCTTATTCCTGTTTTGTCTTAGGAGTTTTCTTCAAGCTTAATAATGGATGGATGGATCAAAAAGGTTCTCAACGCAAAAAATACTTACTTAACTTTCCCAGCCATAGTTCTTATTGCTAAAGATTTTATCTTGGAAAGTAATATTAAGAGCAGCTAGTTTAAAATCTATTGATGCATCCTGATAAATCTCAAAAGCACTAGACAAAGTAAGCTTAAATTTTTCCTCAAAGAGTTAGATTTTTTGTAAGAGGGGTAAGATTTAATCTGTGAAGAAACCGTTTCCTCTCACTAAATTATCTTTAAAAGCGATACGAAAGTAAAAGAATTATTTTTCTTTATTTTCTGGTTCATTTATAGACTTAATTGAATTAGCTATAAATCCATAAGCAGCTCCTAGCAACCAGGAGCCAACCAAGATCCCTACCAAAACAATTGCAATCGAAAAAGCACTCACCCCTGCATCATTAGGGCCATAGTTAATTGCAGGGTCAAAACTGTACATACTACAAAATTAAACATAATGAATGATCTCTCTTTAAGCTTAGCTAGGACTTCTAAAGCTAAATTGATTTAGCAACAAAAGCTAAATATCAAGAAGGGAAGAGGTGTTCTGTAAACAGTTATAACGTAGAAAAAATGACTCTAAGCTTTCTCACTCTTCGTAAGAGGAGTACAGTTCACATAAAAATGGAACACTTTAGTGAAGTCAAATTGAAGTGCAGCATTATTTAGTACAGAGTTTGATCTTTGAATCCAAAGATGCTTGAGGTTTCTTAGTCGAAGCTAACGCAATAGGTGATAAGCCAATACTCTCACCATAGTGGGCACCCGCACCCTGAAGTATTGCTCTAAAAAGCAGATTGAGCATATGAATAATTTGAAGGTCTGGTTCTAATAGCAGGAAACTACATCCGAAGACAAAATGCGATGAGTTGGATTACTTATTAAATTTTCTTTTGAGCGTTCTTATTCAAGGGCAAGAAAGTCTGACGAGAAATAAATCTCAAGGAATCGAGTATTAAACATACGTTAAGGTCAACTTCTCAAATATTGAAATGCTAACTGGCTAAAAACAAAAAATTTACACTAGAAACGCTCAAATCGTCGGTCAGGACTTACTTGCCTTAATGTGCTCAACAGGAAATCCCTTCAAGAGCGAGCGGAGAGTAAGTTGTCAAACAGGTCGTGAGGGACTTGTTTATTCGGTTTTTCAAAGATAAAACCATAAGTAGTTGTAGTCGGACTAAAAAGAAATATGGAAAAAGAAGACCTCCCTGATTCATTCAAAAAAACCAACCCCCCATCAAAGGGGCTCCGAGAGGTTTTGGAATCATTGCGAAATATTTTTGTAGCAGCTATAGCAGCAGTGATAAGCATCGCAGAATGGCTTTCTAGAAGGTTGGCCGATTGGCAAAGCAAATCAGAAATGCAAGCAAAAATTGCAGAAACCAGAAGACTAGAAGCACAAGCCAAAATCGATCAAGAACGCAGATCTGAAGAAAGAGCAATCCGTGAAGAAAAGCGTAATGCTGAGGAGCAAGCCAAAATCAATCAAGAACGTAGGTCTGAAGAGAGGGCAATCCGTGAAGAAGAACGCAAATTAAAAGAGCAAAACTTACCCATAAAGAAAATTGTTTATCCCGCTTTATCAGCTATGAGCACATTTGCTCTGATTGTTGGAGTCGCAATGCTTGCTCCAATTGCAAAGTGGACCCGAAGCCAAAATGAATGCATCCAACAAACATCTCTCAATGCAAATGCTAATGAAAAAGATCTTGCTAACAAAGTAATGAGGTGCAATGGGGGACATGATTGATCTTTAAAAAGATCTAAAATCCTTCGAGTCAATTATTGAACTCAACTTCTTAAATATTGCAAATGTTTCTAGTCCTTCTATCGCAAGATTAGGAGAAGGTTTTCAAAATCATTAGTATCCCAAGGCTGCTTAACTATTGATACCATTCTGTCCCTTAACTTCCTTTGAGCCTTTGATGTCTTCTTGATCGTCCGAGTCAATCACCTGGACTTCAAATTTGACCAAAAGGCCTATCAAAATAAGTACTAGTCCTATAAGAGGCCAAGACGGAGACACATTCAACGTTTTTCTCCCAAACCTTACCCAGCCTAAGCTTTCAAGCTCATCAGAAAGGGGGAAAAGAAATATTTCCAGTACTTAGAGTTGACGAGCCAAAAAGGCTCTTTAAATAATTTAGAAATAATTTCATCGCAAAGCTTTCAAAAGACCTAACCATCCAAATTCACATGCACAACTACCCCATTGAGAATCAAGCCAAGTATTCAAGCAAGAATTTTTTCCTGAATGCTTAGGAAAACGCACCGTTCTAAAAAGCTATATCAACTACAAAAACTTCATAAGACTTCACCTACAGGAAAAAGCCCGATTCAAAGGTAGCTGAAAAAGCAGGGAGGATGAGCTAAAAGGTTTTCAAATAGGGCCTGAATAAAACCTGGCTGGGCATGAGGCTTAAAATTAAGAGCACTTATGTATATTCATCATATGAACCAAGCTTTAAAGGCTCATCTACTTAAAAAACTTTAATGGAAACATCCTCACCAGCTTTCTCTTTAATACTTGCAATCTTGATTGGTGTTTTAGGGCTAACAGGCATTGGGATATATTTTTCTTTTGGTCCTCCATCCAAAAAACTTATAGACCCATGGGAAGCTGATGATGATTAAACATAAAAAAAGAGAAGCAGGTAAATGATTTTATGACGATATAGATCTCTTCCAATACTTAGTTAGTAATTAATCAAGGCTAATGTCTGCAATGTTTTTTAAAAGCATTTGATTTATATTGAATTCGGATTCAAGTTAATCCTTCTAAGGTTTATACAAAAATCACCTTCCTAGGAATATATCAATATTCTTCTATGATAGTGTCGATCTATTCAATAAGACCCTATATTAGAAACCCAAAAAATTAGATGCCGAAACAAATTTCACTTATAAAGCATTGACTGCAATATTCATTAATCATAATGCCTAGGATAAACTTGAGTATAAATCTAGTTTAGGGGTTTCCCAAGTCCAGGTCTAGAGAAATCAAAAAAATCATTTGTCAAAACAAAAGCGAATAGTTGGGAAGTTCTACATTTTCAAATAAAAGGACAGGTTTTAAAGCCTGTCCTTTGAGATGCAATACCAAACTTAATGGTCAAGCATCTTTCACAACATAATAATCCTTGGCATAAAAACTGGTGTAGCCACTGTTGGCTCTCCAGCGAAAAAGGACTATATGAAATGGAATTACGAACAAAGCATGGAAAAAGGTCAGGAGCAAAAAGTCCATTGGGACGCCTGGTTGTCCATAAATGGCAAACAAAGGGGTTAGAGACATTGCTTTGAGGAGGGGCTTCCTTTACTTAAACGAGCTTGAATCATAAACCACTCAACAAGTTCATAATCACTAAAAAATTAACGGCTTTGTAAACTCCCACCTTCGTTGATCAACGAAATAAAGAGTCTCATAGCATCCCACGCATCAAGAGAGAGGCTCCCATTAGGAGAGAGAGAGTCTCAAAAGCACCCTTAACAACTTGATTTCCTTTAGATATAGACACTTGAGCGCCGGCGTACCCTCCAAGAAACGAACCGACAATCAACATTGGCAGCCATTCCCATTGAATATCCCCTTTCACCCCAAGGACAAAAGCACCAGTTCCATTCCAAAAAAGGCCGACCAAAATGAGTGTATAACCAACTGCTTGGGAATAAGACAATCCAAACCATCTCACGAGCCATAGAGTCACCAATAGGCCAGTCCCTGAAGAAAGAGAGCCATTGAGAATTCCAATCAAAAACAACCCTCCTCCGCCTATCAGAAATTTAAAGCTGCTAATTCGTATGAGTTGACTGTTCAATCCAAGATCAGGGCTTTTTATTGAATAAATACCAATTCCAAATGTAAAAAAGCCAAGAATAATAGTCCCTAACTGGGAAGGTATAGCTAGTGCTATACGTGCACCTAGCCAAACACCTGGGAGGCCAAAACCAAGGATCAAAATGATCAAGTAATTTTTGAGATTTTTTTCTTGTGCATGACGAAGACCTGCTCCTAAGCCCAGTGCAACACTTGCCAATTTGTGCGTAGCCAGGGCCGTTGAAAAAGGAAGGCCTATAAGAATTAAAGCTGGCAATTGAACAAGACCTGCTCCGCCTCCAGCGAAAGCCGAAAGAAAATTAGCCCCAAAGGCTATGAAAAGAAGAGTTAACTGTTTTACAAGCTCTTCAATGCCCATGATTGAAAAGACAATAAGCCTTATTACTTTGATGACATAGATGACCTTTTGAATTCAGCCATCAAACCAGTATCTCACCTTAAGGCGAGATACTGGTTTTGAATTTATTAATATTTAACAGCGAAATCTGCATGGCATGATTAAAACTCATTGGCTAGATTTTGTTTTCGTAGGCATATAAATAGTAGCTTCCAAAAAGAGTGGAGAATCTATCTCATAAATTCGCAAGAAAATATAAATAGCTTCAAATTTATTTATTAAAGCAAGGGTTGCAAATAGAATTACCTCGCAAAATTCATCAACTCATTGATTTTCTTTTACTTAAAGCTACATATTCTTTCCTGATTTGACCTAAAAGCATTTTCTTCTTTTCCATCGAAGTCTTTTTATGTTTTTCATCCCAAGCATGCCTTTCTTCTCGTGACATCTCCATCCAAGCAGTAATGTTTGAGAACTTCTTTCTTAACTTTATCGGACTTGGTCTAAGTTTTTTATAACGCTCAAGTAAAATAATACCAATTACAATGATAACAAACAGAGCAGGAATAATAGTCATGAGGAGTAATTCTAAGTTAACTAAGTGCTAGGGCATCTAGATGAAAGTATACATTTAGTACCTTTGGAAAACTGTTGGTTGATTTTTAACTATGCAAAAAGGCAACTAGATTCCCTTTAAGTTTAATACTTCTTATTTTTTCAGCGGCAATTAGTAGTTTCTAGCCAATGAAAGGATAAACGCAAGCAAATCCTAAATTTGATGGCAAAACTTATAAAAAGTACAAATGCTCATCGAAATTAAACGCTCAGTGCCAAGATGTATTCTCAGGTATTAAAATTCGAGTTTGAAAAAAGGAAATCAGGAAGAACATCCACATATTGAGTGAAGAAAAGGGGACGTATCAAGCCATCATGATTATAAGGTAGTCATCCATATTTCTATAGCTACTAATAAAAAAACACCGAATATTTTTTATTAGGGTGTTAAAAGTTTTGGATTGCCAAATGCTTCACTCAGATCCTTCTCCGAGACGCCAGACCCTTAATCCTGCATCAGCAATCTCAGTTGGAGTAACAACCGATCGTGTATCAAAAACCCAGGCCGGTGCTCTCATAAGACTAGCCAATTTAAGCCAATTTAAATTTCGATATTGCTCCCATTCAGTCAGAATCAAAACAGCATCTACGCCTTGTACAGCATCTTCAATAGTAGTTGAAAAATGCCACGTCCCTTCTCCCTTGAGATCTGAAAGAGGGTGACATGGTTTTTTTTGAAGGTCTACAGAAATCTGCTCAGGGGCAACTTTCGGATCATGTATAGCCAACTGAGCGCCTTCTTCAAGCAAATCATGTGCAATACGAATAGCAGGTGACTCTCGCGTGTCGTTCGTATCAGCTTTAAAAGCAAATCCGAGTATCGCCAATCTTTTTCCCGTAACAGTGCCAAACAAAGTTTGGACTACGAGGTCAGCGATGCGGTTTTGCTGCCAGGCATTAAGCGCTACAACTTGATTCCAATAATTAGCGACCTCTGGCAAATTGAAATGGTGACACAAGTAGACCAGGTTCAAGATGTCTTTCTTGAAACAACTACCTCCAAATCCAGGGCCAGCATGCAGGAATTCAGAACCAATTCGCCTATCCGTTCCAATGGCAAGTGCTACTTCACGGACATCAGCACCAGTTGCCTCACATAAAGCTGCAACTGAATTAATTGAACTTATACGTTGAGCAAGAAAAGCGTTTGCAGTGAGCTTCGACAGTTCACTACTCCATAATTTGGTACGCAGGATTTTGTTTGTGGGTACCCAATTGCTATAAATAGCTGCTAAAGCCTCAACTGCATCTTTGTCCTCACCACCAATAAGAACACGATCAGGTTGTTCAAGATCACGTATCGCCGTTCCTTCTGCCAGAAACTCTGGATTTGAAAGAACAGAAAAAGTTGGAGATGGTTCACCACTATTAGGTTGTCGTTGAGGAATATCGAGTATGGCTTTAATCGCGGCAGCTGTTCGCACTGGCAAAGTACTCTTCTCAATAACTACAGTGTGACCTTTCGCACATTCCACCACTTGCCTCGCACAAGCTTCTACCCATCGCAAATCACTTGCTTGTCCAGCCCCAATACCTTTCTTTTTAGTTGGCGTGTTAACCGAGATAAAAACCATATCTGCAGAAGAAATAGCTTCACTAACCGAGGTTGAAAAAAAAAGATTGCGGCCTCGAGCTCTAGCAATAACAGCATCCAGGCCTGGCTCATAAATTGGCAGTTTCGTTAGATCAGGATCATTCCAAGCTGTAATTCGATCCTCATTAAGGTCAACAACTGTCACTTCTATATCAGGACATCGGTCGGCAATTACGGCCATAGTTGGCCCACCGACATAGCCGGCACCAATACAACAAATAGACTTAGCAGGAGAAATCATCATCGCTTCAGGTTAATCAGAGAATTAACTACGTAAAAAAGCCAATAGCCCATCCAGATCAGAAGAAGAAGTGACTAACTCTTTGACAATAGAAGGATCATTAGTGGAGTGAAGTTTTTTAAGCCGCACCTCTCCATTACTCATCTCATCATCACCCAAAATAATTGCCCATTTAGCACCACACCGATCTGCTCTTCTAAATTGCTTTCCAAAAGATGCTCTAGAACTATCTAATTCTACGGCCAAGCCAGCCGCTCTTAGTCTTCGAGCAATGTCCAATGCCTTGATTTCAGCTTCTTCTCCTTTGTTTACAAAGTAAACATCAGGAGAAGAAGCTGCCTTAAAACTATCATCCAGCAGTAAAACTAAGCGCTCCATACCAATAGCCCAACCAATACCAGAACTTGCAGGCCCGCCAAGTTGCTCAACCAAACCGTCATAACGCCCACCACCACAAACAGTAGCTTGGGCGCCTAGATGCCTGCTGGTAATTTCAAAAGCCGTGTGACAGTAGTAATCAAGACCGCGAACTAAACGAGGGTTCAGCGCAAAGGGAATTCCAAGTACCTCAAGGGTATGCTTTAAAGACTCAAAGCGAATAGAGCTTTCATTGCACAAAGAGTCTTCCAACAAAGGTGCATCTTTCAAAAGTGAGCAAGTTTTTGGATCTTTACTGTCCAGTATCCGCAGTGGATTAGTTTGCAACCGTTTTTGAGAATCAACGTCAAGCTGATCACGTCGATCGTGTAGCCAATCCAATAATTGAACACGATATTTTTTACGATCCTCAGGTGTACCAAGAGAGTTGAGCTCTAGGACTAGATCATTCAACCCTAACGAATGCAATAGATCCCATGCCATTGCAATCACTTCAACATCACACCTTGGTGAATCAATTCCTAAGCATTCCACTCCAATTTGATGGAATTGACGCTGACGACCAGCCTGTGGTCTTTCATAACGGAACATTGGTCCGCCATACCAGAATCTTTGCAGGCCTTTAGATAAGAGGCCATGTTCTACAACTGCCCTTACCACTGAGGCCGTACCTTCTGGCCTTAATGTGCAGGATCTATTTCCTCGATCAGAAAAGGTATACATTTCCTTACCAACTACATCAGTAGCCTCACCAATACTTCTAGAGAAGAGTTCCGTAACTTCTAAAAGAGGTGTTCGGATCTCCTTAAAGCCAGCCCTATGGAACTGCTCGCGAGCAACCAATTCAACTGCTTGCCAATGCTGTATCTGCATTGGAAGGATATCAACCATACCCCTTAGACTCTGAAGCTGATTCACGAGAGAAATACGTACAAATTTATTTTGCCTTATAGAAATAATGGTTAGCCACTAATCAAACTATGTATGTTCCAATTATTCCCCCGACCACAAATCAATATATAATCTCAATACTCTAATACTGTCTGTTTATATAAATAAAATCCATTAGGGGAATTGACACAAAACCAATTACCAGATCTCAAAATAGTTGTCTTTTTAGACCAAGCTTTTGAGATGTGTTCTTTTGGCTTAAAGATCAAGTTCTAATAAAATGGCAAGACTCCTTATTACAGGAGGAGCAGGCTTTATAGGAACCCACTCCTGCATAGTTTTAATTGAACAGGGATATGACCTTGTAATCATTGACTCATTTGTAAATAGTTCCCCTATCTCACTTCAACGTGTTAAAGAGATTACCAAGCTAACAAAAAAAGAGTCAATTGAAAGACTTCAAGTAATTCATGGAGACATCCGTAACCAAAAAACCTTAGAGAAGGTTTTTTCTGATGCAATTAGAGAAGGCAGAAGAATTGACGCTGTAATCCACTTTGCAGGACTCAAATCAGTTAATGAATCTCTCCAGAACCCTATTAGTTATTGGCAAGTAAACGTCAACGGAACATCTTGCCTTCTTTCAACGATGCATGAATATAACTGCAGAAATCTAATTTTTAGTAGTAGTGCAACTCTTTACGGCCAGCCAAAGTCAATACCAATTCCAGAAACTGCAACTATTCAGCCAATTAATCCCTATGGCAACACCAAAGCAGCAGTTGAAAAAATGCTCTCAGATATATCCAAGATGGATGCCGAGTGGCACATTGCATGCCTACGTTATTTCAATCCTATAGGGGCACATCCAAGCGGGCTAATTGGAGAAGATCCAAAAGAAACGCCCAACAACCTCTTCCCAATTATCAGCCAAGTAGCTAGTGGGAGCCGAAAAGTTTTAAGAATATATGGGAATGATTGGCCCACAATTGATGGAACATGCATTCGTGACTATATACATGTTATGGACCTCGCCAGGGGACATAGCGCAGCTCTTAATTCTCTACTAAAAAAAGAGCACAAGCATCTCACTTTAAATCTTGGAACTGGAGAAGGCTATTCTGTGCTTGAGGTAGTCAATTCATTTGAAAAGGCTACAGGAAAAAGCATCCCCTACGAGATAATAGGGCGTCGAAAAGGAGACACTGCAATTTCAGTTGCGGATCCTTCAAAAGCTCTAAAAACTTTGAAATGGAAAACCTCTAAATCTCTATTTGAAAGTTGCAAAGATAGTTGGAATTGGCAATCTTCAAATCCAAATGGCTTTCGGTCTTAAAGATTAAATGAATATCTTACTACTAAAAAGAAGGTGTCTGAAGTCCCTCTTGCTTCTTCAAATCCTCCACACTCAAATAGCAAATGCCGAAGAAATTTGGTCACCATTCTCATTAGAGCAACATCTAGGAAACGATGCTCAACAATCAAAACTTAAAGATTCAAAAAATAAAGCTCAAAATTCAACTGTAAATTCAAAGTTGTTGACTAAGAAAAATTCATCCCTTCTTTGGACCCCAATTTCACTCAAAGGAAGCTCTCCTAAAAAAAACCTCATTTGGAAAGTTCTTCCTAATTCCAAACTCCCCTTCCCAACAAAAATAAAATCAAAATCTCCTAAAAGTTTTGAAGAAGCACAAGCCATGCTCAATGCAATAAAGCCTCGCCCTGAAGACTATTTACCTCCTCTTCGCCTTGGGATGGCAGTACCAACTGCTAATCAAGTAACTGAGATGGAAGGAGCACGTTTTAGTGCTTATCAAATTTCACCATTTACAGGAGGCGAGGCAGGCGGTACAGGCAATCAAAATTACGCGGCTCGAGTCGATTATGGGGTGTCTGAAAGGCTACAAATATCAGGCTTTGTTTCTGAAGCTGATGACCCACTCTATTCATCAATAGTTAATCGTGCAAAGCTCCCAGGTAACTTTTGGAGGAGTTATGGAGCGGCTTTTCAATGGAACTTCATTAATAGCAATGCCTTTCAATCTAACCAAAACAATGTACGAGGGAGGAAGTTGGCATTTATTGGTTCTATTGAAGCCTGGGAGGTAGGTAGTGGAGGCAGCAAAGGGCAAGATGGCGCAAGTCCTAACATTTTCAACGATTCAGGAAAACTTGTTTTCACTCGAAATCTTGTTGGGTCAGTAGCTCTTCCACTTACATGGAACAGCTCAGCAAAATGGCAAACCACAATTACCCCTGGTGTAAGTTTCCTTCCTGCGACTCAAGGAGACGGGCAAGGAGGGGCAGGTGAGTTTTATGGGAATAATGTATGGCTTGCAGGTGGTGGGCTTTGGCAACCAATACCAGAGATAGGGCTTTTTAGCTCGGCCTTAATGCCTTTTGGCCCTGGTACGAACAGTTTTGATTCCAACCTCAACTTCAAAAGAGTCCCCATCTATAGCGGAGGTCTTGCATGGAATCTCAATCCAAGGATTAGTTTGGAGGGAACACTAACTAATGGCTGGGGTGCTACTCCTGCAACGGCGTTACTAACATTGCCATCATCCAACCGCCTTGGGTACTCCGCTCGCTTTCATTACACCTACGACGCACCCGATACACCACAAAACGAATTAAGTCGTCGCCAACTTTCTCTTGCTTCAGGTGGTGTAACTGTAAATACAGCTCTTGTCCCGCCTGATGGCACTACTCAACTATGGGCCAATGTCGATAATGAAGAGAACTTTTTTGGCTCTATTAGAAGTTCTATTTCAAATATCTTTCAACTACAACTAACAAATGTCGGATGGTTTAATAACGTTCCTCAGACAAATGATCTGGCCACAACGTATGCAACTGACAAAGGATGGAATTGGCGTATTGGTGGAAAAGCTGTTTCCTTATCTCCTCTGCGAGGAGCGCCTTTATGGGTAGCAGGAAGGGTTACTTTAGGGCGAAATAAGGACCCTGCTAGTAATCAGGGATATGTTTTTGCTGAATCAATTCAAACCTGGGAAGCCAACAACTGGTTAGCATTAAATCTCAACACCAAGGGAGCATGGAGCGGAATTAGTAATCCCTGGGGTATAGGAATGAGTGCGAATGTTCAACTAAGCAAAAACTTTCAGCTGATTCCCGAAGGAAACTTTGTCCTCTCTGACAAGAGCCAAACCAATGGTACTTTGTCATTGCGATGGCTGGCGAACGACTCATTGAATATAGATATATATGCCAGTAATGCCGCAGGACTAATGGATATGGGACAGCTACTAAAGTCCTTACGCACCCGGTTTGGAGCAAAATTAAGTCTTATGTTCTAACTCGCGCAGTCTCAAGCGGATGCCATTTTGTGACCTTACTGTCAATAATCCTACAAAGTCTGGATCCTGATCAGTCACAGGAAGCAATTCATAACGCCTTACCAATTCAGCCAACACCAAGAGTGCCTCTTGTTTCGCAAATGAAGCCCCTGGACATTTACGCGGCCCCATCCCAAAAGGTAAAAATGCATTGCGCTGCAATGAAGATGAATTCTTTAAGAAGCGTTCTGGTTTGAATTGGTGAGGCTCTGGCCAATATTTATCATGACGCTGAATCACCCACGGAGAAAGTGTTAAGAGCGAACCCACAGGGCAGCGTCGTCTCCCTTCAGAGGTGGCTAATTCTCCGTCTTTTTTGTCTCTGTCTCGAATAAAAAAACTTACAGGAGGATAAAGCCTAAGTGCTTCATTAAATACTGCTTCACTGTAAGGAAGTTGACGTAGTTCATCAAACCTAAGCATTGAATGAATTGGCCTATCACAGACCACAGACATAACCTCAACCCGCATTTGCTTTTGAACTTCAGGAGAACGAGCTAATAACCAAGCCGCGATGCCTAATGAGCTTGCTGATGTTTCATGACCAGCAAGAAACAAAAAACAAACCTGGTCGACAAGATCCTGCTCTGAAAATTTTTTTTTAGTTTTTGGATCTTCAGCCATTATCAAAGTATCGAGAAAATCAATTTTTTCTAAAGGATTTCGTTCATCTACCTTGTTTTGCTCTAATCGCTCATGAATAAAAGCTTGAATCCAATTTCTAATCACCTTTGCATCATCTTTCAAACTTAGTTGGATTAAACTTTTAGGGAGCCTCAAAAATCTCAATACCAATGCTCTGCCAGCATGTCGCTGATAGCGAGAAAATGCTTTAAAAATATCAGTTGCCTCATCTCCTTCGATCGGCCGACTAAGTATGGTGCGAATGATTACATCGGCAGCAACCATTGTCATCTCTTTATCTATGTCGACAAAGCTATCTACACCATTCATTTCAAGGCGATGCAACAACGAACTTGTTGCGGCAGTCATTGCAGGAAATGCTTTCTTGAGATTTGCGACCTGAAATGCCTGATCAATTAATCGGCGTTGAATAGCCCATTCTTCCCCATTAACAGAAAAAATGGCTCGTCCAATTAAAGGTTCAAGAATCCAAAGAGTATATGGATGCTTCGGAAATAGATCCACTTCATCGACTAAAACTTTTCGAACCAACAAAGGATCATTCACTAGAAAAACCCGTTTACCAAGCAAATTCAACTCGCCAAGAGAAACTCGAAAATCCCACTCATTCAGAAGTCCAAACCAAGATTTCCAACCTCTAGCTAATCTTCTAAAAATATTAGATGTATAAGGTTTTGGTTTAGGCCAAGGAGGTTGCAATGGCTCTTCTGGATAATTATCAACCATAAAAAGACATCACAATTCTGAGAGCTTAGTCCTTAAAGTTAGTTGTTCGAATAGCCCTACTCCAGTAGAGATATTGCGAAGATAATCAAAATGAAGGTCAAATTGATTACTCATCAAATCCCACATTTTGGTAAGGCCTCGCGCTTTTGCAAAATCAACAGTCTCCATCTGTGGATAAGGTTCACCAATAGGGATAGGGAGTCCACAACTACTATAAGGATTAACTCCGGCATAACAAAGAAAGTCTTGGCTAGAAGTGACATCACGCCAAGGGATACGTGGTGCAGTAGTCAATTCCTGCAAGTCATCGCGAAAAAACTGGGCCTTAGGATATACAGCTAGATTTGCAATATTCTGTCCCAAAGTGAGCAACTTGATTCGAGTTAGCAAAAACGCTGCATCAGGACGACGATGTAATTCAGCTGCAAGCATTGCCAATACAAAAGATCCGCTGCTATGGCCAACTAATGTAATATCTAATGAAGGCTCTTTTATTTCTAGCATCATCAATTGATCAGCAAATTCCTTTATTCTCTGGCGCAAATCAACATCACGTAATTGACCAAGTCGATGAGTAAATAATATAGAACGAGTAAGCCAAGCAATACCAAGTTTATTGCCAAGTTTCCAAGCGAAGTATAAAACACCTAAACCTACCAATACACCGCTAAAAAGTTGAATTAACTGAAGGCCCGTAAAAACCTTTAAGGCAGCAATAGTTAAAGGTATAGACAAACAAGCCAAACAAAAGGAGAATGCGATGAAAAGCAAAGGATAGGCTCCACATAAAGCAACCCCAGGACAAAGATTTGCCAGGTGAAATAAGCGGCCTCTAAACAAATAAAACCATGCAACTCCAGCGTATTGCCACAAGATCAGCAAAGGGCTTCGTGGCCAATTGCTCCTAGCAATGTCATCCCAATGAAGAAAACAAAAATCAGAGGGGGAAGAAGTAAGCCCCCCATCAGTTTGGTCCAATGTCCAACGTGTCATGAACTCAGTACTAAAGCTTTTTCCCAGTCGCCAACCAAGTGTCCTAAGTTCAAGCTGAAACAAACGCTTGTAATGGGCCGCTCCTCTTGGATCAAAACCACTTATAAAGTAAGTGCGAGATGATATTTGAGGGTCAAAAGAAGAGCGACATCTTTCTGCCTGAAAAATCTCACCATGACTGTAGTTACTGGATTTGGACAAAACGAACAATGGCGAAGGAATTCCTTAAAAAGTGTTCTTTTCTTAGTACTGACCTTAAGCCTCCCCATAGGGATAACTTCCTCTAAAGCCCAAAGTGATGAGCCGGTCCTGCGCAGAATTGAAGGAGAAACTACTACTTCAATGATAGTTGCAGTTCCTCCTAACAAGGCCTGGGATGTGCTCACACGTTATGAAAGCACTGCTCTCCAGATGCCTGATATCCAAGAGGTCGAGATAATTAATCAAAGTAATCAGAAGCTTCAGATAAAGCAAACGTATAAAGGTCCTTACACCTTTGGTTTAAAAATCAAGGCTTTAATAGAAATAAAAGAGCACCCAAAAAGCATGCTGACTTATAAGCTTCTACGAGGAGATTTTATTCATACACTTGAAGGTAATTGGTTCCTAATTCCAGTAAGGAAAGGAACTCTGATTGCACATAGGATCAAAGTAGAACCAGCCTTACCAGGATTCCTAAAGCCATTGTTTAACAAGCATTTCGATAAAAACATGAAGAATTCTATGTTGATACTTCGCGAACTTATTCTGAAGAGTCCATAAGCATTACACCTCGAGGCTTTAAAGCAACTTTATAGATAACTCCGCTCCACTCCACCTTCCTTGCAAAGAACGCATGTATGGTCGCAACTCCATTAATAATCTGACCAGGGAACAAGGCAATTGCCCACTTCCATACCGACAATGGCGGGCGTTGCATAGCAATGATCTCAATCCATACCAACAAACCCAAACAGCCCAACTCATAAATCAAAACAGCTTGCCATTCATTATGAAAGATTGCTGCCAAAAGCAACAGAAATGTACTAAAACCGTGTAATGCTACTAATGGCCAAGCGGAATGATGAAGGCGTGCCGTTAGCAATTGACGTCCAATCCATTTGGTCAAAGAAAAAAGATTTGTACTCGTCTCTCTATTCACTACCAATAATTCAGGTCTAAAGACAAAGCGAAGGTCTAATTTCCTTAAAGGTTCTAGCAAACCAGTATCCTCACAAAGGCCAGAACCAAGTAATTTCTTCCATTCACCTGCCTCGACTACTTCTCGTCGCACTGCTAAAGATCCACCCCAAGGGATAGCAAGCAAGGTCATAAGAACTAACGCA
This sequence comes from Prochlorococcus sp. MIT 1307, assembly GCF_034092395.1. Lineage (NCBI taxonomy): Bacteria > Bacillati > Cyanobacteriota > Cyanophyceae > Synechococcales > Prochlorococcaceae > Prochlorococcus > Prochlorococcus sp. MIT 1307. The sequence goes on along the minus strand of NZ_CP139301.1, from coordinate 14,127 downwards.
CCTGCATTCCACACAGATCGGCTCCAGCTCATCAAAGTAAATTGATCTGGAATAAACCAGCGATTACCCGACACTGCTCCGACCCCAGGTTGGCAACATGACAACACAAGCTGAGACAACCACTTATGGCTAACAACAGCATCTGCATCAACTATCGCAATCACAGCAGAATCAGAATCTAAAGAATCAAAGGCTTGTAGAAGTGATGCACATTTCAGTGAGCCCATTAATGGCCTTTCTCGTAGTACTTGAAGTCGTACTTCTTTCCAAGCAACATTAGAGCGAGCGTTTTGGAACTGTAGTGCAATAAATTCATTGACAATTTTCCAGGATGGGTCTTTAACGGAGTCAACCACAATTTGTAGTCGCCAATCCCCAAGATATTCTTGCTTTGCGATTGATTCCAACATTTCTGGTAGCCTTTCATCCGCGCCGCGCAAGCACAAAACAATCTCAGCAGTCGGCCAACCACCCATTGGTGATTTATGCCATTTTAATCGCTCAAGACGTCGACATCTAATTTGCCAAGAAAACAAAATCACAAGAAAAGCTTGTAAAGCCAACACAAGCAACAGTGCAGAAGAAACCCAACTACTCATGTAACACTTGGGCTAGAACTCCCTAGGAGAGTTCTAGCCCAAGGCTTAATCAAGTCCTGAAAATCAGGGCAGTGCACATTCATGGACTCAAGTATAGATTGAGTAATTCGACAACTTGGGCGTGCTCTCACCCCTAGAGCATTAAGTTCAGGATATGTAAGCTGCTCTCTTCCCCATCTCTTCTTAAAGAATGTGCGTAATGGATATAGTGGGTTTTTAGGGTGCGAATCAATAGCATGCAACCACTGCTCCATCGGGACTTGCTCGAGAGCCTCACCCTCAGAGAGGAGTTGATTAAGGAGATCATTAAGCATTAGCGGACGTGGATGCTGCAAATGAAAACAGCGTCCTTTGGCTTCGGAACTCCAAGCCAAAGCAGAAACAGCATCAGAAACGTAGTCAACTGGTACCAAATCAAGCTCCCATTCCAGCTGTGGAACTTTGCCAAGAACCAAGCACCCCTGAAGCAACCTCTGAAGCAAATCACCTTGATTCCAGTACCCAGTTTTAGAGTGGCCTCCTATCAAAGGAGGTCTATACACTGAAACCGGCAACCCTGCCTTCCCTGCCTCCAAGACCAACCGCTCACTAACCCATTTTGTTTGTGAATAGCCAATATGAATACCCTTCCAATTGTTTAGATCTTGGTCTTCTAGCAGCTCACGATTTCTATATGCTGCTGATTCAAATACAGATACACTAGAAATGAATTCGACACAAATCGGATTGTCTAAAGCAGCGAGCCTTAAAACTTCCTTTGTTCCTCCTACGTTAGTAGCAGAAAGCTGTGCATAAGGCGCCATCTGACTCAACTGAGCGCCATTGTGAAGAATTCCGCCTAGGTCCCTTGCCAGTCCTGAAAAGGTTTCTGAATCAAGCCCAAAAGAAGGTAAAGATAAATCTCCAATAACGGGTTCTAGTCTTTTCTCCCAAACCGAATCCCAAAGATCAAAACGGCACAAATTAGATTTAATCCGCTCCATTCCATGTTCTTTCGATGTCGCGCGTACTAAACAATTAACTCTAATATCGGGCCAACGTCGCAACTGGCCTGCCAAAAGATAAGCTCCAAGAAATCCTGAGCTACCTGTAATGAGAATTTTCTTACCTGGAGCCTCTTCTTTTGAAGTACTAGGACATGTCCAACGCGAATCTAATCTGGCTTCTTTCGATAAATCTAAGCCATCATTAAAGTATTGGTTTGTATGAGGTGTTATCTGCCTTAATGACACCGTCGCAAGTCCATCTAGACTTGGGTCTTCAGAAAACGCATCAAGGTCTAAACGAATCCCTAACTCAGCTTGCACAATCGACGCGAACTCAACAGCCATTAATGAATCCAATCCCAGATCAAATAAAGAATCACTCGAATCTATAGACGAAGAATCAAACGACTCTTCGTCTACTTCTGCCGCCATTACACTTATCAAAAGCTTGCGTAGTTCCTCCATCAAAAACAGTTGACGTTCGACCTCAGTGCGATGTTCTAATTTTTTCCATAGTTTCTCTGATGGAGAAGGGCCTGAATTTTTCAATAGAGTAGAAAACCAACTATGTTGCCTAGGAGAAGCTTGAGAAGAAAGCTTCTCCCAATCGTTATCAAGAACAGACACAACACCGCCCTTCCCTCTATATAAAAGCTTCTCAAGTACATTTAAAGCTTTAGATGACTCAATCATACGAATACCAACTCTTTCAAAGCGGCGTTCCAATCCGGAAGCCATTCCATCTCCATGCCAAGGACCCCACTGTATTGACAAACGTACTGGTCTTGACTCATTAGGATTGCAATAACCTTCCATTGCTCCATTAGCAGCCGCATAAGCCACTTGTCCAGGTGAGCCAAGCAATGCCGCAACTGATGAGAATCCTATAATAAATTCTAATTTCGAAGTCTTTCCAACCAACTTTTCAATATGGCGCCATCCCTCAAGCTTCGGTGCCATAACAAAATTCAAGATATCAGAGTTGAGATTGCTAAAGGAAGTATCATTAAGGACTCCTGCAGCATGAAAAATTCCTCGTAACGGCTTATCTTTCGGTAATGATTTAATAGTTTGAACAAGTGAGTCCTCTGTACGAGTCGATTCAAATCGGCTTGTCGACAAGTCATAGGAGATACAAGTACAGTTTACTCCTGCCTCCTCGAGTTCTGCTAAAATCTTAAATGCACTCGCTCCAGGACTGTTCGCTGAGCGACTAACCAATATCAGTGAGCTAGCACCTTTCTGTGCTAGCCATGAAATTAATTTCTTGCCAATTCCACCAAATGCACCTGTAACTAGGTAGGTTGCATTAGAGGAAATCGCAATAGGCTCAGCTTTATTAGGCTGATTGATGACCACCTTACCTATATGACGAGCCTGTGCCATATATCTAAAAGCATCCTCACATTTTTCTAAAGGCCAAACTTCTAGAGGAAGAGGCTGAAACAATCCTCTTTCAAAATCTTTCACCAGCTGAATTAATAAACTTCGCAAGATCTTTGGATGCGCTGCTGCTACATCCAACAAATCAAAGGGTAAGTAATTAACATCGGGACGGCGCCTAAAAGCCTCAGGCTTACTCCAAACATCTATCTTTCCTAGCTCTATAAAACGCCCACCCTTAACAAGAGAGCGAAAACTAGCCTCTACCCACTCGCCTTTAAGACTGTTAATGACAACATCAACCCCTCGACCATTTGTATGGTCGAGAACCTGATCAGCAAATTCAATACTTCGAGAATCATAGACAGCCTCAACTCCTTGGAGTAAAAGAGCTGATTGTTTAGGAGCGCTTGCTGTCGCAAGGATGCGGGCACCTACTCGTTTGGCAACTTGCAACGCAGCTTGACCAACCCCACCTGCAGCGGCATGAATAAGAACAAACTCATCCGGCTTTAGCTTTGCAAGGTTATTCAAAGCATAAATGGCTGTAAGAAATGCTGTCGTAAAGCTTGCTCCTTCCTCAATAGTCATGCCATTTGGCAAAGGAACACAAAAGTCCGAGTTCGCTATGACATGACTTGCAAGACTTCCAACTGTAAGGGAAGCAATAACTCTCCTACCCATAAGAGATGAGTCAACATTTGATCCCAATGCAATTACACGACCAACGGCTTCCCCCCCAAATGGCAAGTTTTTCTCATCTTCAATTCCTAAAGAAGCTACATGCTCTTTAAGCAGGCCTAAAGCATTAAGAACATCACGAAAATTAAGGCCAGTCGATTCAACCGCTATTTCTACTTCATTAGGTAAAAGTGACGTCTCAACAACCCTTTTTTTATGTAGGTCCTCTAAACGCCCAATGCCATGAGTTGCTATCCGGAAACGTTCATCATCCATGTGAGTTAGTTGTGGTATTTGCAATTCACCATCACTCCACCGGAGCTCTGATGTTTTCTCAACAGAACTCCAAATTTGATTCCAGGAATCCACCTCTAGTTTATTTTCTAACTCTTTAGGTAGATGCAGTACGGTAAATGGACATGAAGGGATTTCCAAGGATGTAGTCCGCATAAATGAGGTCATAGAACTATTTACTGGTCCATCCCCCTCCAAAATCAACAAGAATGATTTGACCTGATGAATATTTAAATGCTGAATTAACTGAAGCAATTTATTTACCGCAAATTCAGGTTCCCCATGAGAGGTATCTGGCCAATAAACAACCATGGCAGATTCAAAGTCCAAATCTGCTTCATTTTCTAAGGTTTGGAATTCTAAATTTTTACTATTAGCCCAATCACTCAATCCAGTTGCCCTTGATTTATTCATACCTAGTAAACAAATCTTCTGGTCAGTTGAGAAAGGCAAATTTTCCGAATCATTTTGGAAAGAGGTCCAAGAGGTTTGAAATAGATCTGGTCCATCAAATAAAACTTCCTTCGGTGGAAAAAGGAGATCAATCAATGAGCGTGTTAAACGTCTAAGCTTTAACCCAATAATTTGGCCAAAGGATTCGCCATTAGAATCAAGAATCAAATCAGCAACAAGAGTGCTTTCATTGCCTTCCAAAGTTCTTAAAGCGGCATGGCACTGAAATTGATCAGGCAATGGCCATTTCGAAAGATTGATTTCATCAAGACCAACAGGCAAAAAAAGTTGACTATTAGCTAATGACCCATCAACACAAGCAGCCACTGTCTGAAAACAGCCATCAATTAAGCACCGATCTGGAGCCTTCCCTTGCCTGACGATCTCAGCCCATGATTGCCCTGGAATTGCCTCAAGTGAAGTGATGGATTGATAAAAAGTGCCATAATTTAACCCGATTTTTCCTAAGCCTTTATAAAAAGCTTTTATGTCTATAGATTGAGAGTCCCTTGATCTTGGCGGAATCGAAGGAATTGACTCAAAAGCTATGTTCTCTCCACAGACAACTAACAATTGACCATGACACTTCCACTCATCTTGAGCAGAGTCATTGCTGAAGAATTGCAATCTTCCTTGATCAAGAAGTGCATGGAATTGCGTTGATTTACCAGATGCCTTCAAAGGTTTATTCAGTTGAAAAGATCGCAATTTCAACAATTGACAACTTTCTTGTTGCAATTTCAACGCTAATGCCAAGTATCCTGCGGCTGGAAAGACAACAACGTCTCGAATACGATGGTCGGTCAAATCAAAATATTTAGAAGAATCCAAAAAGCCTTGATAGTGTTCAACAGCGCCAGGCAAATTAAGTTTTTGAAGCTTTGCTAAAGAGTGATCATTAGTCAAACCTCTCTCTTTAGAAGGGTTCTTATCTAAATGATCTAACCAAAGGCTGGTAATTGAAGACTTGTCTTCAATTCGACTCCACCAATACCTTTGCCTAAAAAACGGATGCCCAGGTAAAGCAATCCATTTATGAGGGAATTGTGAGTAAAAAAGATTCCAATCAACCTTGTAACCTTTGCCAATAGCAATAGCAAGAGCTTCGAGCTTATCTCGTCCTTCAGTTGCTATCAATCCAAGTTGAAGTTCTTTTGGGAAAGAAGCAATTGAATGATTCTCCTTTAAACTTAAGGAGAGCTCTCCTCTCCATGCCGGTGCAACTTTCCCTTCAAGTTGTGCAATTAGATCATCAAAATCAGCTGCTACTGCAATGAAGCGATATGGAAAAGAACTCCTACCAATATTAGTACTAGCACAAATGTCATTTAGATTTAATTGCGGGTTTTTAGTAATGAATTCTCCATAACGTTGAATTAATTCATTCAATGCAGGTTTACTACGAGCCGAAAGGCAGAGAATGTTGAGAGGTGGTTCTACAGATATATCTTCCTTGTTATGGAGTTCAGGCTGAGGTGAATCACTTAATACCACATGAGAATTAGTTCCACCAAACCCAAACGAGCTAACACCCACCACTAATGGTGCTAAAGGCTGAGGGAAAGCCTCAAGACTAGATTGCACTTGCAAGCCCAAATCAAAGAGATTTACTGATGGGTTGGGAGAGCAGAAGTGCAAGCTTGGTGGCAACTTACCTTCTCTTATACATAAAGCCGCCTTAATTAGCCCTGTAATACCAGCCACTGTCTCCCCGTGCCCAAGATTAGTTTTCACCGAGCCAACACGACAAGGTTGCTCCCTCGAGCGTTTTGATCCAACAACAGAGCCTAAGGCCCTCAACTCAATTGGGTCTCCTTGACGGGTACCTGTACCATGAGCCTCAACATATTGAGTGTCTACTGGGTCTATTCCTGCTTTTTGAAAGGCATCCCTTATGCAAGCAGCTTGTGAGCGTTGACTTGGTGCCGCAATCCCTTGGCTGCGACCATCTGAGTTAACAGCCGAGCCTCGAATGACAGCATGAATTTGATCTCGACATCGAATTGCATCAGATAATGGTTTTAATAGCACTACTCCTGCGCCTTCGGACCGAACATAGCCATTTGCATCAGCATCAAAGCTCTTACATCGACCATCAGGAGACAGCAACCCCGCCTTACAAAAGCTCATCTGAATTCCAGGGTGAATAAGAGCTTGTACCCCACCTGCAATCGCCAACTCAGACTCTCCTCTCCAAAGGCTTTCACAAGCAAGGTGAACAGCAACCAATGAAGAGGAACAAGCGGTATCAACAGTAAAACTGGGGCCCTTCAGATCTAGAAAATACGAAATTCTATTGGCCGCGATACATCCTGTATTCCCAGGTAAAATAAAAGGCTCATTATCAGGAGTTGCATAGTCTTCTTTAGATGCCCATAAAAGTGAGCTGTAATCGGCACTTGATATGCCGATAAATACTCCAACTGGTCGGCCACGTAATAATTCAACAGGTTGTCCCCCATCTTCCATTGAGCGCCAAGCAACCTCAAGCAACATTCTCTGCTGAGGATCCAAGCAAATAGCTTCACGTGGAGTAATTCCAAAAAAACCTGGATCAAAGTAATCAATATTTTCCAAAAAACCACCACGACGAACATGCTGAGTGAGAGGTCTTTTGGGGTCTGAGTCAAAGTGAAAGTCAATATCCCATCTTTCAGAGGGGATATCGGTTACAACCTCTTTACCTTCAGAAAGAATTTCCCAAAATTTCTCAGGAGTATCAATCCCGCCAGGAAGGCGGCAACCAATGCCAACAATTGCAATCGGTTCGCGAACAGGCATTAAGCAGACTCCATGATCAATTGTCTAATTCCCTCTCGATTTCCTTTTAAGAGGTTTAAACGATAAAGATCTTTAAGTCGAGAATAATTTTGAGGGTGATCTAACCAACCTTTGAGAATATGCAAAAGCTTTTCAGGTCTATTAATAGCAACATCTATGCCGTAATTAGAAAAATAACGTCGAGCAAGTAGCTCCTGAGGCATCGTGGTACTGAATCCATTAAATATCAGCACACAACCTGTTGCTAAGGCCTCAGTAGCAGTTCGCGCTCCAGGTCTAGCAACCAGTGCCCAAGCCTGAAGATAAAGCTTAGCCATTTCTTCAGGAGATTGAAATCCAAGAGCCTCAACTTCTAATGCAGGATGAAGTGAAGCCCATTTGTGCACATCTTTTTTAAGGCTCTCACGCTTACCACATAAAGCAACTACACGGATCTGACCAGATAACGGAAGTAATGTATTTAACAAATTCAAATGATTATTAGCTCCATTAGCACCACTTCCAAGAATAAGGAGTGGTAATTGCAAACCTTCTAATTCTTGCAAAGGAAAATCAAGGAGATCCTCAAAAGATGGATCAAATAAAGGGCCAAGTATTTCTAACCGCATATTTTTGTATCCTCTTTTAAAAACCTCTTCTGCGACTTCTGGAGTTAGCGCCCAAAAAACATCTGCCTTTCTCGTTAACCAATTACGGCTAAAACCAAAGCCACCATATATCTCAGTGCAGCAGGTGATTGTTCGTAGTGAAGGGCCAATAACTCTCTTTGCTAGATCAAAATGACCTCGATTGATATGAGGGTGCGTAGAAATAATTAGTTCTGGAGAAAAATCTCGAAGCAAGCGAATGAAATAACTTCGACCAAAAATAACCGTTCCTGGCTTAAGAAAATCTTCAAATTCAACTAGGCGCCAATAGATCTGATGAAGCCATGGCCAATATTTCTGAATCCAATTATAAAATTTTACACTTGAACGCATTATAAAACTAGATTTCTCTAGTAAATGTTCGACTAAAACTGACCCAGTGGGGTCCCAATACCTCAGCCAATTTTTAATTGAATAGGCTGCGGCATCATGAGCTGTGCCACCGCTAGAAGTAAGAATTAAAACCTTCATAGGCCCAGTCTTTCATCAAGAGCAACCAGCCCTAGCTTTCCTAGATTTTATATTCTCAGATTGGCTCCATATCGATAAAGCGAGCACCCATCCAACCCCCCCTAAAGCCACAGCAATAGAACGCCCCTCACCTATCCCAAGAGAAGTTTGTATCCAAAAAGGCAAATGGGGCCAATGCAAAGCTGGCGTCAAGAAATTATCCACAGCAATTGAAACAGTTAGAAAAGCAATTAATCTTGCGGTCCATTCAAATATATAGCGCAAAGCAAAAATCTCTGGCAACTCTTCTGCTGGCACCAATTCACTCCAAAATTGCTGAATAGATGACATCACTATTGGCAACCCAGAAGAGAAGAAAAATAATCCCATGAACCAAATCAATTGATTATCAGAAAAAATCTGCAGCCCAGCTCCCATCAAAATCAAAGATTGAATCAAGAGCACAATTACCCAAACACGGTTCCAATAAAGACCAATCTTTTGCCGCCATGCTAAAAAGCCAATCAAATAGCCCAAAGCTGCAACAATCAAAACAATGGCCATCTGTTTAGTGCCAAAAGCTACAGCAACCCAAGCAGGGAAAAGAACCTCAGTAGCCGCATAAGAAAAGGCAACAGCAGTACTAATCACAAAAATGACTCGCGCTAAGGGCATAGTCAGCCATAAAGAATTAAATCGCTTCCAATTTTGTAAAAAGCTCAAATTGCTCCATTGATGGATCCCATCCGAATGGCCAACAAAATTGCTTGACCATGGAGCCTTTAAAACACAAATAAGTGCAAGAAAAAAACTACACCCATCCAAGCTCAAAACACCTTGTAATCCAAGTAAGCCTGATAACCAACTTCCCAAAAAAGGGGCCATAGTTAAAACCAAACTGTCCGTAGTAGCAAAAAGCCCATTAGCTCGAACGAGTATTTCTTTATCAGCAATCAAAACTGGAATTAACGAAGAAAAACTCAATATCAAAGTGGCTTCTGCCATTGCGGCAAAAGCTTGTATAGATAAAACTGCTAGCAATGGCGCCATGCTGCTACTTCGAAGAAGAAGCATGGCAAGAGCAAGTGTACAAACAGCCCCTATTCCATTGGCAATCAACATCACTCGCTTCCTTGACCATGTAGCCAAACGCTTAGACAGAAGAGGAAGAACTAAGATTCTTGCTAATTGAACAACTAAGGCAACCAGTGCAAAATCAGATAACTCTTGAGTTTTAGAAAAGTACCAAAGCCCAATAGCATAAAGACTTGTTTGGGTTCCAAGATTCGAAACAAGCTGCCCAAACCAAAGCCAAATGAAAGTCCTCTTTGCCTTTGAAGAAGAATGCTCTTTTCTAGGAGTGGAAATAACTTCAACCGGTTTATTAATAAATTTTTCAGGCCGCAAATTTGGCATCACAGTATCCCTTCCCTCTCATGAGAAATGCAAAGTATTGCTTTAAACAGAACTTTTAATTCAACCAAAAGAGCAATCTTTATGTCAGATTTAAACATACTAAAAAACATCTTAGTGGCTTCTCTACCTAGAATTCTCAACCCTTTCACATCCGCACCCCCCGAAGTGGTTAGGACACCTTGGGGAAATTTAGAAACTAAGGTTGACATCTTCCCAGTAATTTATTTGATATTTATTTATGGTTTTGTATATATACTTCCTTATGGAAGAGATGTAATAGGTATTAGTTGGTTTGATTGGTGTAGAGCAGAAGACGGTCCACTTGAATGGATTCAGTTTATAGCTTTTGCAACTGCATTTGTTTGTTCCTCATTAGTCCTCTGGAAAAGGAGGCGCTCTGGAATTAACATTAAGTGGTTTGCATGGCTTGCAATTACATTAATTTGCTTTTTTGTAGCAGGTGAAGAAATAAGCTGGGGTGAGCGTATAACAGGTTTTGGGTTCAATGCTTTAAGGGATATCAATATTCAGGGGGAGTCAAATTTACATAATACTGCATTCTTTCATCATATACTTTTAGATCCTTCATTTGAAATATCTTGCATATTACTTGGATGGGTAGGTTGGAAAGTATGGCCAAATATCGATGCCTTCCCAACAAAACGTTATAGCCTCTACTTTCTCTTTGTGGCATTATTCTATTTCTATTTTGATATCTCATATGCCTCAACAATAAAACAAATTCGAAATGACCAAGAAATCTTTGAGCTACTGTTCTCAATAGGGCTACTTTCACATTGCTGGCGAATAGCTTTCAATAAGGGACATGAGAGAATCAGGAATAAATGAAATAGCTTGAGAACTTAAATGTGACAAGAACCTGTCAAAAAGATTTAAGCAATGAGTATTCCACCTAAAATTTAACTATGTTAACTATTGGTCAACAAATAATTAGAGGAGGGAAAAGGAGATAGGGTGAAAAGTATTTAAGAACAAAGGTGACTGACAAAACAGACCTTCAAAAATATAAAAATGATCATGACAAGTTAAAAATTAAGCTATTTTCTTTTGGAATTGCCCCTAGAGGTGTCATTGCTATTGGGATAGTCCCAATGGGAGTAATTGCAATAGGAGGAGTATCAATGGGAGTAATTACAATTGGAGGTGTTGGTATGGGCATTGTGAATGCTTGTGTTGTAGGGATGGGTATACTCGTAACAGGAATAAAAGTGATGGGAATCAATTAAGCCCTATTTAAATATAGAAGTTTTATATAATTAGGGAAATATTCCCATACCTTTTATTGCCTAAATAAAGGCAAAGCGAAACATCTTTAGCCAAGTCAAAGAGAACAAGCTACAAATTCACACACATTCATCAATTCTTCGAAATGGGTATTAAACAGAACTTGTCTACTCCTCTTAGTTGGGAAGAGCTCTCACAATTTGTCTCTGACGATTCTGACCGTATTCAGGGGCCTACAAACTCATATGCCTTATTACGTCTCTTTGGGCAACCTATTGAAAATTTAAGGGTTACCTTCTACAGAGATCATCACGCTTGGTGCCCATATTGCCAGAAAGTCTGGCTTTGGCTGGAATGGAAGCGAATTCCTTACAAAGTAAGGAAAGTCACCATGCGTTGCTATGGAAACAAAGAAAGTTGGTATACAAAAAAGGTACCTTCAGGAATGCTTCCAGCGCTAGAGATTGACAACCGACTTTATACAGAAAGCGACCAAATACTGTTAGAGCTTGAAGATACTTTCGGTCCTTTGGGAACACCATTGACAGCTCCTAGAAGTCTTGAATTAAGAAGTCTTGAACGAAAACTGTTTCAGGCTTGGTGTGTTTGGCTTTGCAACTCTGCTTTCATTCAAAGGCAAGAAAACCAACGCAAAGAGCACTTTCAGGAAGTCGCAAGAGAAATGGAGCGACAATTAATAGTTAATCAAGAGCCATGGTTGGACCCTGTATTTCATAGTTCTGGCAAGTCCTTTCCAGGAAGCTCTGATGTGGTGTTCATTCCTTATCTTGAAAGAATGAATGCCTCTCTTGCCTACTACAAAGGACTAAATCTTCGTGAAGAACATCCCAAAATAGGTACGTGGTTCAAGTCCTTAGAGGCTCTTGAGGTATACAGAGGAACGCAGGGAGACATGCATACCCATGCACACGATCTTCCACCTCAAATGGGAGGATGTTGGGTCAATTCCAACACCAAGCAAAAGCAATTTTCATTAGCTATTGATTCAGGCGAAGGACTAGGAGAGTTTGAAATGTCATTCTCTACAGAACAAGAATCGAACAGTCAAAACCCAGAATCGGTTGCCCTATCAAGAGTTCTCAAGCATCGGCAAAACCTTATAGCTTTAAATCCATTAGGGTCCAACTTATTTGATCAACCTTTACGGGCCGCACTAACGCTAATGATTAAAGGAGAGCCTTGTTTACCTCAAGAAGGCAGTGCTCAAGGTTTGCGCTACTTAAAAGATCGTATTTCAGTGCCTAGAGACATGCCATTACTATCAGCAAGAAAATTTCGGAAAGCCCTCGAAAAAACTGCTCAGTTAGATAGTTCACAACAAGGTCCGGCTATAGATACCAAAAACCGTTTCGATCAAAATCCAATGCCTTTCATCAAAGACAGTCCAAAATCGTTTGACCAATAAACTTTTATGGCCGCCTCAAAGAGGCCTATCATTAAAGTAGATATATGAATTGTTTTCTCTACCTCCAAAAGCAAAATGGGATTAACGTCTCTTCCGTGAGTCAATCTGTAATAAATCTCTTACTCTCTGTACCTGACTGGCTATCTGAGGATCACTCGACAACTTTTTTTCAACCTGCTCAATTGCATACATAACCGTAGTGTGATCCTTCCCTCCAAACACCTCCCCTATACGCGGCAAGCTCAGATCTGTTCCACTGCGCATTAAGTACATCCCAACTTGACGTGCTTGACTAACAGGGCGCCGCCGACTCGTACTTCTCATTTCTTCAGGGGAAACTTCAAACACCTCAGATACTTTGTCAATTACCTGCTTAGGAGTTACTTCGACTCCTTGACCATTTGGATCAAGCATGGGAGCAACTGACTCTATGGTCATTGGCAGACCAGTAATGGAAGCAAAGGCAACTGCCCTCGTCAACGCACCTTCAAGTTCACGAATATTCGAGGTAAATCTTCCTGCAATGAATTGAATCAATTCTCTAGGTAGTTTCATCCGTTCCTGTTCTGCCTTCTTTTGCAAAATCGCCATTCTGGTTTCTAAATCAGGAGCTTGTATATCAGCAATTAATCCCATTGAAAATCTAGAGATCAAACGTTCTTGAAGGCGAGGAATCTGACTAGGAGGTCGATCACTAGCAATAACAATCTGTCGACCAGCTTCATGCAAAGCATTAAAGGTGTGAAAAAACTCTTCTTGTGTGTATTCCTTTCCTTCAATAAACTGAATGTCATCAACAAGGATCAAATCAGCAGCCCTATATCTATCTCTAAATGCCTGCATACCGTCTTTTCTAATTGCAAGAATCAAATCATTTGTGAAGGTCTCTGTTGAGACATATGAGACCTTGGCATTTGGGTCTATTTCCAATCGATAATGACCAATCGCCTGCATTAGGTGAGTTTTACCAAGGCCAACCCCACCACAGATAAACAAAGGATTAAATTCACGGCCCGGAGACTCCGACACAGCCAAAGCAGCCGCATGTGCCATCCGACTATTAGGTCCAACAACAAATTTGTTAAAGACATATCTCATGTTCAATCCCGGAAGCACCCTTTTGGGACCATTCAATACAGGGCTGGGCTCCTTAGGAGGGGAAAGAGAAGGTGATCCCAATATTCCAGAAGGCATAGTTGCTTTAGGAAGCTCTTCCTCTTCTTGGGCTTTAACAATTACCCGAATAGGCTTGCCATAAATTTCAGTCGCAACCTCTTGAATTGTCTGAGCATAGTTTTTCCGCAACCAATCACTCGAAAAGCTATTAGGGGCCTCAAGAGTCAGTTCTCCTTCACAAAAGTTCCTGCATCGAGCAGGTCGAATCCAAGTTTCAAAAGTGGGCTTACTTAAATTTTGCTGAAGGGCTTCCTGGACCTTGCTCCACAGCTCATTGCCCTTTGGCACTGCCCTTTTTGAATAGGAGGTTGAATCTAAGCACTTCTTGGCAAAATCTCATTTCTCAAGAAAGAGTGAAGAAGGGAGCTCTAAAAAGTTTCTCTTAAGAGAAGCCCTTGCCTCCACTTGATTTAGCCCAAACTTTTAAGAAGATTTATCTTTATAAAGGCAGCTCTTATAAAAATCGGCTGAAACGAAGAGTTACTTAATCATCAAATCCCTACAATTTTTTGATGATGCTCATCCCCCCATTCTCCATAAAGTCAAAACATAGTTAATGCATACCATCCTCAGGAAAAGTTCAATACCGT